>JAIOQA010000157.1 GCA_021413675.1 Deltaproteobacteria bacterium | reverse complement strand
GTGCCGTACGTCTCCACCATCAACGAGCCGTCGGTGATGATGTTCCAGGGCTACCTCGCCGGCGAGCACCCGCCCGGGCAGAAGGGCCTCGGCGGGCTGCGCAAGGCGATGGCCGTGCTGCACCACCTGACCCTCGGCCACGCGCTCGGCGTGCAGGCGCTGCGGGCCACGGCGCCGCGCGCGAAGGTCGGCATCACCAACGCGCTCGCGCAGGTCTACCCCGCGACCAGCTCCGACGGCGACCGCGAGGCCGCGGCGACCGCGCAGCAGCTCAATCACCTGTTCCTGCAGGCGAACAGCGAGGGCGTCTATCACAAGGCGCTGCTCAACCCGCTGCTCGGCCTGAAGAAGTGGATCCAGCCCGGCGACATGGCGACCGTCGTGCAGCCGGTCGATTTCATCGGCGTGAACTGCTACACGCGCGCGAAGGTCAAGAAGGCCCGGTTCTCGGTGCTGGGCTACGACGGCATCGCGCCGGATCCGGCGCAGGTCGAGTGCACCGACATGGGCTGGGAGGTCGCGCCGACGGCGATCTACGACCTGCTCATGTGGCTGCATCGCGCGTACCCGAAGACCCGGCTGATCGTCACCGAGAACGGCGCGGCCTATCCGGATGTCCTCGAGGGCGACACCGTCAACGACCCGAAGCGCACGAGCTACCTCGCGCGCCACCTCGCCGAGGTCCAGCGCGCGCTCGCCGATGGCTGCCCGGTCGATGGCTACTTCGCGTGGAGCCTGCTCGACAACTTCGAGTGGACCCACGGCTACAAGAAGCGCTTCGGGCTCGTCTATGTGGACTACCCGACCCAGCGCCGCGTCATCAAGCAGAGCGGCTACTGGTACCGCGACGTCTGTCGCGCCCGCGCCCTGTAGCGAGGCGCGGCTAGAACAGGTAGTCCCACATGCTGCCGCCGCCTTCCTTGGCGATCTTCTCGGACTGCTGCTGGTGGAACGTGCGGGCGCCGGCCTGCTCGACCATCTTCTCCTGCTCGGCGTTGGTCATGTGCGGCGCGGTCGGGTTCGCGGCGCTGCGCTCGCGATCCATGTCGAGCGCGTTCTTCTCGACCTGATCGAGCGTCTTGTCGTCGAGCTTGGAGTGCGACCACGCGTCCTGCGCGACCGAGTCCTGGTGATCGTCCCAGAGGCCGGTGCCGAGGCCGACCAGGCCGCCGAGGATCGCGCCGGGGATCGCGCCCACGCCAGCGCCGAGGACGCCGCCGGCGATGCCGCCGGTCGCCGCGCCGTCCATCACGTGGCCCCAGATGCTGACGCCGTCGTTCTTGTCGTAGTTGTTGTCGAACATCGGCAGGGTGACCCCTGCGACAGCTCGATGTGACAGCCGGCCGTGAGATCGCGCGACGATCATCGCAAGCGACCGGAATTGATGGCGCTGATTATGTGACCGGCGCCGTGCAGTCGAAGATCACCTGGCCGGTGCGCTTCTCCGGGTACGGAAGGTTCCAGACGCGGGCCAGCTCGGCGGAGTCGTGGACGTCGACCTTCGCGAAGCCGGCGGCGAGGAGCTCGGCGCGCATGTCGGCGCGGGTCCGGGTGTCGCGCTCGAAGCCGCGGCCACCGGTGAAGCGCTTCATCGCCTTGTCGAGCGCGGCGCCGACCGCGCCCGGCGGCGGCTGCTCGCACCACGGCACCAGATCGAAGACGAAGCGGACGTTGCCGAGCGCCGCGACCTTGGCCCACAGTTGACGCTGCGCCGGCGCCTGCAGGTAGACCATCAGGCCCTCGGCGATCACGAACAGCGGCGCGCCCGGCGTGCGCCAGGTGCCGAGCGCCGCGGTCTCGACGTCGGCGCCGACCAGCGCCAGGTTCGGGCGCGCGAGCACCGCCACGCCGGCGTCGGTGCGCGCGAGCAGCTCGCGCTTCTTCGCGATCACCGCCGGCAGATCGACCTCGGTGTAGCGCCGCACCGGATCGGCGCTGAACGCGGCGCCGCGGCGCGACAGCCCCGCGGCCAGCTCGAGCACGTCGGTGGTCGGCGCGCCGCGCAGCAGGTGATCGATCATCGCGTGGCGATGCAGCAGCGCGTAGCGCAGCGGCACCGCGTCGCGCTTGAACACGCTCGCCGCGCCGAGCGCCGCGTTGGTCACGTCGAAGACCCGCTTGCCGTCGACGGTCGCGAGCAGATCGGCGCCCGCGAGGCCGCCCCAGGCCCACACCTGCGAGGTGTAGAGCGCCGTCACCGAGAGATCGCCTGCCACGATGCGCTCCTTCAGTGCGTGATGCTTGCGGTCGCGCCGGCGGCGCGGCGCAGGCCGGTGGTGAGCTCGTCGACCGTGAAGCCCGCCGCGTCGAAGCCGGGGACATCGGCGGCGGTGACCGTGAGCTTGAGCGCGCCGGTGCCGAGCGGATCGGGCGTGAGCGCCGGCAGGTGGAACGACGACGAGCCGTCGAGCAGGCTGACGGTCCAGATCGTGGCGCCATCGGCGCGCGCGAAGCTGGCGGAGTGCAGGGTCGCGCCGGCGGCGGCGGTGAAGGCGTAGGCGCCGCCGGTGCCGGTGACCTGCGTCGGCGCGGGCAGCCAGGCGCCGAGGGTGGCCGGCGACGTCGCGGCCGCGGCGATCGTGGTCGAGTACGGCGTGTTCTTGGTGGTCGACGGCGTGGCCAGGCCGACCACCATGTAGCTGCCGGCGTAGGCGCCGCTGTTCTTGATGACCTGGATCGTGTTCTTCGACGGCGTGATCGTCGGCAGCGGGAACGGGATGCGGCCATCGGCGCCGAGGTCGAGCATCGGGATCGCGACCTGGGTGGGCAGGCCCGCGGGCGCGGCCGGGAAGCTGACCTGGAACGACGCCAGCTGGTTGGCCGGGAGGATCGCCAGGTTCTCGCCGGTGACCTGCTGGTTGGCGGTGAGCGTGGCGCTCGGGCCGATCGCGTAGCCGATGAGCGTGTACGTGTCGTCGGTGGTGTCGTTGCTGGTGCCGTTGGTGTTGCCGTCGACGATCACCGCGACGTGGCGCTGCTGGCCGGTGCGCGTGACGAGCTGCCACGCGCACGGATCCGCGGACACCGCGGTCGTCAGGCAGGTGTTGACCGGCGTGCCGCTCGCGGTTGGCTGCGTGATGTTGTTCTCGGGACCGCCGACGTCGTCCGTGAACGTCGAGAGGATCACCGCGAGGTTGTAGTGCGAGAACGACGACGGCGCGGGCAGGCTGTCCCAGCCGGTGATCGTCCCCGAGGCCTTCGCGATCTGCACCGGGTTGGGCAGCGGCGCGAGCGGGATCGTCGTGTTGGCGCCGGTGACGCCGATCCACGTCGCGGCGGCGCGGCCGGTGGCGGTCGCGGTGATGGTCTGCGGGCCGGTCAGGCTCGCGTCCATGAACAGCGCGAGGCCGGTCGCGTCGGTGGTCGCGGTCAGCGGCGCGGCGGCGTCGGCGGCGCCGATGCGGACCTGCGCGCCGGCGATCGGCGTGGAGCCGCCGGGCTGGATCACGTAGACCGCGAGCGAGCCGCTGACCGGCCCGGTCGACACGCCGCCGCCCGGGATGAGCATCGGCGTGAGGTGCGCGGGATCGGCGTCGATCACGTGCGCGGGGTCGGCGTCGACGGTGGTACCGGAGCCGCCGGGGCCGCAGGCGGCGAGGGCGAGGGCGGCGAAGAGGAACGAGGTGCGGTTGACGATGGTCACGAGAGTCCCTCCAGCAGGGCGGCGGCGGCAGCAGGGCCACCGGCCGCGGCGAACGAGTCGCGCACGCGCAAGGCGGCGGCGCGGTACGACGGATCATCGAGGACGGCGCGGATCGCGGCGCGCAGCTCCGGCGCCTGCACGCGGCCGAACTTCACGCGCACGCCGGCGCCCGCGGCCACGACCTGATCGGCGACGATCGGCTGGTCGTCGCGGATCGGCGCGACCACCAGCGGCGTGCCGTTGGCGAGGGTCTCGCAGACGGTGTTGTGGCCGCCGTGGCTGACGACGGCGTCGACCTTCGCGAGCAGCGCGAGTTGCGGCACGTACGGCCGCACGATCACGTTGGGCGGGATGACCGCGTCGCCGAGCACCGCGGCCGGCGCGACCAGGATGCCCTGCACGCCGGCGAGCGCGGGATCGGCGAAGGCGGCGAGCGTGGTCGCGAAGAACCGGCCGCTCGACTCGGCGTTGACCGTGCCCATCGAGATGAGCACGCGCGGCCCGGGCGCGAGCGCCTCCCACGGGAACGGCGTGGTCTCGGGGCGCGCGGCGAACGACGGGCCGACGAAGCGGTAGTGCGCGGGGAACTGATCGCGCGGGCCGACCATCGCCTCGGTGGTGAACGCGATCACCAGGTGCGGCGAGCGCTCGCCGTCGGGCGCGGGCTCGAGCTCGGCCTCGCGCTCGAGGCTGGCATAGAGCTCGCGCAGCCAGCGCGCGACCTCGGGCAGGCCGGCCAGCGGCTCGGTCACGCCCGCGGACGTGGTCGCCAGCGTCGCCCACGGCAGGCCGCGGCGCCGCGCGACCAGCGAGCCGGCGACCGCCTGCTGATCGCAGATCATCACGTCGGGCGCGAACTCGTCGCACGCGCCCTCGATGCCCGGGCGCATCTGGCGCGCCAGCGGGATCAGGAAGTCCTCCCACAGGAACTTCAGCGCGGCGGCGCCGCGGGTGGTGCGCGCGCGATCGGTGACCTGCGCGACCAGCTCGGCGGGCGCGTGCTCCGACAGCGCGAACAGCCGCGCGCTCGTCGGCAACAGCGGGCAGACCGCGCCGGGGTGGCCGACCCACGCGACCTGGTGGCCGCGATCCTCGAGCGCGCGCGCGACCGAGATCGTCGGGTTCACGTGGCCGGTGAGCGGCGGGACGACGAACAGGAAGCGCGCCATCAGTCGATCCTCGGGGTGCGGGCCGCGAGCCAGCCGACCGCGAGGCGGCGGACCTCATCGGTGGCTTCCCAGATGACGGAGTGCGAGCAGCCGGGCAGGACCACCAGCTCGCAGCCGGGGATCGCCTGCGCCAGGCGGCGGCCGCGATCGATCACGTCGGACTTCTCGCCGTAGATCGCCAGCGCCGGGCCGCGGATCGGCGCGAGCGCGGCGTCGTCGAGCTCGGTCGCGGCCGCGAGATCCGCGACCAGCGTGGTGCCCTCGACCAGCGCCTGCGCGGCGGTCGCGAGGCGCGTGCGCTTGCGCTCGCTGTGGCGGCCGAGCCAGCTCTGGAACGAGACCGCGATCATCGAATCACGAGCCTCGCCGCGCAGCGCGAGCGTGGCCGACATCTTCGCGCTCCAGTCGCCGGCGCCGTCGTGGGCGTCGATGAGCACGAGGCCGGCGACGCGCGCGGGGTGGGCCGCGGCGAACGCCAGCGCGACCAGGCCGCCGAAGCTGTTGCCGACCAGGTAGACCGGGCGCTCGATCGCGAGGCCGTCGAGGATCGCCGCGAGGTCGGCGACGAAGTCGGCGACGCGATAGCCCGAGGCCGGGCGCTCCGACATGCCGTGGCCGCGCAGATCGTAGAGCACGACGTCGGCGTGGGCCGCGGTCGGGTTGGCGAGCGTGAAGTAGAAGGACGACAGGTTGTCCATCACCAGGCCGTGCAGGAACACGACCGTCTGCGGCGCGCTCGGGCTGCCGAGGCGCTGCACGTGATGGCGCACGCCGTTGGCGACGAGGTCAGCCATGCGCGGGCTCCGCGAAGTGGGCGTCGAGCGCGGCGATGAGCGCGTCCTTCGCCTCGAGGTGGAGGTAGTGGCCGCCGGGGAGGATGGTCAGGCGCGCGTCGGGCAGCGCGGCGGCGAGCCGGCGGCCGCCATCGAGGCAGGCCGAGCGATCGCCGTAGGCGCAGAGCACCGGGCGATCGAGGGTGGCGAGCTCGGCGGTGTCGAAGTCGGGCTCGGCGCGCAGATCCGCGAGCAGCGAGGTCTGGGTGGTGAGCGTGTAGATCGAGCGCACCAGCCGCTCGGCCTGGCGGCGACCGCTCGCGACCAGCTCGCGCACCGCGGCCGGCAGCGCCTCGAGCAGGCGACCGGGCAGCGCCGGATCGGCGGGCGCGCCCGGATCGGTGGTGCCGATCGCGCCGGAGAACGCGGTCAGCTCGGCGCCGCGCGACGGCGGCAGCGGCCCCTCGACGATCGCCAGCCGGCGCACGCGCTCGGGGTGGGTGAGCGCGAAGCGCAGCGCGACCAGGCCGCCCCAGCTGTGGCCGGCCAGGTCGATCGGGCCGGGCAGATCGGCGGTGAGCGCGGCGAGGTCGCCGGCCATCGTGCGCAGATCGTAGCCGGTGGCGGCGAGCTCGCTGCGGCCGTGACCGCGCAGATCGAACAGCCGGACCCGGCGCGCGCGCGCGAGCACCGGCGCGGCGGTGAAGTACCAGGACGCGAGGCTGCCGAGGAGCAGGCCGTGCAGCATCACCAGCGGCGTGCCGCGCGCGCCGGCATCGCCGAGGTCACCGAGCTCCTGGACGTGGAAGCCGAGGCCGTTGGCGGCTACGACTGACATGTCGCGACGTACTCCACGAGCTCCCCGACGGTCAGCTGGATGATCTCGTCGAGCTGCTTGCCGGAGATCCACGCCACGAAGTCGATGGCGTAGTGCTGCTGGAGCTTCTCGGCCAGCGCCACGAACTCGATGCTCTCGAGCTCGAGGTCGGCGTTGAACGAGGTCGCCAGGGTGATCGGGCCGGTCAGCGTCAGCTCGTCGCCGACCACCTCGATGAGCAGCTCTTCGACGGTGCGGAGGATCTCGGCGGTGCGATCGGCGGGGGCGGCTGCGGACATCATGGCCTTGGCTCGTCGGTGGGGAGATCGGTCCAGGCGATCGCGTGATCGCCCTCGCGGTGCGTGAAGACGGGATGACCATCGACGATCAGGCGGTCGCCGTCGACGGCCTCGACCGTGAAGCGGCGAGGATCGCCGAGGCCGGTGCCGCGGGCCTTGGCGAGGGCCTCCTTGGCGGTCCACATCGTGGTCAGCCAGGTGTCGCGCGGGCGATCGCCGCCGAGCGCGATCTCGGCCGGGCGGAACGCCGTGGTCGCGAAGGTCTCGGCGCGCGCCTCGATGCGCTCGATGTCGATGCCCGGGCGATGCGCGGCGTCGGTGACCCGCGCGACCGCGACATCATCTTTGTGGGCGAGCGAGACGCGGAGAGCCGCGAATCGGCCGGTGAGGATCGGCCGGCCGTCGGCGTCGTTGGCGACGGTGACCTCGACCGGGAAAATCGGCGCGTCGGGGTTCGCCGCCCACGCATGCGCGCGGACCGCATCCTTCACGGCGATGCGGCCGAGCAGCCAGGCGCGGCGGCGGCGCGGGCCGAGGGCCTCGTGGGCGGCGCGCTCGGGCTCGCCGAGGTAGCGCCGCATCATCAGCTCGCGCGAGGCGGCGCCGCGCCAGTGCTCGACGACGCGGTGGTAACCGGGGGCGTCATTGGCGGTGCCGCGCGGCTCGGCGAGCACGTGGCGCTCCGGGTACATGAGGATGTCCCAGACCGGATCGTCGGAGTCGAAGCGGCGATCTTCCCAGCTGGTGATCCGCGCCCAGACCCGGTCACCGACGATGACCTCGAGATCGGCGCGCACGTCCTGGGCGTTGACCGCGCGCATGCGGACCCGGCAGGTGGTGCGCGTGCCCGGTCCCGGCTCGGGCCCGAACAGCTCGACCTTCTCGAGCCGCACCGGCATCGCGAGCCGATCGGCCTTCTCGGTCTGCATGACCCACCAGCCCATGAGCTGACCGGCGCAGTCGAGGAGCGCGCCGGGCGCGGGCAGCGCGAGGATCGCGCCGTCGACGCCGTCGTCGCCCATCGGGCCGAGATCGGTGACGCCCTGGTACGCCGGGCCGTGGAACATCCAGCGATCGTCGTACATCTGCGCGGCGGTCAGCGGCGCGGGCCGCGCGTTGGTGAGCGGTGGCAGCGCTGGCGCAGGCGCCGGGGGCACGGTGGCGGACATGCGCACGGTGGCGCGCGAGTAGCCCGGCACCTCGACGTCGACGAGGACATCGCCGCCGGTGTCGGTCTCGGTCTCGGCGCGCCGCTTGACGCGCAGCTCGACGTCGACCGCGGGCGCGACCGCGAGCCAGCGGTACGCGCGGATGTCCTCGATCGCGATCGGCGTGAGCGACGGCACCAGGGCGCGCGCGGCCTCGCGCATCATGCCGAGGGTCATCGTCATCGGGACGACCGGGTACAGATCGGAGACCGCCGGCCAGCCCGCGGGCTGGCGATAGAAGCAGTGCCCGAGCAGCCACGGGTCGGTCTCGACGGAGATGTGGCGGCGGATGGAGATCGCGGTGGGCGCGGTGGGCGGCGTGGGCGCGGCCACCGGCGCGGCCGCGGCGATCGGCGCGGGCCGGGTGCGATACGCATCGACGACCGCCTGGCCGGCGGCCGCGGCCTCGGCGAGCGTGCTCAGCAGCTCGGCGACGATCGGATCGTCGGTGTTCGGGAACGACGGCGCGAAGGCGTGGGCCGGCGCCGCGTGCGGCATCCGCAGCGGACCGATCGAGTCCCCGAGCCGCACCAGCGGCGCGCCCAGCGCCAAGGACATCGGCGCGCGCGTCGGCTTCGGCGCGGTCGTCGGGACCTCGCCGGCGAGCGCGGTCGCGAAGCCATCGGCGAACAGCGCGGCGACGACGCGCGCGAGCTGCGATAGCCCGCTGTGCGTCGACGAGCTCGCGGCGATCGCGAGGTGCTCGACCCCGCGCAGGGTGTCGCCGACGAAGCCGGTGAGGCTGCCGACGCCGAGTTGCACGAACGCGCGGACGCCGGACTCGTGGAGGCGCAGCGTCAGCTCGCGGAACCGGACCGGCTGCACGAGGTGATCGATCGCGACCGCGCGGATCGCGTCCGGATCCGACGGATACGGCGCGCACGTCGTCGCCGACCACAGCGGCACGCGCGCGGTGCCCAGCTCGAGGGTCGCGAGGTGGTGGTGGTGCAGCGCGAGGTGCTCGGCGAGCAGCGGCGAGTGGAAGCCCGACTTGAACGACAGCTCCTGGCACAGCACGCCGCGCGCGGTGAGCCGTGCGACCGCGGTGGCGATGCGGTCCTTGCGGCCGCACAGGATGCTCTGGTGCGGGCAGTTGTCGTGCGAGACCGCGATCTGATCGAGGTCGGCGATCGCGAGCGCCGCGCCGTCGGCGCCGCAGCCGCAGGCCGCGAACACCACGTCGGGGACCTCGAGGCTGCCAGGCGGCAGCCCCGCGACGAACTCGTCGACGGTGCCGGGCGGGATCAGCTCGCTCGCCGCCATGCCGGTCCACTCGCCGATGCTGTGGCCGGCGATCGCGTCGGGGCGCACCCCGACCTGGGCCAGCGCGACGTGCAAGAGCCGCCCGAGCTCGAACACGCCGAGGCCCTGGCGCTCGAGATCGCGCGCGGTCGCGGCGCCGGCGGTGGGCGCGGCGGCGAGCGCGTCGGGCAGCGGCAGGTCGAGGTGGCGCGCGACATCGGCGACCTTGGGCGCGAACGCGATCTCGATGCCCGGGAACAGGAACGCGAGCGTGCCGCCGCGATCGGCGAGGCCGACCGGCGCGAACCACAGGTCGTGCTTGCCGCGCCAGGCCTTGCCGCGCTCGACCACCTTGCGGGCCAGCGCGCGGCGCTCGGCGGTGGGATCGACGAGCGCGAGCCGGCACGGTCCGGGCCCGTCGATGATCGTCGTGCGGCCGTCGGGCGCTGCGTCGAGCGCGGTGAGCAGCGCGGCCACGGTCGGCGCGGCGATCGCGAGGATGCGGGTCTGCGGATCGTCGGCGACCTCGAGCCGCGAGGTCGTGATCGGCGCGGCGCTGGTGCGTCGGCGCGGCGCCGGCAGCGACGACGCGTGGGCATCGAGCACGACGTGGGCGTTGATGCCGCCGAAGCCGAATGCGCTGACGCCGGCGGTGCGGGTCGCGCCGGTCCAGGGCTCGGCGGCGGCGATCGCGCGGAACCGGCCGCGCCCGAGCTCGGGGTGCGGCTCCTCGCAGTGGAGCGTCGGCGGCAGCACGCCGTGGTGCACGGCGAGCGCGGCCTTGATGAGCCCGGCGACGCCGGCGGCCGGCATCGCGTGGCCGATCATCGACTTCACCGAGCCGAGGCCCGGGCGCGCGCGATCGGCGGGCGCCGCGCCGAAGAACTGCGCGAGCGCCTGCAGCTCGACCTCGTCGCCGGTCGGCGTGCCGGTGCCGTGGGCCTCGACCAGCCCGACGGTGTCGCGATCGATCCCGCGCCACGCTTGATCGAGCGCCGCGAGCTGGCCCTCGAGGCGCGGTCGCATCGCGCTGGCCTCGCGGCCGTCCGACGACACGCCGGTGCCGCGGATCACCGCGTAGATGCGATCGCCATCGCGCTCGGCGTCGGCGAGGCGGCGCAAGGCGACGATGCCCGCGCCCTCGCCGATCAGGATGCCGTCAGCGCGGCGATCGAACGGGCGGATCGCCTGATCGCGGCTGAGCGCGCCGAGCTGCGTGAAGACGCTCCAGAACGTGACGTCGTGGCAGACGTGCACGCCGCCGGCGAGGACCAGATCGCAGCGGCGATCGGCGAGCTCGCGGCACGCGTGATCGATCGCGATCAGCGACGAGGCGCACGCGGCATCGACGGTGTACGCCGGCCCGCGCAGGTCGAGGCGGTTGGCGATGCGCGACGCGGCGAGGTTGGGGACGAGGCCGATCGCGGCGTCGGGCCCCGGGTCGCCGAGCTTGGCCTGGAACGCGCCGCGGATCCGATCGAGCGTGGCGCGATCGAGATCGGGCAACAGCTCGGCCAGCGTGGTGACCAGCTGCTGGGCGCCGCGCACGCGATCGGCGAGCCGCGCCATGCCGGGCGTCAGGTAGCCGCCGCGGCCGAGGATCACGCCGGTGCGGGCGCCGTCGTGGGCGCGCGAGGTGACGTCGGCGAGGGCGCGGGCCGCGACCCGCAGCACGAGCAGCTGATCGGGCTCGGCGCCGGTCGCGGTGACCGGCATGATGCCGAACTCGATCGGATCGAACGTGGCCTCGTGATCGACGAAGCCGCCGCGCTTGCAGTAGAAGCGATCGGGCGCCGACGACGTCGGATCGAAGTAGACCGGATCCCAGCGGCCCGCCGGCACCTCGGCGATCGCGTCGACGCCGCCGACGATGTTGCTCCAGTACGCGCCGACATCGGCGGCGCCCGGGAACACCGCGGCCATGCCGACGATCGCGACCGCGGTGTCGCGCGTCCCGGTGTGCTCAGGCATCGGCGTGGGCCAGCGCGTCGGTGCGGGCCAGGTGCGCCGCCGGCATGCCGGCCGGCGCGATCGCGGCGAGCGGGGCCCAGGCCCGCGGATCGCCGGCCATGAGGATGACCTGCGCGTCGCCGCCGCCGTCGAGCTCGCGGACCAGCGCCTCCACGCCGCGCACGGGCTCGATGAGGCCGATGCCGCGGCGCGCGTACTCGCGCTCGAGCTCGGGCGAGACCATGCCGGTGCCGCCCCACGGGCCCCAGTCGATCGACACGACTCGCCCGGCGATGCGCTGGTCGAGGCCGCGCGCGAGCTTGTCGAGGGCGTCGTTGGCGGCGGCGTAGTCGACCTGGCCGCGGTTGCCGAACGCGCCGGCGACGCTCGCGAACAGCACGACGAACTTCACGTCGGCGCGCAGCTTGTCGACGAGCGCGGTGGCGCCCGCGAGCTTGGTCGAGACCACGCGCGTGAACGACTCGCTGGTCTTGTGGCGGATCAGCTTGTCCTCGAGCAGGCCGGCGCCGTGGATGACGCCGTCGAGCCGATCGTAGGTGCGGTACAGCTCGTCGACGAGCGCGCCGAACGCCGGCGTGCGCACGTCGACCGCGTGGTAGGTCGGCCGGCCGCCGGCGTCGCGGATCGCCGCGAGGGTGGCGCGGATCTCGCGATCGGCGAGCACGCGGGTCACGCGGGCCTCGATCGCCGCGGGCGTCGTGGTGTCGCCGGCGGTGCGCTGCGCGAGCAGCAGCTTGCGGAGCGCCGGGGCGTCGGTCGCGGCGGCCAGCTCGGGCGCCTCGGCGGGCGGCAGCGGCGAGCGGCCGACCAGCTCGATGCGGCAGCCGAAGCGGCGGGCCAGGGCGATCGCGACGTGCGCGGTGATGCCGCGCGCGCCGCCGGTGACCAGCACGACCGCGTCGCGATCGAGCGCGAGGCCCTCGACCACCGCGAGCGGCGCGGACACGACCGACAGCGCGACGCGCGCGCCCAGATCGTAGCCGACCTCGACCGGGCCGGCGGCGGCGCCGAGCTCGTCGTGGACGTGCGCGGCGAGGTGCGCGGCATCGACCGCGGGATCGAGATCGATCACGCGCGCGCGCACCGTCGGCCACTCGGCGGCGAGGGTCTTCATCAGGCCGGAGGCGCCGCCCGCGAGCAGCGGCGCGGTCGAGGTCGCGCGCAGGCCGAGGTGACCGCCGTGACCGGTGGCCACCAGGACCGTGGGCGCGCCGGCGAGCACGGCCTCGCGGATGCGCTCGAACTGCGCCCGCAGCGCGTTGGTCGGATCGACCGGCGCGCCGGCGAGCGCGCCGAGATCGATCAGCGCGTCGATCGCCGGGTGGGCGTCGTCGACGACCGCGCGATCGCCGCCGAGCAGGCGCACGGTGGCGCCGTCATCGGCGAGCAGCGAGGCGAGGCGCGCGGCGACGCCGCGGCCGTCGTCGATGATCGCGACCGCGCGACCGCCGAGGTGCGAGTGATCGCGGGCGCCGAGCGGCGCCTCGGCGAGGGCGAGGACGTAGCGCTCGACCTCGGGCGACACGAACGTCGTCGAGGCCGGCGCCGAGGGCGCGGGCTCGATGACCTCGGGCACCGCGGTCGCGTCGGGCGCCGGCGCCGCGGCCGACCCCGCGAGCTTGTCGGTGAGCCACGCGACCATCGCGCGCAGCGTCTTGCGGGTCGCGAGCTCCTCGACCACCGCGTCGGTGTCGCCGGCGGCGCCGTCCTGCAGGCGCAGGCCGACGCGCGCGGCCAGCTCGCCGACGATCTCGATGCGCTTGATCGAATCGATGCTGAGGTCGGCCTCGAGATCGAGATCGGGCCCGAGCGTGTCGGGCGGATAGCCGGTGCGCTCGCTGACGATCGTCAGCACGACCTGCATGAGATCGAGCGGGCCGGTGGGGGCGGGCGCGGCGGCGATCGGCGCGGCGGCGGCGAGCTGTGCGACGGGCGCGGCATGCCCGACGTGCGCGACCTGGGCGACCTGCGCCGGCTGCCACGCGGTGATGACCGGCGCGGCGCCGAGGTACGACAGCATGACGTCGCGCTGCGCTGCGATCAGCTCGCGCGTGCCGCGCAGGTACTCGAGCACCGCGAGATCGCGCTCGCTGCCGACGGTGACCTGACCCATGGTGCGGACTCCATTGTGAGCGGGCGCGGCGAGCGCGGTGGACGGCGAGAACGCGGCGACGGGCGCGGGGATCGCGACCGGCCTGGCGGGGGCGGGCGGCGGCGCGGTGACCGGGCGCGCGGTGTGGCCGTCGACCAGCCAGCCGGTCGCGGCCTTCGCGCGGCTCGCGGCCACGCGATCGGGATCGATCTCGATCAGCGCGGCGTCGCGCTCGCTGAACAGCGCGGCGCCGTCGACCGGTACGCCCGCAGCGGCCAGGGCGCCGAGGGCGCGCAGCAGCTGGCGGATGCCGGGCTCGCCGGCGATGTCGGTCGCGATCGCCTGGTGCGGGCGGTCGCCGAGGATCGCGCCGACCAGGTTGGTGAGCACCTGGCATCGCCTCGATCTGCTGGACGAACCGCACGGGCGCGGCGACCTGCTCGGCGAGCTTCGCGCGGATCTGCGCGGGCGCGTCGGCGTGGGGCGCGCCGGTGACGTTCGACCAGACCGGGATGCGCGGCGCGAGGAGCGCGATGCCGTCGAGGCGCGCGGCGAGCGTCGCCGACGCGCCCGCGACCACCGGGCTGTGGAACGCGCACGCGACCGGGATGCGGCGCGCGCCGATGTTCTTCGCGGCGAGCGCGGCCTGCGCGGCCTCGATCGCCGCGGTCGGCCCCGACAGCACCGACTGCACGGGCGAGTTGTGATTCGCGATGACGACGCCCGCCGCGTCCGCGATGGCGGCGATCGCCTCGGCGCCCGACGCGACCGCGAGCATCGCGCCCGGATCCGCGCCGGCGGCGGCGAGGATCGCCTCACCGCGGGCTTCGCTGAGCGCGAGCAGATCGGCCGCGCCGATCGCGCCGCCGACCGCGAGCGCGGCGAGCTCGCCGTAGCTGTGGCCACCGGCGAGCGCCGGCTCGACGCCGAAGCCGCGCAGCACCTGGGCCATCGCGAGGTCGGCCATGCCGAGCGCCGGCTGCGCGACGCGGGTGTCGGTGAGCGCCGCGGCCTGCGCGGTGCGCGCGTCCTTGTCGAACACCGCCGGCGGCAGCATGCGATCGGCCCAGCGCGCGCCGAGCTCGAGGACCTCGCGCAGCCGCGGGAACGCGACGAACAGGTCGCTCAGCATGCCCGGGCGCTGGCTGCCCTGACCCGGGCACAGGAACGCGACCGCGCCCGGCGCGACCGCGGCATCTGCGAGGTACACGCCGCGGCGATCCGCGGTGCCGGCCTTCGCGGCCCCGAGCCGCGCGACGAGTTGCTCGAGATCATCGGCGACGATCGCGAGCTGCACCGGGCCGCGCCCGCCGGCGTAGACCGCGCGCGCGAGGTCGCGCAGCCGCGGCGCCGGCTCGGTCGCCGGGCGCTCGGCGAGGAACCGCGCGAGCTTGTCGACCGCCGCGAGCGCAGTCGCGCGATCCGCGGCGCGGAACAGGAACAGCTCGCTCGGCCACGCCGACGACGGCGAGGTCGCCGGCGTGTGCGAGGTCAGGATCGCGTGGAAGTTGGTGCCGCCGAAGCCGAACGCCGAAACGCCCGCGGTGCGCGTGGCCGAGCGCCACGGCCGGGCCTCGTCGAGGAACGCGAACGGGCTCGCGCTGGCGTCCCAGTAGCTGTTGGGCTTGCGCAGGTTCGAGGTCGGCGGCAGCACGCCGTGGTGGATCGCGAGCGCGGCCTTGACGATGCCGGCCATGCCGGCCGCGCACTTGGTGTGGCCGATCTGCGACTTCACCGAGCCGAGCACGCACGCGCCCGGCGCGACACCGGCGGACGCGAACACCTCGGTCAGGGTCGCGAGCTCGGTGCGATCGCCGACGACGGTGCCAGTGCCGTGGGCCTCGACCAGCTCGACCGTCGACGGCGAGACCTTGGCGTGGCCGTACGCGCGATCGAGGGCGCGGACCTGGCCCTCCTTGCGCGGCGCGGTCAGGCCCAGGCTCTTGCCATCGCTGGCGCCGGCGACCGACTTGATGAGCGCGTAGACCCGATCGCCGTCGCGCTCCGCATCCGCGAGGCGCTTGAGCACGACGCACGCGACGCCCTCGCCGAGCACGATGCCGTCGGCGTTGGCGTCGAAGGTGTGGCACTGCCCGGTCGGCGACAGCGCGTGCACGCTCGCGAACAGGAGGTAGTCGTTGATGCTGTTGTGCAGATCGGCGCCGCCGCACAGCACCATCTCGCTGGTGCCGAGGCGCAGCTCCTTGACCGCGACGTCGACCGCGGCGAGCGACGACGCGCACGCCGCGTCGACGGTGTAGTTGACGCCGCCGAGATCGAGGCGGTTGGCGATGCGGCCGGCGATGACGTTGGCCAGCACGCCGGGGAACGAGTCCTCGTTGAGCGTGGGCAGCGCCTCGTCGAGCGCGCCGGGCAGCGGCCCGACGTAGCGCGGGTACATCGCGCGGAAGCCGTAGGCGCTCGACAGATCGGTGCCGGCCTCGGCGCCGAACACCACCGACGTGCGCTCGCGATCGAACTCGCGGGTCGCGTAGCCGGCGTCGACCAGCGCGCGCCGCGCGATCTCGAGCGACAGGAGCTGCACCGGCTCGATCGCGGTGAGCGACCGCGGCGGGATGCCGTACGCGAGCGGATCGAACGGGACCTCGTCGAGGAAGCCGCCCCACTTGCACGGGGTCTTCTTGCCGGCGTCGGTGCCGGTCGCGTTCGGGTCGTAATAGGTGTCGACGCTCCAGCGCGACGGCGAGACCTCGCGGATCGCGTTCTTGCCGGCGACGATGTTGGCCCAGAACGTCTCGGTGTCGGGCGCGCCGGCGAAGATCGTTGCGACGCCGATGATCGCGATGTCGGCGTCGAGCGTCGACGCCTCGACTGGCGCGTGGGCGCGCGCGGCGGCGGCGACCAGCGCCGCGCCGTCCTCGCCGACCTCGCGGTGCAGCTCGGCGACGGTGCAGGTCGCGTGGCGGAGCGCCGCGACCTGGCCGATCATGAACATGCCCTCGGCGCGCTGCGCGTCGGCGTCGACGGACACGATCGCGGCGCCCTCGCGGCGCAGGCCCTTGGCGGCGATGCGCAGGCGGCCGAGGTTGAGCTGCTCGAGCGCGGCCCAGATCTCCTGCGGCGGCGTGCCCGCGGCCTCGAGCCGGTGCTTCTCGGCGGTGAACGCCGCGGCGAACGCGCTGTCGGTGCAGCGGGTCGCGTGGCCGGGGGCGGTCTCGAGCAGCACGGTGTGCTCGCACGCGACCGCGGCCTCCTGGAAGGTCGGCTGGATCGCGCCGGCGCTCACGGCCTCCTCGGTGAAGAGGTAGGCGGTGCCCATCAAGACGCCGATCTTCGCGCCCCGCGCGGCGAGCGGCGCGGCCATCGCGGCGACCATCGCCGCCGAGCGCGCGTCGTGGATGCCGCCGGCGAACAGGATGCTCAGCTCGGACGCCGCGGGGTGCGCGAGCAGCCGCTCGAGCTGCGCCTCCCACAGCGCGAAGCTCGAGCGCGGGCCGACGTGGCCGCCGCACTCGCGGCCCTCGAAGATGAACCGCCGCGCGCCGTCGCGCAGGAACAGATCGAGCAGCCCCGGCGACGGCACGTGCAGGTACGTCGGGATGCCCTGCTTCTCGAGCGCGGTCGCCTGCGACGGGCGACCCCCGGCGATCAGCGCGACTGGCGGCGGGATCTCGCGCAGGACCTCGAGCTGGGCGTCGCGGATCTCCTGCGGCACGAAGCCGAGGATGCCGGCGCCCCACGGGCGATCGCCGAGCAGCGCGACGGTCTCGCGCAACAGCTCGCGGACCTCGGTCGCGCTCATGAGCGTGAGCGCGAGGAAGGGCAGGCCGCCGGCCTCGGCGACGGCGAGCGCGAATCGCGCGCGATCGCTGACGCGCGACATCGGGCCCTGTGCGATCGGGTAGCGCAGGCCGTGGGCCGCGGCGAGCGGCGAGCCCGCGGCGAGCGGCTGGACCTCGGCGGCGAGCAGCAGGTGGCGATCGATCGCCGCGACGATGCCGCGCACCAGCCGCGACGCGGTCGGGAAGCGCGCGGCGAGGCTCTTCGCGAACGCGGCGTCCTGGCCGAGAGGCAGCAGCTGGGTGAGCTCGTCGCCGCCGAGGCGCGCGCGCACCGCGAGGGCCGTCGGCGCGGGGATCGCGGTGGCGAGCGCGGCGACCGGCAGATCCGGGCGCGTGTAAACACGGTGCCCCGCGAGGAGCGTGGTCTCGCTGCCGTCCATCGCGCCGATCGCGGCGCGGATCTCGGACGCGAGCGACGACTCGCGCACCAGCGCGAGCTGGGTGTCGACGACGACGCCGGCGGCGCCGCCGGCGATGCAGGCCGCCGCGGTGTGCACGCCGATGCCGCCCTGCGCCCAGACCGGCACGGTCACGGCGGCGAGCAGCTGCTGCACCAGCACGAACGCGGTCTCCTCGCCGACCCGGCCGCCGGCCTCGGCGCCCTTCGCGATGAGCCCGGCCGCGCCGGCCGCGATCGCCTGCCGCGCCTCGGGGAGCGAGGTCACCTGCGCCAGCACGGTGCGCCCGGGGAACTGATCGACGATGGCGGGATCCGCGACCACCACGACGCCGACCTCGGCGGGTAAGTCCGCCAGCGTGATCGCGACGCCCTCGGGCACGCGCACGCCGAATGTCCGGGTTCCGGACAGTCGACGCGCGAGCGCGCGCAGCGCGGCGAGCCCGGTCGCGCGGTCCCGCCCGAGGTCCAGCACGCCGAGCGCGCCGGCGCTCGCGAGCGCGACCACGAGGCCGGCATCCGGGCGCTCGAGAGGGGTGATACCGATGACCGTCGGCGCGAGCGCCGCACGATCCTGGAGACGACCCGGTGCGGTTACTTCATACATCTGGCGGCGAACGGACCGTATCAGCGCGCGTGTCGGCTCCGTGCGCCTTTCGCTTTCACAGCCGATGACACGACTGCGTGTTTCGCGCGCGTCACCTGTCGACGCAAGCGACGTTGCGAACGCCGCCCGGATGTAAGGAGGATCGCTTCCGTAACACCCCCGTTTCGGCGCTGCGTGTACCAGCGGAGACATTGAACCCGCGCCACTATCCCGATCGGTCTACTCCGGCGAGGCGTCGAGGTCTCGCGCGCAGTGCAGGAACCGCACAGCGCGCGGGGCAAGATGCAACGGTTCCGGTCGATCGGCGCGTCGACGCCGTGCTGGTCAGCGACCGAGGTCCGCGCCGGCGATGCGATCGAGCGCGAACCGCGCGATGCCGCGCGCCGCGATCGCCTGGATGCGCTCGCCCTCGAGGCGCTGCAGCTCCATCACCGCGTCGAGCAGCGACAGGAAGCTGTCGCTGCCGGCGACGTAGCCGGCCTCGCTCGACGCGATGGTCTCGCGCAGCTTCGGGATCGCGGCGTGCTCGAGCGCGTCGATGCGGCGATCGGCCGCGCGGGTCTGGCTCCAGGCCATGCGCAGATCCGCCGTCGCCATCGCGCGCATCGCCGCCGCGTCGCGATCGGCCGCGCGCTCCATCGCGGTCGCCATCGCGGCCTCGGCCCGCGGGCGCTCGCGCGTGAACAGCGGCACCGACACGCTCACGCCGACGACGAGCCCGTCGGGCATGCCGCCGAAGTTCTGCTGGTAGCCGCCCTCGACCATGACCATCGGCCAGGACATGCGCCGGGCCAGCCGGCCGCGGGCGGCGGCGGCGTCGCGCATCGCGTGGGCGGCGGCGACCTCGGGCGTGCGCGCGGCGGCGTCGGCGAGCGCGGCCGC
>JAIOQA010000156.1 GCA_021413675.1 Deltaproteobacteria bacterium | reverse complement strand
CCGGTCGGACAGCTTTGCCGCGACGTGGCCGGCGTAGTCGGCGAAGGCCTTGGCCGTGTCGCGCGACTGCCAGCCGCCCCAGCGGTCCTGGAGCGACTGCGGCAGGTCCCAGTGATGGAGCGTCGCGAACGGCGTGATGCCGGCCTCGAGCAGCGCGTCGACGAGCCGCGCGTAGAAGTCGAGGCCCTTGGGGTTCACCGCGCCGCGGCCGCGCGGCAGGATCCGCGGCCACGCGATCGAGAAGCGATACGCGCCGAGGCCGAGCTCGCGCATCAGCGCGACGTCGTCCTTCATGCGGTGGTAGTGGTCGCAGGCGACGTCGCCGCTATCGCTCGGGGCGGGGCCGCGCTTGCGCCGGGCGAAGTCGTCCCAG
This sequence comes from Deltaproteobacteria bacterium, assembly GCA_021413675.1. Classification (GTDB taxonomy): domain Bacteria; phylum Myxococcota_A; class Polyangia; order Haliangiales; family Haliangiaceae; genus JAIOQA01. Next base: position 64,367 of record JAIOQA010000156.1, on the reverse strand, counting down.
ATCGACGCGCCGCGCCCGTCGTCGCGGATCGCGCCCTCGATCTGGAAGGCGCTGGTGCCAGCTCCGAGGAGAAACGACGCAGGGAAGGCCGTGGACATCGGGCGGTGCGCGCAGCTTAGACGGTCCGGATCGATCCGGAACAGCAGAGTCGCGGTGGACGCCTGCGTCGCGCTCTGGCACCGTCACCGCGATGGCCGCCGCGAAGCCCGCTCCCCTGACCTTCCCGGATGGCGATCGGCACCCGCCCCGCCCGCTCGGCGGCAACGAGAAGGCGTTCTGGCGCCTCGACGAGGCGTCGTGCCTGAACTTCGCGGTGGTCGCCCACGTGCGGCCCGGGCTCGACGCGACCCGCGTTCGCGCCGCGCTCGATGGCCTGCAGGCGCGGCACCCGCTGCTGCGCGCGCACATCGCGCTGCGTGACGGCACGCCCTGGTTCGAGTGGCCGGTCGAGGTCCCGCCGATCGAGCTCGCGCAGCACGCGATCGATCGCGACGCGTGGCCGGCGTTCTTCGAGGCCGAGCTGCGCCGCGGCCTGCGCTGGCGCCGGGCCCCGCTCGCGCGGGCGATCCTGCTCGATCACGGCGCGCGCGGCGAGTCGCTCGCGCTGTTCCTCCATCACTCGATCGGCGACGGCCGCAGCGCGGTGGCGGCGATGCGCGACCTCTTGTGGGAGGCGACCGCGGGCAAGCCGTGGTCGCCGACCGTCTTCGAGCGATCGGTCGCGTGCGAGCAGGCGCTGCCGGCGAAGGTCCGCGGCCTGGGCGGCACGGCGCGCCGCGCCAAGCTGCTGGCGCAGCTGATCGCCGAGGGCGCGCGCTACCGCGACCGGCTGAAGTGCCCGGTCTTGCACCCCGCGGCCCCGCACGAGCGCACCTATCACATCGAGCCGCGGGTCTTCGATGTCGCGACCACGACCGCCCTCGCGACGCGCGCGCGCGCCGAGCAGTCGACGGTGCACGGCGCGATCGGCGCGGCGATGCTGCTCGCGATGGCGCGGCTCGCCGGCGTCGATCGCGAGCGCGCGGTGGTGTTCGGCTCGCCGATCGACGTGCGCGCGCAGCTCGAGCCGCCGGTCGGCGATCAGCTCGGCATGTACCTGGCGGCCTCCCAGTACGTCGCGCGGATCGGACCGGAGACGCGCTTCTGGGCGATCGCCCGCGGCATCCGCGATCGCATCGTGCGCGATGTCGAGGGCGGGCGCGCCCTCGACGCGCTGCCGCTCGTCGGGCTGTTCTACGGCTCGCTCGGCGGCGACAAGGGCTCGCCCGAGGAGTTCGGTCGGCGCTGGGCGGCGACCAACGGCACCACCGGCGTCACCAACCTCGGCCGCATCGACGTCCTTGCCCCGCCGGGCCTGACGATCGAGCGCATCCACACCGTCGCGGCGCCGTCGGGGCTCGACATCTTCAACGGCTTCGCCAGCTCGTACGGCGGCAGCCTGCAGGTGTCGTTCAACTGGCCCGAGCCGTGCTTCGATCGGCCGGGCGCGCTCGCGCTCGTCGACGACATCTGGGCCACGCTCGGCGCCGGCATCACCGGCGATCCGGCGCTACGCGGACGCTGACGCCGCCGGCGCCGACAAGGCCGCGGTCAGCTCGTCGAGCAGCGCGTCGAACCGGCCGCGGCTGCCGAGCACCCGCGGCAGCGCGAGCAGGAGCTGCAGCCGCCCGGCGAACTTGCTCACCGAGACGAAGCAGGTCTGATCGGCCATCGGCGGGATCCAGAACGTGGCGGTCGGCGTGAACCCGGGCGCGGTCATCGCGGCGGGCTCGACGGTGCCCAGGAACGAGACCGTCGCGCTCATGCCGTAGCGCCCGGTCGCGTGCTCCTGCAGGAAGCCGCGGCCGATCGCGCCCTCGATCGCGCCCTGCGGGATCCAGCGCATCGCCTGGTAGCGCGCCGGTCGGCGCGCGTGGTCCTTGGCCTTGAGCCGCGCCTTGAGATCGCGCGCAACGTCGTCGATCGTCGCGCCCGCCGGCACGTCGACGAACAGCGTGCCGATCACGTTGCCGGTCGAGCGCTGGTCCTGGTGGAAGAACCGCAGGTCGGCGGGGATGTTGAAGCGGACCGGCCCCTCGCCATGGCGGCGCGCCGCGCGCGCGATCGTCACCGCGAGCGCGGCCACGACCGGCACCTCGGCGGGCGCGTCGATCGTGACCCGACGCCACTGGAAGTCGTTGCCCGAGGTCACCGCGTCGGCGGTGCCGCACGGGTGCAGCGCGTCGGGCGGCGGCAGCGACAGCGGCTGATCGTTGAGCCCGGCGGCGAACTCGACGTCGGTCATCGCGCTCGGGTGACCGATCGGCGCCTCACCGCGCAGCGCGCGCATGACATCTTGCGCCCAGAGGAGCGTGCCCAGGCCGTCCATCACCGCGTGCAGCGATCGGAAGATCAGGAACGTGCGCGCGCCGGCAAGGATCAGCTGGATCTCGCAGCTCGGGCCGCGGCGATCGAGGCGGCGATCGAGGAAGATCGCGCCGGCCTCGCTGCGGCCGTCCCAGCGCGCGTCGCGGATCACCGTCACGCGCGGCGGGACCTGCGGCACCCAGGTGGCGCGCCCGAGGCGGCCCTCGAACGCGAGCATCGCGCCCGGGTTGGCCTCCGCGGCCCGCGCCGACGCCGCCTCGAGCGCGACCGGATCGATCCGGCCCGTGCCCTCGACCACGACCTGGTTGGCGAACGGCGGCCGGGCGCGATCGAACGCGAGGTAGATCTTCTCGATCATCGAGATCGGCCGGCGGTAGCTCGTCATGGCGTGGGCAGCGTGCCAGCGCGCGTGAGATCGGTAAAGCGACGGCACCTAACAGCCGCCGTGCCCGGCTATCGCGCTGCCGGGCCGCGAGGCATCATCGCGGTATGGAGCTGGAGGGGTTGCGCGCGCGGCTGCGCGATGTGCTCGACGTCGACGCCGAGCTGGCGCGGTTCGCGGCCGAGCGCGGGACCGCGGGAACCGCGGATCTCGAGGCCTTCGTCGCCGACCTGCGCGCGCGCGACCGGATCTCCGGCGGCATGCTCTGCGCGATCTACGCCGGCCTGCCCCTGCGCCTGCCCACCCTCGCCGACCTCCGCGCGGAGCCCGACCACGCGGTGGTCCCGGTGGCGCAGGCGCTCGCCGCCGCCGCGCCCGAGGCACGCACCGTGATCCCGGCGCTCGGCGAGGCCCGCGCCGCGCCGCCGATGCCGCCCGGCGCGGCGACCGCGACCGACCGCTACCAGCTGCTCGGGCGGATCGGCGCCGGCGCGATGGGCGAGGTGCAGATCGCGCGCGATCGCGCGCTCGGCCGGATCGTCGCCTACAAGCGCGTCGTCGCCGAGCTGAGCGGTCACGGCGCGGTGGCCACGCGGTTCTTCGCCGAGGCCCAGATCACCTCGCAGCTCGATCACCCGAACGTCGTGTCGATCTACGACGTGGCGCTGACCGACGGCCGCGCCAGCGGCTACGCGATGAAGCTGGTCGAGGGCCGCACGCTCACCTCGCTGCTCGAGGCCCACCGCGCCGCGCTGGTCGCGGGCGATCGCGCCGGCGAGCCCGCGCGGCTGGCCGAGCGCCTGCGGATCTTCCTCGCGGTGTGCGACGCGATCGGCTTCGCGCACGCGAAGGGCGTGCTGCACCGCGACCTCAAGCCCGACAACCTGATGATCGGGTCGTACTCGCAGGTCTACGTCATGGACTGGGGCATCTGCCGGATCATCGGCACCGCCGACGAGACCGCCGACGAGATCATCGAGCGGCTCGGGGCCAGCGCGCAGCACGGTCGGACGATGTACGGCGCGATCATCGGCACGCCAGGCTACATGTCGCCCGAGCAGGCCGCGGGCAAGGTGCCCGAGCTCGACGGCCGCAGCGACCAGTACGCGCTCGGCCTCATCCTCTACGAGCTGGTCGCGCTGCGCCCGGCCAACCCCGGCGCCACGCTGCAGGAGTCGCTGGCCGCGGCGACCAGCGGCACCAAGGCGCCGCTCGGCCATCGCGTGCACGGCGCGCCGATCTCCCGCGACCTCGCGGCGGTCATCGACAAGGCCACGGCGCGGGCGCCCGGCGATCGCTACCGCGACGTCGCGGCGCTCGCCGCCGACGTCCGCGCGTACCTGCGCGGCGATCCGGTCAGCGCCCGGCGCGACAACCCGATCGAGCGCGCGATGCGGTGGATCGGGCGGCACAAGGGCGCGACGTTGACCGCGCTGCTCGCGGTGCTGCTGCTCGGGGCCGGCGCGACGATCGTCGAGCTGATCGTCAGCGGCCAGCGGGTCGCCGCCGCGGACGCCCACGCGCGCGCCATCGAGGAGCTCCAGCTCGCGGTCGCGCGCCGCGGCCACGCGATCGACGCCGAGCTCTTCCGCTATCAGGAGCAGATCGCGCGCCTGAGCGGGCGCGTCGCCGAGGTGATGGCGGGCGCGCCTGTTGCGACCCGCGCGTACCTGGCCGCCGACTACGACGGTGGCCAGGGGCCGCCGGATCTCGCGCCCGCGGCGCACTACCGCGCGGACGGCGCCGTCGCGCGGGCGTCCTTCGAGCACGTCGTGATCAAGCTGTCGCCCGGCGTCGATCCGGCCGCGGTCGCCGACGACGTCGCGCGGCTCGCCAGCCTGCGGCCCGCGTTCACCGAGCTGATGCTGGGCACCGCCTCGACCCCGATCGCCCCCGCGGACGCGCGCCGCGCCATCCTCGACGTCGGGGTGCCGGCGCTGCGCACGTTCATCACGCTGGCCAGCGGCGTCCACGCCTCGTACCCGGGCATGGGTGGCTATGCCCCGGGCTACGACGGTCGCCACCGCCCGAAGTACACGCTCGCCGCCGGGCGACCGCCGGGCGTGATCACCTGGGGCAACCCGATCGCCGACCGCCATGGCCAGGGCGCGGTGCTCGCGGCATCGACGGCGATCGCCGGGCCCGACGGCGCCATCGTGGGCGTGACCGGCATGGAGATGACCTTCGACTGGCTCGAGGCGCACCTCGTCCCGATGTCGGAGCCCTACGTCGACGCCGCGTTCCTGGTCGACGCGCGCGGCTCGGTGATCGTGAGCGTCGGCGGGCGCGACGCGCGGCCGCCGGTGGCCGCGCCGCGCGACGACGAGGACGCGACCCTCCCGCTCGCGGCGCTCCCGTACCCCGAGGTGCGCGCGGCGATCGCGGGCGGCGTGCAGGCCGCGGCGCTGCACGACCACGTGACGATCGAGATCGACGGCGCCCGCAAGCACATCGCGATCACGCCGATCGCGTCGCTCGGCTGGTGGTACGTCGTGGTCGCCGACGAGGCACGCCTGCTGTCACAGCGCCTGTGAGGCCGTCACCCGCGCCGTGACCGCGAATCAACCCAACCCAGCTCGCGAACGTCGCTTGACAGCGAGTACGCGAGTGCAGTACTGGTCGGACTCTGACAATCGAATAGTCGCTCGGGTGCCCGCGAGGGCATAACAGGGAAGCCGGTGAAAGACCGGCGCGGTCCCGCCACTGTATGTGAGGAGCAACCCCGATACGTCACTCGGAGAACGCCAGCGCGGCGACTCCGGGGAAGACAGGGGGAGCACGGAAGCGATTCCATCGTCACGAGCCAGGAGACCTACCCGAGCAGACGCTGTTCTCTCCGCGTGGAAACGGGGAGTTCGCTTGCCCGGGAAGAATGCGCCGGGCACGTGACCTCTCATTTCCGACGCGGAGTGAGAGGTTTTTTCATGCCTGCGATCGCGGATCAGCGAGCGACTGATCGGACTCGGGCGGCCGACAACGGCCCGCCGTCACTGGAGCGCCTGCACTCGTTTCTCGACAAGCTCGCCGCTGGCGGGTTCTTCGGGCGCGTCACCGTGTCGTTCCAGAACGGCAAGGCCCATGACGTGAAGATCGAGCAGACCAAGAAGCTCGAAGACCTGTAGTTCACAACAATGATTGATCGATAGCCGCCACACCTCGTGGCGGCGTGGTGGGTTGTCGAAGCACTCGAGCCCCGGTGTGGAGTCCGCGAGTCGGGCTCTGGCCGGGGCTATTCGCGTTTCGGCCGCGCCCTTCGTCTCCAAGGAATGACCGCATGAACACGACTCCTCGCTTCACGCTCGCCGCCGCCGCCGCCGCGCTCGCGCTCGTCGGTGGCTGCGCCGACGACGTCACCGGCACCACCACCGATGACCTCCGCCACCGCGCGTACATCGTGGCCCGCGACTCCAGCGAGCTCACGGTCATCGACCTCGATCGCCTCGCGATCATCGGCCGGATCCCCACGACCGGCGTGCTCAACCACATGGCCGAGCTCAACGCCGACTTCACCAAGCTCTACGTCGACTCGTCGGCGAGCGACGAGGCCGTGGTCATCGACACCCGCTCGCTCACCGTGACCGGCCGCATCCCGCTCGGCCGCCACCCGACCCACGCGTCCCTGTCGCGCGATGGCCGCCTGCTCGCGGTGATGGACGAGGACGAGGGCACCGGCGCGGTCTCGTTCATCGACACCGCGACCGACCGCGAGGTGGCGCGCCTCGGCGGGTTCTACACGCCGCACTTCATGCGCTTCGCCCCCGACGGCCGCTACGGCTACGTGGCCAACCTCGACGCGTACCACCTGACCCGCGTCGATCTGTCGACGCTGACCATCGACGGCACCATCGCGCTCGACGGCTTCGCCGGGCCGCCGGACGAGACCCGCGCGCCCGGCGAGGGCGGCTTCGCCGACGCGCAGATCGACGCGACCGGCATGCTCTACGCGGCGCACAGCGCGAGCGGCAAGGTGCTGGTCTACGACACCGTCGCGCGCGCGAAGCAACCCGAGCTGACCGTCGGGCCGCACCCGTGGATCGTCTACGCCGAGCATCCGTTCGCCGACCTGCCGCGCCGCCACCTGGTGCCGACCTTCGGCGACCAGCAGGTCTCGATCATCGATGGCGCAGCGCGCGCGGTGGTCGCGGCGATGCCCGGCGACCAGGAGGCCTTCGGGGTCAACTACTCGCCGCTGACGCCCGACAAGGCGTTCGTCATGAACCGCGTCCGCGAGGACATCGCGGTCGTCGACACCGCGCGCGGCACGATCACGGCGCGCATACCGGTCGGCGGCAACACCGAGACCGCGTCGACCACCGCCGACGGCAAGTGGATCGTCGCGGCGGTGTCGAGCGCGAACCAGGTCGTCGTGATCGACGCGGAGACCAACGCGATCGTGAAGACCTTCGACGACGTCGGCAGCTATCCGTGGAGCGTCACGATCCCGGATGGCCAGAACTACTGCCACTGAGCCCCCGTGAAGCTCGTCGTCCTCCTCTTTGCCGTGTGCGCCTGCGCCGAGCGCCCGGCCGCGCCCGCCGAGCGGCGCGTGGTCAGCCTGCACGACGTGACCACCGAGCTGGTGGTGGCGCTGGGCGCGACCGATCGCCTGGTCGGCATCGCCGCGCCGGTCGACCTCGACGACGCGACGATCGGCGCGGTGGCCGGCGTGCCGCGCGTCGACGGGCTCGAGGCGATCCTCGCGCTGCGCCCGAGCGTCGTGCTCGGCACCGCGGTCGTCGCCGCGCAGGATCCCGCGCTGGTCGCGCGCCTGCGCGAGGCGGGTGTCGAGGTGTTCCTCGGCGACCCGGCGGGGCTCGAGGATGTCTTCGGGCTGGCCGATGCGGTCGCAGCGCGGCTCGGCGTGGATGGCGCGCCGCTCGCGACGCAGCTGCGCGCGCGGGCCGCCGCGATCACGCCCGCGTCGGGATCGCCGGTGCCGGTGTTCGTCTACGACTGTTGCGATCCGCCGTTCACGACCGGCGGCGGCACGGTCCTGAACGATCTGATCGCGCGCGCCGGCGGCGCGAACGTGTTCGCCGATCTCGACGCCGACTGGACGCATGTGTCCTGGGAGGCGGTGGTCGCGCGCCGGCCCGCGCTGATCGTCGTCGACGCGTATCGCTACGAGGGCCAGGGCGACGTCGACGCGAAGCTCCGCGCGGTCCACGCGATCCCGTCGCTGGCGACGGTGCCGACCGTGGTGCTGCCGCTCGGCGAGGCGCTCGGCGGCGTGCGCAGCGTGGATGGTCTCGCGCGCCTGCGCGCCGCGATCGGAGGCGGCTGATGCGCGCGATCGCTGCGCTCGCGATCGGCGGCCCGATCGTCGCGACCGCCGCGCTGTGCGCGGGCTCGACCGGCTGGCACGCGCCCTGGCAGCTGACCGGCGTCCTGGTCGAGCTGCGCGGCCCGCGGGTGGTGCTCGCCGGGCTGGTCGGGGCCTCGCTCGCGGTCGCCGGCGCGGCGATGCAGACGCTCCTTCGCAACGACCTCGCGGATCCGTACGTGCTCGGCCTGTCGGGCGGCGCCTCGGCGGGCGCGGTGACCTCGCTCGCGCTGCGCCCGGCGATGGCACCGGGGCCGGCGGCGGCGATCGGTGCGGCGACTGCCGCGCTCCTGGTCCGCGCGCTGGCCCGCGGGCCCCACGATCCGGTGCGGCTCCTGCTCGCGGGCGTCGCGGTCAGCTCGATCCTCGCGAGCGCCACCGGCCTCGTCCTCACGCTCGCGCCCGCGGCCCAGCTGCTGCGCTCGACCAGCGCGTGGCTCTATGGCGGGCTCGGCACGCCCCGCTGGACCGAGCTCGCGCTGCCAGCGATCGCGCTGGGGCTCGCGCTGGTGTGGCTCGGCATCAACGCCGCGCGGCTCGATCGCCTCACCCTCGGCGACGATGTCGCGACCTCGCTCGGCGTCGAGGTCGCGCGCGTGCGCCGCGGCGCCGTCGCGATCGCCGTCGTCCTGACCGCGCTCGCGGTGGCGGCCAGCGGGCTGGTCGGGTTCGTTGGCCTGATCGCGCCGCACGCCGCGCGCCGCCTCGGTGGCGCCGCACATCGCCGGCTGATCGCGCTGGCCGCGCTGATCGGCGCGATCCTCGTCATGGCGGCCGACGCGATCGCGCGCACCGCCTTCGCGCCGCGCGAGGTGCCGGTCGGCCTGGTCACCGCCGCGCTCGGCGGGCCGTTCTTCCTGTGGCAGCTGCAGCGGGCGCCGCGATGACCGCGATGCCGGTACTCGAGGCCCGCGATCTGTCCGTCGGCCGCGGCGCGACCGCGGTGCTGTCGGCGATCGATCTCGCCATCGCCGCCGGCGAGCACCTCGCGCTGGTCGGCGCCAACGGCAGCGGCAAGACCACCCTCCTGCGGGCGCTCGCCGGCCTCGATCGCCCGCGGGCCGGCGAGATCCGCTGGTCCGGCGGCCCCCTGCCCCGCGGCTCGGCCCGGGTCCGCGCGATCGGCGTGCTGTTCCAGACCGAGCCGCCATCGAGGTTCACGGTCCGCGAGCTCGTCACCCTCGGCCTCGCGCTCGATGGGCCCGCCGATGCGCACGCGCGCGCGCGCGTGGAGACCGCGATCGCCGACGGCGGCCTCACCGCGCTCGCCGATCGCCCGTGCGCGACCTTGTCGGGCGGCGAGGCCCAGCGCGCGGTGCTGGCGCGCGCGCTGGTCGCGGGCCCGCGGGTGCTGCTCCTCGACGAGCCGACCAACCACCTCGACCCCGCGCGCCAGGCGGCGCTGCACGCGTGGCTCGATCGGCGCGCGCCGCACGCGGTCGTCCTCGCGACCCACGATCTCGCGCTCGCCGCGCGCTGCGATCGCGTCGCGCTCCTGCACGGCGGCCGCATCGCGGCAGTTGGCGCCCCGCACGACATGCTCACGCCCCCGCACCTCGCCACCACGCTCGGCGTGCGCGTCCGCCGCCTCGACGATCCCGAGGGCGGCCCGCCGCTCCTCCGCATCATCGCGCCCGTCCCGGAGGCCGCATGACCACGAACCTCGGCGTACTGATCGTCGGCCACGGCAGCCGCGATCCCGCCGCGAACCGCGAGTTCCTCGCGCTGGTCGACGCCTATCGCGCCGCGCACCCCGCGCAGGTGACCGCCCACGCCTACGTCGAGCTGGCCGAGCCCGGCCTCGACGCCGCCCTCGCTGCGATCGCGCGCCAGGTCGCGCACGTCATCGTCGTCCCGCTGTTCCTGTTCGCCGCCGGTCACGTCAAGAACGACCTGCCCCTCGCGCTGTCCCGCGCGCGCGCGGCCCATCCCGCGATCGAGTTCACCGCGGCCCGCGCCCTCGGCGTGCACCCCGAGCTGGTCGAGCTGGCGTTCACGCGCGCGGCGCCGATCCTCGAGGTCGCCCGCGATCGCGCGAAGACCGCGGTCATCGTCGTCGGCCGCGGCGCCAGCGATCCCGACGCCAACGGCGACTTCTGCAAGCTGGTGCGCCTGATCGGCGAGGGCCGCGGCCTGGGCTGGGTCGTGCCCAGCTTCATCGGCATCGCGCGCCCGAGCTTCGAGGACGCGGCCGAGCTCCTCGCGCGCGCGCGGCCCGAGCGCATCGCGGTCGTGCCGTACATGCTGTTCGGCGGCCGGCTCATCGACAAGCTCGCGACCCAGGTCGCGGCGTTCCAGGCGCGCACGCCGTGGATCCCGACGACGCTCGCGCCCCACCTCGGCGGCGACGCGCCGCTCTTGCGGATCCTCGACGAGCGCGTGCGCGAGGCGACCGCCGGCGAGCGCCCGCTGCCATGCGATACGTGCCAGTACCGCGCACCGATCGCCGGCGTGGCCGCCAACGTCGGCGGCGTCAAGGCGCTGCTCTGGAGCCTGCGCCACGGCTTCACCCACGCCCAGGCGATGCCGCACGTGCACGCGCACCGGCCGCTCGCCAAGCACGTGCTGGTCTGCGCCAATGCCGACTGCGCCGCGCGCGGCAGCGTCGCGCTCCTGACCACGCTGCGCCGGCTCGTGAAGGACGCGGGCCGCGATCGCGACATCCGCGTGACCCGCACCTCGTGCCTCGGCCGCTGCGGCGAGGGCCCGACGGTCGCGGTCTACCCCGATGGCATCTGGTACCGCGGCGTCACCGATGCCGACGCCGCGGAGCTGGTCCGCGATCACCTGCTGGGCGACCGCCTCGTCGGTCGCCTGGTCGACAACATCATGCAGTAGGAGTCACGCCCATGGCCTGCCACGAGATCGCCGCGCTTCGCCTCGCCCTGATGGAGGTGCTGGGCAACACCGACCCCGCCGAGCGCCAGCACGAGCTGGCCGAGCTCGGCGATGGCGCCGAGGCGCCCGGGCCGATCCGCGCGCTGTGCGGCGCGCGCGACCTCGCGTCGATGCGGCGCAGCTACGAGGCCGCGATCGCCGAGCTCGAGGCCCGGGTGTCGCGCACGCCGGCCGGCGATTCCGAGCTGCCCTACCTGCGCACGCTGGTCGTCTTGACCAAGAAGGTCGAGCTCGAGCTCGGCCACCAGATCGACGGCCTCGCGCACCTGTCGCGCGACCTCGAGGAGATGCACGACTTCGTCCACGAGATCTATCCCGCCGGCCCGGGAGCCGCGTGATGGCGACCGCGCGCACCGCGACCGTCGTGGAGACCCGCGACTTCGGCGCCGAGACCCGCGTGCTGTCGCTGGTCGTCGACGCGCCGCTCGGCTTCGTCGGCGGGCAGTACGTGATCGTCGACAGCGGTGTGATCCTGCCCGGCGGCAAGGCCGCCAAGCGCGCGTACTCGATCCTGTCCGCGGACGCCGACCAGCACCGCTTCGACCTCGCGGTGATGCGCATCCCTTCGGGTCCGTGCTCGGGGTTCCTGCACCACCTCGCGCCCGGCGACGCGATCACCTTCAGCGGCCCGTGGGGCAAGTTCCACCCGGCGCCGGATGCCCAGGGCCGCACGCTGGTGGTCGCGACCGACACCGGCATCACCGCGGCGCTCGGCCTGCTCCAGGGCGCGCGGCTTCGTCCGCTGCTCGGACAGACCGCGGTGCGCTGGCTGCGCATGCACGCCGACTACTTCCTGCCCGAGGCGTTCGTGCGCGCGCGGCTGCCGGCGGGCTGCGACTTCGCGATCGAGCCCATCCCGGCGATCGGCCACCCCGAGCGCGTGCCGCACGCTCGCGTCGTCCTCCGTCAACTCCTCGCCAGCCGCGCGCCGGCCCAGGCGTTCATCGCCGGAGATGGCGCGATCAACTACGCCTTGCTCGACGATCTGGTCACCGCGGGCGTGCCCGCGAACCGCGACAGCGTCGACTCGTTCTTCAACATGCCGAAGAAGTCGGCGTGACCGGCCCCGATGGAAGCGCGCGTCCCGCCTCGCGACAAGCAGGGCCTGCGCACCGGCTTCACGACCGGCGCGTGCGCCGCCGCGGCGGCGAAGGCGGCGACCCGCTGCCTGGTGAGGGACACCGTGCTCGCTGAGATCGAGACCACGCTGCCCAACCGGGCGAAGGTCACGTTCCCGCTGGCGCGGTGCGAGCGGATCGGCGCGCGCGCGCTTTGCAGCATCATCAAGGACGCGGGCGACGACCCCGACTGCACCCACGGCGCCGAGCTTGTCGCCGAGGTCGAGCTGCGCGCCACCGCAGGCGTGGAGATCCGCGGCGGCACCGGCGTCGCGACCGTGACCAAGGCCGGGCTCGGGCTCGAGGTCGGCGGCCCGGCGATCAACCCGGTGCCGCGACGCAACATCACCGAGATGGTGAGCGAGGAGCTCGCGTCCGGCGGGGCGATCGTGACGATCAGCGTGCCCGACGGCGAGACCCGCGCGCTGCAGACCACCAACGCGCGCCTCGGCCTGATCGGCGGGCTGTCGATCCTCGGGACCTCGGGCATCGTCACGCCGTACTCGACCGCGGCCTACAAGGCGAGCGTCGTGCAGGCGATCGACGTCGCCGCGCACGCCGGCCTGCGCGAGCTGGTGCTGACCACCGGCGGCAAGTCCGAGCAGTACGCGATGGCGATGCTGCCGCACCTGCCCCAATCGGCGTTCATCCAGGTCGGCGACTTCATCGGCGTGGGGCTCAAGGCGTGCGCGCGGCGCAGCATCGCGCTCGTCACGATCGTCGGGATGATCGGGAAGCTGTCGAAGATGGCGAACGGCCGGATGCAGACCCACGTGGCCGGCTCCGAGGTCGATCTCGACGCCCTCGCCGACCTCACCGCCGAGCTCGGCGGCGACGCGCCGCTGGTCGCCGCGGTCCGCACCGCCAACACCGCGCGCCACGTGCTCGAGCTGTGCAAGGACGCCGGCCTGGTCGGCATCACGACCCTCATCTGCCGCAAGGTGGTCGCGCAGTGCGCGCGCCACGCCGGCGGCCCCCTCGCCGTGCACGCGCGCCTCGTCGATTTCGGCGGCGGCGTGCTCGGGCAGTTCCCGGAGCACGCGCCATGAACGACATGCGCCAGCTGACCGCGCTCGGCCGCAGCATCGAGGACGGCTCCTTCGCGATCGTCGACGCCGAGGCCGGCGCCCACGACTTCGGCCCCCGTGAATGGCAGGTCGTGCGCCGGGTGATCCACGCGACCGCCGACTTCGAGTTCAAGTCGCTCCTGCGCCTGTCGTCCGACGCCGTGGCGTCAGGCATCGCGGCGCTGCGCGGCGGTTGCCCGATCGTCGTCGACGTCCGGATGATCGCGGCGGGACTCAACCAGGATCGCCTCGACGCCTACGGCTGCGCGATCCACGCCAACATCTCCGATGACGACGTGATCGCGACCGCGCGCCAGGCGAACACCACGCGCGCGATCGAGGCGATGCGCAAGGCCCACCGCGCCGGCGTGCTCGACGGCGCGATCGTCGCGATCGGCAACGCGCCGACCGCGCTGCTCGAGGTCGTGCGCCTGATCGAGCGCGAGGGCGCCCGCCCGGCGCTGATCATCGGCGTGCCGGTCGGGTTCGTGTCCGCGGCGGAATCCAAGGAGGCAGTGCTCGCGCTGTCCGCGCCCCACATCGTGGCGCGCGGCCGCAAGGGCGGCAGCCCGATCGCGGTCGCGATCATCCACGCGCTGCTCCTCTTGTCGCAGGAGGCCGCATGAACGCCCCGACGCGCGCGGTCACGCTCGTCGGCATCGGCGACGACGGCTGCCTCGGCCTGACCAGCCGCGCGGTGGGCGCGGTCAGTCGCGCCGCGGTGCTGGTCGGCGGCGAGCGCCATCTCGCCTTCTTCCCGCAGTTCGCGGGTGAGCGCATCGCCCTGCGCGGCGGCCTGACCGCGATCCTCGATCGCGTCGCCGCGCTGGCCGAGGATCAGAACGTCTGCATCCTGGCCTCGGGCGACCCGCTGTTCTTCGGCGTTGGCCGGCGGGTGATCGCGCGCCTCGGCGCGCCCCACGTGGAGATCATCCCGCAGCCGAGCTCGATGCAGCTCGCCTTCGCCCGCGCCGGCCTCGACTGGGGCGACGCGGCGCTGCTGTCGGTGCACGGCCGCTCCCTCGACGGCCTCGTGACCCGACTCGCACGCCTGGCCAAGGTCGCGCTCCTCACCGACGACGAGCACTCGCCGCCGCGGATCGCCGCGCAGATGATCGAGTACGGCGAGGCGGCGTGGACCGCGTGGGTGTGCGAGCGCCTGGGCGGCGCCGACGAGCGCGTCCGCCAGCTGCCGCTCGCCGAGCTTGCCCTGGTCTCCGACGTCGATCCGCTGAACGTGCTGATCCTGGTCCGGACCGACACCGCCTGGCGCGCGCCGCCGACGATCCCGTTCCTGCACGAGGACGCGTTCGCACGGCGCACGCCGAAGAAGGGCCTCATCACCAAGCGCGAGATCCGGCTCCTCACCCTCGGCGCGATGGCGCTGCGCCGCGACAGCGTGGTGTGGGACGTCGGCGCGGGCTCGGGCTCGATCGCGATCGAGGCGGCGATGCTCGCGCCCGAGGGCCGCACCTACGCGATCGAGGTCGATCCCGAGGGCGTCGCGCTGTGCCGCGCCAACGCCCGCGAGCTCGGCGTCGACAACGTCCACGTCATCCCCGGGCTCGCCCCGGACGCGCTCGCCGACCTGCCCGCTCCCGACGCGGTCTTCATCGGCGGCAGCAAGGGCAGCATGACCGCGATCGTCGACGTTGCGCTCGCGCGGCTGCGGCCCGGCGGCCGGCTGGTGGTCAACGCGATCACGCTCGAGAACGCCGCCGAGGTCTACCAGGCGCTGCGCGGCCGCGACCTGGTACCCGACGTCACGCTGGTGCAGATCGCGCGGGCCGAGCCGCTCGCGCGCTACCTGCGCTACGAGGCGCTCAACCCGATCCAGATCTTCGCGGTCACCGCGCCATCGCGCCCGGTACCGGAGGCGCGATGAACTACGGCACGCTCTACGGCGTCGGGGTTGGCCCCGGCGCACCGGACTTGATCACGCTGCGCGCGCTCGACGTGCTGCGCCGCGCGCCGGTGCTCGCGCTGCCGCGCAGCAACGATCACGGTGCGTCGATGGCCTGGCAGATCCTGCGCCCGACCCTCGGCGCGGTCGCCGATCAGCTCCGGCTGTTCCTCACCTTCCCGATGAGCAAGGACCCGGCGCGGCTGCGCCCGGCATGGGATGCCGCGCTGGCCGCGATCGGCGCACACCTCGAGGCGGGCCGCGACGTCGCGTTCGCCACCGAGGGCGATCCGTCGCTGTTCTCGAGCTTCATCTATCTCGCGCAGGCGGCCCCCTCGCGCTGGCCCGGCGTCAAGGTCGAGGTCGTGCCCGGCATCACCTCGATCACCGCGGTGCCGTCGGTGACCGGCGTGCCCCTCGCCGATGGCCAGGAACGGATCGCGATCATCCCCGCGACCTATGGCCTCGGCGATCTCGAGGCGCTGCTCGCCGCGTTCGACACCGTCGTGCTGATGAAGCTCGGAGGCGAGCTGCCCCACATCATCGCCACGCTCACGCGGGTCGGGCTGCTCGATCGCGCGGTCTACGTCTCGCGCGCGACGATGGCCGACCAGCGCATCCTTCGCGACCTGCGCGAGGTGCCGGCGGCGCGCGGCGACTGCTTCGCGATGATCATCGTGTCGCGCAAGGAGCACAGCGGCGTGCTCGCCGGCACCCCGCTGCGGAGCATCTGCGCATGACCCGCGCGCCCATGGCGATCCACGCGATCACCCGCCACGGCGTCGGCATCGCACAGCGCCTGCTCGCGGCGTTCCCCGCGGCCCACCTCTTCGCCTCCGACAAGGTCCGCGCGCTGGCGCCGCCCGAGGCCCGTCCGATGCCGTTGCCGATGGGGCCGTGGCTCGTCGAACTCTTCGGCCAGTACGACTGCCACGTCTTCGTGATCAGCGTCGGCGCGGTGGTGCGCATGGTCGCGCCGCTCCTGCGCGACAAGAAGGTCGATCCGGCGGTGGTCTGCGTCGACGACGACGCGCGCTTCGCGATCTGCGTGCTGTCGGGCCACGTCGGCCGCGGCAACGAGCTGACCGCGCGGGTCGCGGCCGCGCTCGCGGCGGTACCCGTCATCACGACCGCGTCCGATGTCCGCGGCACGCTGACCGTCGACATCCTCGGCCGCGAGCTGGGCTGGGAGCTCGACGATCCGGACCGCAACGTCACGCGCGGCTGCGCCGCGGTGGTCAACGCGGCGCCCGTGGTGTTCGTGCAGGAGGCCGGCGAGCCCGGCTTCTGGCCCGAGGACCGGACGCTGCCCGAGGGCGTGCGCTACACGACCGCGCTCGACGACGTCGATCCTGCCGCCGCCGAGATCCTGCTGATCGCGACCGATCGCGAGCTGCGCGACTCGCACCCCGCGCACTGGGCCAACGCGGTCATCTACCGGCCGCGCAGCCTGGTCGTGGGCCTGGGCTGCGATCGCGGCGCGGATCCGGCGATGGTCGAGCGTGGGCTCATGACCGTGCTGGCCCGCCACCAGCTGTCGCCGCGATCGATCCAGGCGATCGCCACGATCGATCTCAAGGCCAGTGAGCCCGCGTTCCTCGCGCTGTGCGCGCGCCACCGCTGGCCGCTGATGACCTTCACCGCGGACGAGCTCGACGCCACCGCCGGCATCGAGACGCCGTCGACCGTCGTGCAGCGCCACGTCGGCACCCGCGGGGTGTGCGAGCCCGCGGCGCTGCGCGCGGCCGGCGCGCGCGCACTCGCGGTCACCAAGCAGATCTACACCGAGCCCGGCGCCGGGCGCTCGATGACCGTGGCGGTCGCGCGCATCCCGCACCCGCGCCGCGCCCTATCCCCTGGAGTCGCATGAGCCACGGCATCCTCTACGTCGTCGGCATCGGGCCCGGCGCCCACGCCCACACGACCCCCGCGGCGCTGGCCGCGATCGCCGACGCCGACGTCATCGTCGGCTACACCACGTACATCAAGCTCGTCCGCGAGCTGATCGTCGGCAAGGAGGTCATCCGCACCGGCATGACCGAGGAGATCGGCCGGGCCAGGGCCGCGGTCGAGCGCGCGCGCGACGGCGCGAAGGTCGCGCTGATCTCGTCGGGCGATCCGGGCGTGTACGGCATGGCCGGCCTCGTGTTCCAGGTGCTGCGCGACCTCGGCTGGACCCGCGGCGCCTCGCCGGAGCTGCGCTTGATCCCCGGCATGACCGCGCTCAACTCGTGCGGCTCGCTGGTCGGCGCACCGCTGGTCCACGACTTCTGCGCGATCTCGCTCTCGGACCTGCTCACGCCATGGCCGGTGATCGAGCGCCGCATCGAAGCCGCCGCTGCGGCGGACTTCGTGATCGGCCTGTACAACCCCGCCAGCGGCCGGCGCACGCGCCAGATCGTGACGGCGCAGGCGATCATCCGGCGCCACCGCAGCGGCACGACCCCGGTCGCGCTGGTCAAGAGCGCCTACCGCAAGCTCCAGGACGCGGTCGTCACCGACGTCGATCACTTCCTCGACTACGAGATCGGGATGCTGACGACCGTGCTGGTCGGCTCGTCGCAGACCTACGCGTTCGAGGGCTACATGGTCACGCCGCGCGGCTACGGCAACAAGTACGACGCCGACGGCGCGATCCACGCCGGGCAGCGGGCCGGGTTCTCGCTGGTCGTCGATCCGCCGCCCGCGGCCGGCCCGGAGGTGGCGTGATGGCGCGGGTCGGCCGCCTGGCCGGCGCGATCCTCGCCGACACCGACGGTGCGTACTACCTCGTCGGCAACCCCAAGGTGCCGTGCGACTGGGAGGCGGCGGGGTTCGCGCCGCCGGGCGCGATCGACGCGCTGACCACGCCATTCATCCATCTCCATGTTGTCCGGCCGCCGGACCTCGCGCCGCCGTGGCTGACCCTCGATGTCGAGGGCGAGGGGCTCGCGCGTCTCCTGGTCCATTCCTTCGTCATCCCGCGCACCGGGTCGATCAGCGAACGGCTGTGGCGGCTCGCCACCGGCCAGCGCGACGACGACGACGCGCCCGTCCCCACCGCCATCCCGGGCCGCTGGCTCGCGGAGCTGCCCGCGCCGGTCTGGCAGATCGTCCGCGACGCGGTCCTGCGCTGCAGCTAGCCCCTCCCACTCTCGAGGAATCCATGCGCGTCTACATCATCGGTGCGGGCCCGGGCGACCCGGAGCTGCTCACGCTGCGCGGCGCGGCGCTCATCGCCCGCTGCCCGGTCGTCCTCTACACCGGCTCGCTGGTGCCGCGCGAGGTGCTGGCCCGCGCCCGTCCGGACGCGCAGGTCCTCGACTCCGCGGCGATGACCCTCGCGCAGATCCTCGACGTGATCGTCGCCGCGCGCGACGCCGATCACGACGTCGCCCGCGTCCACACCGGCGATCCCTCGGTGTTCGGCTCGACCGGCGAGCAGATGCGGCGCATGGACGAGCTCGGCATCGCCTACGAGATCGTGCCCGGCGTGTCGTCGTTCACCGCGGCGGCGGCGGTGCTCGGCCGCGAGCTCACGCTGCCCGAGCTCAGCCAGACGGTGATCCTGACCCGCGCCGAGGGCCGGACGCCGATGCCCGAGCGCGAGAAGCTCGCCGACCTCGCCCGCCACGGCGCGACCCTCGCGCTGTTCCTCAGCATCACGCTGCTCGCCGACGTGGTCGAGGAGCTGATCCCTGCGTACGGCGCCGATTGCCCGGTCGCGGTCGTGCACAAGGCGACCTGCCCCGATCAGCAGATCGTGCGCGGCACGCTGGCCGACATCGCCGCGCAGGTGAAGGCGGCGAAGATCCGGTCGCAGTCGATGATCCTCGTCGGCCGGGTGCTGACCGCGACCGACTTCGCGGCCTCGAAGCTCTACGACCCGGCGTTCACCCATCGCTTCCGCCGCGGCACCGCGCGCAAGGACGGCGCGCGCGATGCGGGCTAGGCGCATCGGGATCGCGGGCGCGGCGGGGGTGGGCAAGACCACGCTCGCGACGATGCTCGCGGCCGAGCTCGAGCTGCCGCTGTTCGAGGAGGAGATGCGCGCGCACCTGGTGCGCACGCGGCGGTCGCTCGCCGCGCTGCCGACCGACGAGGCGCAGGCGATCCTGCTCGCGATGTGGCGCGGCCGCGCCGCACGCGAGCGCGCGACGCCCGCGTTCATCGCCGACAACGCCTGCATCGACTTCGCGGCGTACGCGCTCTACCACGGCTGCGTCGACGGCGAGGGGTGGGACGCCCCGCCCGAGCTGTTGCGCGGACCGGTCGAGCATCTGGCGCGCTACGACGCGATCCTCGTCCTGCCCGCCGGCGTCCTGCCCTACGTGCGCGACGGCGTGCGCCCGCCGCGGCCGTTCCTGCAGCTGCGCTACCAGCACATCCTCGACGGGCTCTTGCGCCGCCACGCCGACCCGCGGGTCGTGCATCACCTGCCCGAGGACTGCACCTCGCGGGCCGATCGCTTCGCGTGGGCGCTGCGCGTGCTCGACCCGGCGCCCGAGCGCGGCGGCATCGTCCACCTCGTGGGCGCGGGCCCGGGCGATCCGGGGCTCCTCACCGTGCGCGCCGCCGAGCTCCTGCGCACCGCCGACGTGATCGCGCACGACGCGCTGGTACCGCCGGCGATCCTCGCGCTGGCGAACCCGCGCGCCGAGCTGTTGCCGGTCGGGCGCCGGCACGGCGGCGGCCCGACGACCTACCGCCTGCACCCGGCGGTGCTCGAGCGCGCGCGCGCCGGCAAGACCGTGGTCCGGCTCAAGGCCGGCGATCCGATGATCTTCGGCCGCGGCGGCGAGGAGGCCGAGGAGCTGACCGAGGCCGGCATCCCGTTCACGATCGTGCCCGGCATCTCGGCGGCGCTGGGCGCGGCGGCGTGTGCCGGCATCCCGCTCACACACCGCGCGCTCGCCTCCGACGTGACGTTCGTGAGCGGCCACGACAGCGGCGGTGCCACCTCGCGCACCGACTGGGCCGCGCTGGCCGCGGGCACCGGCACGATCGCGATGTACATGGCGGCCCACGGCCTCGCCGCGAACCTCGCGCGGCTGGTCGAAGGCGGCCGCGCGCCGACCACGCCGGCCGCGTACATCGGCGCGGCGAGCACGCCGGCGCAGCGGGTCATCGTCGGGACGCTGGCCACGCTCGCAGCGCGGATCGCGGACGTCGATCCCGCGGTGCCAGCGCTGATCCTCGTGGGCGAGGTCGTCGGGCTGCGCGACACGATCGCGTGGTTCGAGCGCGATCGCGCCCTCGACGGCCGCCGGCTGATCGTGGCGCGCGCGCGGCCCGAGCCGTCGGCGATCGCGCGGGCGCTGCGCGGCCTCGGCGCGGATGTGATCGAGGCCCCGGCGATCACGGTCGTGCCCGCGTCGCTCGCGATCACGCCTGATGCAGATCACGCCGCACTCCTCATCGGCTGCGCGGCCGGCGCGCGCGCGATCGCCGCCGATCTGGGCGCGCGGCCGGTCATCGCGATCGGCACCGGCGCCGCCGGCGCGCTGGCCGACCTCGGGATCACGCCGCAGCTCGCCCTGCGCGGCGCCTGCGCCGAGGCGCTCGCCGAGCACGCCGCGACCTTCGCCGGTCGCCGGTTCCTGCTCGTGACCTCGGACGCCGGCCGCCCGGCGCTCGTGAACGAGCTGACCGCCGTCGGCGCGGAGGTCGACACCGTCGTCGCGTATCGCCAGCACCTCGCGGAGGTGCGGCCGCCGCTGCCGCCGATCGATCTGGTCGTGCTGCCCAGCTCGTCGGCGGCGCGCAACCTGCTCGCCGGCGCGCCCGACGCGCTGCACGCGGTCCCGATGGTGGCGATGGGGCCCGCCACCGAGGCCGCGGCGCGCGCGCACGGCGCGCGCCACATCGTCCGGGCCGCGGACGACACCCCGGCCGCGCTGATCGCGTGCGCGCTGGCCACCCTGGGAGCCCCATGACCGATCTGCGCTTCCCCGCCGCGTGGCGCCGCGGCGTCTACGAGGCCATCGCCGGCCGCCGCGACATCCGCGCGTTCCGCCCCGATCCGATCGCGCCCGAGGTGCTGGCGCGCATCCTCTCCGCGGCGCACCACGCGGGGTCGGTCGGCTTCTCGCAGCCGTGGAGCTTCATCGTCGTCGAGGATCGCGCGACTCGCGAAGCGGTGCACGCCCACGTCCAGGCCGAGCGGCTGCGCGCCGCCGAGGCCTTCGACGATGCGCGCAGGGCGGCGTACCTGGGCTTCAAGCTCGAAGGCATCCTCGACGCGCCGCTGAACATCTGCGTGACCTGCGATCCCGATCGCGCGGGCCCCGCGGTGATCGGGCGCCATACGATGCCGGAGACCTCGGCGTACAGCACCTGCGGCGCGATCCAGAACCTCTGGCTCGCCGCGCGCGCCGAGGGCATCGGCGTCGGCTGGGTCAGCATCCTCGAGCCGCAGGCGCTGCGCGCGATCCTCGGCATCCCCGCGCGGGTCGCGCCGATCGCGTACCTGTGCCTGGGCCACGTCGATTCGTTTCCCGATCGCCCGACGCTCGAGACCGCGGGCTGGCTGCCGCGGCTGCCGCTGGGCGAGCTGGTCTTCGGCGGCGCGTGGGGCCAGCCCGCGGCGCCAGCGCTCGCGGCCGCGATCGCGCACGAGGTCGCGCCGCGCCCGGCGCCGGCCGCGCCGCCCACCGGTCGCGGCCTGCTGCTGGTCTACACCGGCCAGGGCAAGGGCAAGACCACCGCGGCGCTGGGCCTGGTGTTCCGCGCGATGGGCCGCGGCCTGCCCGTCGCGGTCGTGCAGTTCATCAAGGGCAAGTGGAAGACCGGCGAGCGCATGTTCGCCGAGACCCTGCCCGAGCTGACCTTCCTGGTCATGGGCCAGGGGTTCACGTGGGACAGCGATGACCTGTCGCGGGATCGCAACGCGGCGATCGCGGCGTGGGAGCGATCGAAGCAGCTGATCGCCGCTGGCGATCATTCGCTGGTCGTCCTCGACGAGCTGACCTACGCGATCAACTACGGCTTCCTCGACGGCGCCGAGGTCATCGCCGCGCTCGCAACGCGACCGCCGCACGTGCATGTGGTCATCACCGGCCGTCAGGCGCCCGAGGCGCTGTGCGCCGCTGCCGATCTGGTGACCGAGATGACCTCGCCCAAGCACCCGTTCCAGCAGGGCCACAAGGCCGCGCTGGGGATCGATTACTGATGATCCCGCGCCTCGTCATCGCCGGGACCGCCAGCGGCGTCGGCAAGACCACGATCACGGTGGGCCTCGCGCGCGCGCTGCGGGCGCGCGGCCTGCGCGTCGCGCTGTTCAAGTGCGGCCCCGACTACCTCGACCCCACGTATCACGCCCGCGCGATCGCCGGCCCGTGCCACAACCTCGACGGCTGGATGATGGGTCAGGACGCGGTGCGCGCGACCTTCGCCCACGCCGCGCGCGGCGCCGACATCGCGCTCCTCGAGGGCGTGATGGGCCTCTACGACGGCGCCTCGCCGGTCGGCGACGCCGGCTCGACCGCCGAGATCGCGAAGTGGCTGGGCGTGCCGGTCGTCCTCGTGTGCGACGCGAGCGGCATGGCCCGCAGCATCGCGGCGCTGGCCCGCGGGTTCGCGAGCTTCGATCCGGACCTGCAGCTCGCCGGCGTGATCGGCAATCGCGTCGGCAGCCGCGGCCACCTCGAGATCCTGCGCACCGCCACCGGTGGCTCGCCGCCCGTGCTCGGCGGGTTGCCGAAGGAGCCGGCGCTGGGGTTCCCCGATCGCCACCTCGGCCTGCGCACCGCCGAGCGCGACGCGGTGCCCGAGGCGCTGTTCGCGGCCTGGGGCGAGCGGGTCGCCGCGTGGATCGATGTCGACGCGATGGTCGCGATCGCGCGCGCCGCGCCGCCGTTGCCCGAAATCGAGGTGCCCTCGGCCATCACCGCGCCGCGACGCTGCCGCATCGGGCTCGCGCACGACGAGGCCTTCCACTTCTACTACGCCGATAACCTGCGGCGCCTCGAGGCGCTCGGCGCCGAGCTGGTCCGGTTCTCGCCGATCCACGATCGCGCGCTGCCCGCGGTCGACGGGCTCTACCTCGGCGGCGGATACCCCGAGGTCCACGCGGCTGCGCTTGCGGCGAACGGCTCCATGCGCGCGGCGATCAGCGCGTTCGCCGGCGCGGGCCGGCCGATCTACGCCGAGTGCGGCGGGCTCATGTACCTCGCGCGCGCGATCGTCACGCTCGACGGTGCCCGCCACCCGATGGTGGGACTCGTCGATGCCGAGGCGGTCATGAACGAGCGGCTCCAGGCCCTCGGCTACGTGGAGGTCGAGACCCAGGCGCGCTCGGTGCTCGGCCCGCCCGGCCTGCGCTTCCGCGGCCACCAGTTCCGCTACTCGGAGCTGCGCGACCTGTCCGGAGCGATCGATCGCGCGTACAGCGTGCGCCGCCGACGCAGCGGCGAGGTGGTGCGCGAGGGCTACCAGGTCGGCAGCGTGCTGGGCTCGTACGTCCACGCGCACTGGGCCTCGAACCCGCTGGTCGCCCAGGGCTTCGTCGAGCGCTGCGCGGAGGGCGCGCGATGAGTGATCCGATGAGTGAGCCGATGGGTGATGCGATGACGCGGGCGAACGCTGCATCGCACGTGACGCCCGCAGCAGGCGTGCGCCGCGACGGCCGCTGGCTCTTCGTCCACCTCGGCGCGCCCCATCGTCTCGCGAGCTGGGCGATCGTCGGCGGCGGCCTGCGCCGGGCCGACACCGTCGCGTGGCTGCGCGTCTGCGACGCCGATCTGCGACCGCCCGTCGACGCGCGGCGCTACCTCGCGGATCAGCTCGCCAGCGCTGGATGCTCCGGCGCGGTCGGCCTGCTCACCAGCCGCGACCTCGATGCCTACGTCGAGCACGCGGTCGCGTACCAGGACGTCCGCGCGCGGTGCATCACCACCGTGGGGCTGGGCAACGCGCTCCGCGCCGGCGATCCACCGGGGGCATCCGCGCGCATCGGCACGATCAACACCCTCTGCCAGCTCTCGACGCCGCTCACCGACAACGCCCTGCTCGAGGCCCTGGCGCTCGCCGCCGAGGCGCGCGCGCTGGTGGTGCGCGAGGCCGGCGTCGCGAGCCAGCGCAGCGGGCTGCCCGCCTCGGGCACCGGCACGGACTGCATCGTGATCGCCGCGCCCGATCGACCGCGCGGCGCGGCCTACGCCGGCAAGCACACCGCGATCGGCCACGTGATCGGCGCGTCGGTCCACGACGCCACGCGCCGCGGCGTCGCGGCGTGGCAGGACGAGCGCGCCCGGAGCCTCGGGCGATGAACCGCGTGATCGTGATCGGCGGCGGCGTGCGCTCGGGCAAGAGCGCCTTCGCCCTCGAGCGCGCGCGCGAGCTCGGACCGCGCCGAGCCTTCCTCGCCACCGCCCAGGCCTTCGACGACGAGATGCGCGACCGGATCGCGCAGCACCGGCGCGAGCGCGGGCCCGACTTCGCGACGATCGAGGAGCCGCTCGCCGTGCCCGAGGCGATCGCCGCGCTGCGCGACGTCGACGTCGTGGTCGTCGACTGCCTGACGCTGTGGCTGTCGAACCTGCTGCTGATCGACGCCGCGCCCGCGCCGATCCTCCGGCGCGTCGATGATCTGGTCGCGGTGCTCGCGCGCCGCGCCTGCCACGCGATCCTGGTGACCAACGAGGTCGGCATGGGCGTCGTGCCGCCGTCGCCGCTGGGCCGCGCGTTCCGCGACGTCTGCGGCATCGCGCACCAGCGCCTCGCCGCGATCGCCGACGAGGTCGATATCGCGATGCTCGGCGCGATCCTGCGCATCCACCCGGCGCCGGTCGCGCTCGCACGCCCGCTCCGATGATCGTCGCTGCGCTCACCGATCACGGGCTCGCCGCGCTCGCGCTGGCCGCGGCACTCGCGATCGACCTCGCCTGGGGCGAGCCGCCGATCGCGCTCCACCCGGTCGTCTGGATGGGCCGGATGATCGCCGCCTGCGAGCGTCGGGCGCCGCGCCGGGGCCCGCTCCGCCAGCTCGGCGCCGGGGCCGCGATCGCGCTCGCGGTGCCGCTCGCGTTCATCGGGCTGGGCGCGGCGGTGGCATCCGCAGCTCCGTCGCCGCTCGCGTTCCTGCTCGCGATCTGGCTCCTGACCTCGTCGTTCGCGATCCGCGCGCTGGGCCACGCCGCGTTCGCCGTGCGCGACGCGCTCGCCAGGGACGATCTCCCCGCCGCCCGCGACGCGCTCCGCAGCCTGTGCAGCCGCGATCCGCGCGGGCTCGATGGACCCGAGCTGGCCGCCGCCGCGGTCGAGTCGGTCGCCGAGAACGCCTCCGACAGCGTGGTCGCGCCGCTGTTCTACTACGCGCTGTTCGGCCTGCCCGGCGCGCTCGGCTACCGCGCGGTGAACACGCTCGACGCGCGCCTGGGCTATCGCGGCCGCTACGAGTACCTCGGCAAGGCGTCGGCGCGTCTCGACGATCTGCTCAACCTCGTGCCCGCGCGGCTGACCGCGGCGCTGCTGCTCGTCGCGGGCGCGCTGTCCGGAGCCGACGCGCGCCGCGGCTGGGCGATCTGGCGGCGGGACGCCGGCGCGACCGCGAGTCCGAACGCCGGACGTCCGATGGCGACCATGGCCGGCCTCCTCGGCGTGCAGCTAGTCAAGCCCGGCCACTACCGGCTCGGCGATCCGGGCGCGCCGCTCACCGCGAGCACGATCGATCACGCCTGGCGCATCGTGCATCGCGCCGCGCTCTCGGCCGCCGCGATCGCCCTCGCCGCGGTGCTCGCGCGGGGGCTCTGACCATGACCGATCGCGTCCACGGCGGCCCCCGCGACGCCGAGCTGCGGGCCCTCGGCCTCGACCCGGCGCACGTCCTCGATTTCAGCGTCAGCACCAACCCGTACGGCCCCTGCCCGACCGTGGTCGCGGCGATCCGCGCGGCCGCGCTCGATCGCTACCCCGATCCGACCAGCCACGCGACCCGCATCGCGATGGCGCCGCTCGTCGGTGTGCCCCCGGAGCAGCTCGTCCTCGGCAACGGCGCCGCCGAGCTGCTCTGGGCGGTCGCGCGCGCGGTCCTGCGCCCTGGCGACACCGCGCTGATCGCCGAGCCCACGTTCTCCGAGCTGCGCACCGCCGCGATCGCGCTGGGCGCGCGGATCCGCGAGTGGCGCGCCGCCGCGGATCGCTTCCAGATCGACCTGGCCGCGATCGCGCGACACCTCGGCGACGCGCGGCTGGTCTATCTCTGCACGCCCAGCACGCCGACCGGCGCCACCGTCCGCGCCGACGAGGTCGCGGCGTGGGCCGCCACATGTCCCGACACCGTGATCGTCCTCGATCAGTCGTTCCTGTCCCTCGCCGATCACGCCGAGGATGCGACCGTCGCGATGCCCGCCAACGTGATCCGGGTCCGCTCGCTCACCAAGGATCACGCTCTCGCGGGCGTGCGCGTCGGCTACCTGATCGCCGCCCCTGCCCTCGTCGCGCGCATCGAGGCCCAGCGTCCGGCGTGGTCGACCAGCGCGCTGGCCCAGGCCGCCGCGCGCGCCGCGCTGAGCTCGCGCGCCTTCGTCGACGCCAGCCGCCTGCGCCTGCGCGACGATCGCGCCGAGCTCGTGACCGCGCTCCGCGACCTCGGCCTCATACCGGCACCCTCGACCGCGCCGTTCGTGCTGGTGTCCGTGCCCGACGCGACCGCGCTGCGCGCACGCCTCGCCCGCCACGCGATGCTCGTGCGCGACTGCGCGTCGTTCGGCCTGCCCGGCTACATTCGCATCGCCGCGCGGCCGCCCGCGGATCGCGCCCGCCTCGTCACCGCCCTTCGCCAGGAGCTCGGATGCTCGCACCCACGATCATGATCCAGGGCACCGCGTCGTCGGTCGGCAAGAGCCTGCTGGTCACCGCGCTGTGCCGCCTGTTCCGCAACGAGGGCGTGCGGGTCGCCCCGTTCAAGGCCCAGAACATGGCGCTCAACGCCGCGGTCACCGCCGACGGCCTCGAGATCGGCCGCGCGCAGGCGGTGCAGGCCGGGGCCGCCGGCCTCGAACCCTCCGCCGATATGAACCCGATCCTGCTCAAGCCCGAGGGCGATCGCCGGTCGCAGGTGGTGGTCATGGGCAAGCCCATCGGCAGCATGAGCGCGGTCGACTACCACGCCCACAAGCCGGCGTTGCTCGACACGATCGCCGGCGCGCTGACCCGCCTGCGCACCGCGCACGAGCTGGTCATCATCGAAGGCGCGGGCAGCCCGGCGGAGATCAACCTGCGCGATCGCGACATCGTGAACATGCGCATCGCCCACCTCGCCGACGCGCCGGTGCTGCTGGTCGGCGACATCGATCGCGGCGGCGTGTTCGCGGCGTTCGTCGGCACGCTGGAGCTGCTCGAGGCCGCGGACCGCGCGCGCGTCGCCGCGCTGGTGGTCAACAAGTTCCGCGGCGACCTGGCGCTGCTCCAGCCCGGCCTCGACTTCATCACCGCGCGCACCGGCGTGCCGGTGCTCGGCGTCGTGCCGCACGTGCCGCGCCTGCGCATCGCCGACGAGGACTCGGTGTCGCTCGAGGACCGCGCGGTGCGCCGCCGACCGGGCGCCGATCAGCTCGACATCGCGGTGGTCCGCCTGCCCCGGATCTCGAACCACGACGACGTCGAGCCGCTCGAGCACGAGCCCGGCGTGGTCGTCCGGTTCGCGGACCGCGCCGCCGAGGTCCAGGGCGCCGATCTGGTCATCCTGCCCGGCTCGAAGAGCACCGCCGCCGATCTGGCCTGGCTGCGCGCCAGCGAGATCGATCAGGTGATCGTCGCGCGCGCCCGCGCCGGCGAGCCGGTCCTCGGCATCTGCGGCGGCTGCCAGATGCTCGGCGAGGTCCTCGACGATCCCGACGGCGTCGAGTCCGACATCGCGCGGGTCGCGGGCCTCGGGCTCCTGCCGATCGCCACCCGGTTCACCGCCGCGAAGATCACCGCGCAGGTCCGCGCGCGCGCCGCGGCGCGATCGTTTCTCACCGCGGATCGCGACGACGAGCTCACCGGCTACGAGATCCACATGGGGGCGATCACCCAGCGCGGCGCCGCCCGCTCGCCGTTCGCGATCACCACGCGCAACGGCGCCGCGACCCAGGTCGCCGACGGCGCGATCGACGCGACGGGCGCAGTCGTCGGCACGATGATCCACGGCCTGTTCGAGAACGCGAGCGTGCGCGCGAGCCTCCTGAGCTACCTGCGCGGGCGAAAAGGCCTGGCCTCGCCCGGGGTCGCGCGCATCCCGACGCGCCAGGCCGAGTACGATCGGCTGGCCGCCGCGGTCGGCGACAGCCTCGATCGCGACCTGCTACGCCGCCTGGCGCGCCAGCGGTGATCAGCGCTTGAGCGCCGCGAGCACGCCGACGACGTACGTCACGCTCGCCGCGAGGATCGTCGTCCCGAAGCCGATCGACAGCTCGTTGACGCCGCCCATGCCGTTGCGCGGCAGCACGAAGCCGTAGCCGATCGCGATCGTCGGCACGACGAACCCGACGAGCGGCACGAGGTGGCGCGGGCGCAGGCGCGGCGCATCGGACGGGGACACGGCGGCGCGATCGACCATGGCCTGCAGCATAGGCGCGATGCCGCGATCCGCCGCCACCTACCCGCTGACCGATCGTGACCGCCGCGGCCACGACGCACGCGCTCAGGCGTGGACGTCGAAGATCGCGCGCGCCGCCGCGATCGCCTCGTCCGATCCCGCCATCGCCAGCACGTCGCCGGCCGCGAGCGGCTCGGTCGGCGCCGGTGTCGCCATGCCCGCGCCCTGGCCGCGCGCGATCGCCAGCACGGTCGCGCCGGTGCGCGCCCGCAGGTCGAGCTCGGCGAGCGACCGCCCGACCGCGGAGGACGCCGGCCCGATCGTGACCGACGCCAGCCCGCCGAACCCGGGCAGCACCGCCTCGACCGCGGCCAGCGACGCCGGCTCGTGGGCCGCCTCGCTCGGCTGCCGCATCAGCTCGAGGATCATCTCGCTGCCCGCGCGCACGTGGCCGTCGAAGTCGCGGAGCGCGCGCCGCACGACGATCACCAGCCCGAGCACGACGACCATGATGACCAGCGGCCCGCCCGGCACGAACGGCTGGGTCGCCGCCACGATCGGCACCGCGACCACGAGGCCCAGGCCGAGCTGCAGCATGACCGTCAGCGAGCGCCGGGGCGCGCGCCCGAGATCGAGCGAGACCGATCCCGCCGCGTCCGGGAGCGCAGGATCGACGCGCGCCGGGATGACCTCGAGCGCGAGGATCCGCGCGATCACCGCGACCCGGCGGACCAGGCTGACCACGAACGGCGTGGCGATCACCGCCGCGCCGCCGACGATCGCCATCCGCGCCGGCGCGCCGACCAGGCCGATCGCCGCGGCCCCGAGCGGCGCGGCGGTGGCGGCCGCGATCACGATCGCGACCAGCAGCCCCGCGTCGAGCACGAGCACGACCGCCGGGCGACGCAGCTGGCGCCACGGCGTCACCGGGCGGGTCCGCAGCCGGCCGAGCCAGGCCGCGTAGAAGCTCTCGAACCGGGTGACGCGGCCGGGCAGCCAGCGCGCGACCGCGCCGGCGGCGGCGTCGGACCGCGCGATCAGCACGCCCGAGGTCAGGGTCGTCACGCACGACACCCCGACCGCGATCGCCAGGAGCGACGGCCGCGCCACGCCGCTGGTCGCGCCGATGCCGGCGATCACGAACGACAGCTCGCCGATCTGCGACAGGCTGATGCCGGCGCGCACCGCCGGGCGCACGCCGTTGCCGGCGAAGAACCCGCCGATCGCCACGCCCAGCGGCTTCACGAGCAGCACGACCAGCGTGAACACCAGGATCGCCGGCAGCTCGGCGTAGAGCTCGGCGGGCTGGATCGACATGCCGACCGACACGAAGAACACCATCGCGAACACGTCGCGGAACGGCTTCACCAGCTCGAACACCGCGTGGCCGTGGCCCGACTCGGCGACCAGCACGCCGGCGATGAACGCGCCGAGCGCGACCGAGTAGCCCGCGTGATCGGCGACCGCCGAGGCGCCGAAGCACACCGCGAGCGACACGATCAGCAGGGTCTCGGTGCGCGCGCGGGCCGCGACGAAGCGCAGCACCCGCGGGACCACGATCAACCCGCCGACCAGGAGCGCGACCAGGAACCCGCCGAGCCGCCCGACCATCCGCACGAGCTCCGGCCCGTCGAGGCCGGCGCCGGTCGCGACGCCGGTGAGGATCGCGAGCAGCACGATCGCGATCAGATCCTCGAACACCAGGATCGCGAAGACGATCTCGGTGAAGCCGCCCTTCCAGCCGTGCTCCTCGAACGCCTTCGCGACCAGCATCGTGCTCGAGATGCCGAGGCACGCGCCGGCGAACAGCGCCTCGACCGGCGCGAAGCCGAGCGCGCGCGCGACCAGCATCCCGACGAGGATCACCAGCGCGACCTCGAACAGCGCGGTCATCGCGGCCGGGACCCCGACCCGCGCGATCGTCGACAGTCGCAGCTCGGTGCCGACCGTGAACATCAGGAGGATCACGCCGAGCTCGCTCAGCACGTGCACGAGGCCCGGGCTGGCGACGAGCGGCACCGGTACGTGCGGTCCGATCAGGAGCCCGGCCAGCACGTAGCCGAGCACCACCGGTAGCCGCAGCGCCTGGAACGCCACGGTGATCACCGCGGCGGTGCCCAGCACCACGACCAGCTCGACGAGGACCCGGGAGAACGTCACCGTGCATCCCCGGGCGGGCGCGGCGGTGCGGTGAGGCGCGGGCGGATCACCTCAGCATGCTACCTGCATCGCGATCAGCAGGGCGAGGATGACGAAGCAGGCGAGCCCGACGAGGCTCGAACCGTGGCGGTCGACCCACGTGGTGGGGCGACGGATCTCGGGATTCTCGGACATGGAAGTGCTCCTCGCCCGCGTGCGCAGGCGCGGCGGTTCTGGCGAACCGGATGAAGAGAAATGGAGGGCGTGGCGCGCGCCGATCGAGGCGCGCACCGGACGAGAACAACGCGACGCGAGCGCGACCTACGCCCGCGGCGGGCCGCGCGCCGCGTGCGCGAGCCGCGCCACGCCCGGCGGGCGCGCGACGGCGATGGTCGCGTCGCGCACCGCGATCGCGACGACCAGCGCGATCGCCGGCGCGCGCGGCGCGAGCACGAACGGCGCGAGGCGCTGCTCGGGCGCGGCCACGCTGCGGCGCGCGGATAGCTGCGGCGCAACCCCGTCCGGGGCCTGGAGCTGCGCGCCCCGCGGCT
Source organism: Deltaproteobacteria bacterium (assembly GCA_021413675.1). Lineage (GTDB taxonomy): Bacteria > Myxococcota_A > Polyangia > Haliangiales > Haliangiaceae > JAIOQA01. Next base: position 33,121 of record JAIOQA010000156.1, on the reverse strand, counting down.
CGCGGGCCTCGACGCGCGGGCGCGGCCCGCCGGCGGCCAGCAGGCACAGCACGACGAGGGAGGCCAGCCAGCGCACGGATCCTGGGTAGCACGCGGTCCGGCGGAGCGCAGGTGCGAATCGCATCGATCAGCCGATCGGCCCCCTCGAGAACGGTGGGCCCGATCGCGTCCGGGACAGGCATCGTCGCCCGCGTTCACCGCCGCGCCCCGCGCGATCGCCGCTCGCGACGCTCGATGCTAGCCTGCGCCCGCGACGTCCGCCGACTCGGCGACGGGAGGGATGACATGGCGATCAAGCTCCACGTGAATGGCGCGGTCCGCGAGGTCGATGCGCCCGATGACATGCCGCTCCTGTGGGTCCTGCGCGACCTGCTGCAGCTCAGCGGCACGAAGTACGGCTGCGGCATGGCGCAGTGCGGAGCGTGCACCGTGCACCTCGATGGCCAGCCCGTGCGCGCGTGCGTCACGCCGGTCGCGACCGTCGGCGCGCGCAAGGTGACGACGATCGAGGGCCTGTCGCCCGACGGCTCGCACCCGGTGCAGCAGGCGTGGGCCGAGGTCGACGTCGTGCAGTGCGGCTACTGCCAGTCGGGGCAGATCATGACCGCGGTCGCGCTGCTCGCGAAGCGGCCCGATCCGACCGACGCCGACATCGACGCCGCGCTGTCGGGCAACATCTGCCGCTGCGGCACGTACGTGCGCGTGCGCGAGGCGGTCCACGTCGCCGCGCGCCTGCAGCGAGGTGGCAAGTGACGATCTCGCGTCGGGGCTTCCTCGCCGGTGCGGCGGCGGGCACCGCCGGGCTGGTGGTCAGCTTCTACGTGCCGGGCGCCGCGCGCGCCGCCGCGATGACGCCGACGCCGGCGTCGCCGACGCCGAACGCGTTCCTGCGGATCGGCAGCGACGACTCGGTGACCGTGGTGCTCGCGCACGCCGAGATGGGCCAGGGCATCTGGACCGGCCTCGCGATGCTGATCGCCGAGGAGCTCGACTGCGACTGGGCCAAGGTGCGCTCGGAGCACGCGCCCGCCGCCCCGGTCTACGGCTTCCCCGGGATGGGGCTGCAGATGACCGGCGGATCGTCGTCGACCAACGGCGAGTTCGATCGCTACCGCACGGTGGGCGCGACCGCGAAGGCGATGCTCCTGCGCGCCGCCGCCGCGCGCTGGAAGACCTCGCCGGCGAAGCTCACCGCGCAGAACGGCGTGATCGCGTTCGGCGGCAAGACGCTGCGCTACGGCGAGGTCGCCGCGGCGGCGATGGCGCTGCCGCCGCCGAAGTCCGTCACGCTCAAGGAGCCGAAGGCGTGGCGGCTCATCGGCACCGCGGTGCGCCGGCTCGACACGCCCGAGAAGATCACCGGCCGGGCGCAGTTCGGCATCGACGTCGCGTTCCCCGGGCTGCGAACCGCGGTCGTGCTGCGACCGCCGGCGTTCGGCGCGACGCTCCAGTCGTTCGATGGCAGCGACGCGCTCACGATCCCCGGCGTCGAGCAGGTCGTGAAGACCGCGAACGGCGTGGCGGTCATCGCCGCGCACTTCTGGGCGGCCAAGCTCGGGCGCGACGCGGTCCGCGCCACCTGGTCCACGCCCGAGGGTGGCGGGGTCAGCACCGCGGCGCTCCTCGCCAGCTTCCGCGATCTCGCCGAGCGCGAGGGCGCCGTGGTCGCGACCACCGGCGACCTCAAGCCCACGCTCGCCGGCGCCGCCCGCACCCTCGACGCGACCTACGAGGTGCCGTACCTGGCGCACGCGCCGATGGAGCCGCTCAACTGCACCGTCAAAATCGACGGTGATCGCTGCGAGATCTGGACCGGCACGCAGTTCCCGACCGTCGATCAGGGCGCCGCCGCGGCGATCCTCGGGACCACGCCTGACAAGGTCACGATCCACACGCCGTTCCTCGGCGGCGGCTTCGGTCGGCGCGGCAACCCCGCCTCGGACTTCGTGGCCGAGGCGGTGACCGTCGCGAAGGCGGCCGGCGTCCCGGTCAAGGTGATCTGGACCCGCGAGGACGACGTGCGCGGTGGCTACTACCGCCCCGCGTACGTCCACCGCGTGCGGGTCGGCGTCGACGCCGCCGGCGCGCCCGCCGCGTGGCACCACGTCGTCGTCGGGCAGTCGATCCTCGTCGGCACGCCGTTCGAGAAGTTCGCGGTCCACAACGGCGTCGACGCGACCTCGGTCGAGGGCATCGCCGACTCGCCCTACCTCGAGCACACCGCCGCGAAGCACGTGTCGCTGCACTCGCCGCGGACGCCGATCACGGTGCTGTGGTGGCGGTCGGTCGGCCACACCCACACCGCGTTCGCGATGGAGAGCATGATCGACGAGCTCGCCCACGCCGCGGGCCAGGATCCGCTCGCCTATCGCCTGGCGCTGCTCGCGGGCAAGCCGCGGTTCGCGCGCGCGCTCGAGACCGCGGCGAAGGAGGCCGGCTGGAGCACGCCGCCGCCGGCCGGTCGGGCTCGCGGCCTCGCGGTCCACGAGGCGTTCGGCTCGATCGTCGCCGAGGTCGCCGAGGTCTCGATCGAGGACGGCCGCATCAAGGTCCACGCGGTGACCGCGGCGGTCGACTGCGGCACCGCGGTCAACCCGCTCGGCATCGAGGCGCAGGTCCAGGGCGCGATCGCGTTCGGGCTCACCGCCGCGCTGCACGGCAAGCTCACGATCGAGGGCGGCGCGGTCGTGGAGAGCAACTTCCACGACTACCCGATGCTGCGCATGTTCGAGATGCCGGCGATCCGCGTGCACGTGCTGGCCAGCGACGCGCCCATGGGCGGCATCGGCGAGCCCGCGACCCCGCCGGTCGCGCCCGCGGTCGCGAACGCGGTGTTCGCCCTCACCCGCCAGCGCCTGCGCACGCTGCCGCTGCGCCTCGCCCCGGAGGCCCGCTGATGCGTTCCGCTGCGATGATCGCCCTCGCGCTGGTCGCGTGCGGCAACGCCAGGTCGCCGGCCGCGCCGGTCCCCGCCGCGCCGGATCGCGCCGCCGGTGTGGCCGCGTTCGCGACCGTGCGCGCGGTGCTCCAGCACCCGCGCTGCCAGAACTGCCACCCCGCCGGCGACGCGCCGCTGCAGGGCGACGACAGCCACGCGCACGCGATGAACGTGCAGCGCGGGCCCGAGGGCCGCGGCCGGCCCGGCGAGGAGTGCACGACCTGCCACGGCCCGGCGAACCCGCCGAGCAACTACGGCCTGCACGTGCCGCCCGGCGCGATCGAGGGCTGGCGCATGCCGCCGCCGGAGCAGCCGCTCACGTTCGTGGGCGTCGCGCCGCGCGCGCTGTGCGAGCAGATCAAGGATCCGGCGCGCAACGGCGGCCGCGATCTGGCGGCGCTGCGCGCCCACCTCGACACGCCGCTCGTCACCTGGGGCTGGGCCCCGGGCTTCGGCCGCGCGCCGGTGTCGACGCCGTATCCCGCGTTCATCGCCGCGTGGGAGACCTGGGCCGCCGCCGGCGCGCCCTGCCCGGAGTAGCCACCGGACCGCAGCACCCCGAGCGCTGGCGCACACCCTCGCGCCGCGCGGATCTCACGCGCGCGCCGCCTTGCATGGGGTCCCATGCAATGGGACAGTGCCCCGCGTGGCGACGGACGGGGACCCAGGGCGGCTCGGGCGACATCTCGCGCTCGGGACCGCGTCGTTCGCGCTGAGCTTCGCGGCCTGGGGCCTGATCAGCGCCTCGGCGACGGTGTGGCGCAGCCGCTTCGGCCTCTCGGGATCCGAGACCGGCCTCCTGGTCGCGGCGCCGGTGCTGCTCGGCGCGCTGGCGCGCCTGCCGATCGGCCTGCTCGCCGATCGCTTCGGCGCGCGCCGCGTGCTCGCGATCCTGATGATCGCCTGCGCCGCGCCGGTGGCGTACGTGCCGCACGCGCCGAGCTTCACCGCGCTGGTCGCGGGCGCGATCATGCTCGGCTTCGCCGGCGCGACCTTCGCGGCCGGCGTGTCGTACGTCTCGGGCTGGGCGCCGCCGGCGCGGCGCGGCACCGCGCTCGGCGTGTTCGGCGTCGGCAACGGCGGGCAGTCGATCGCGATCTTCCTCGGGCCGCTGGTCGCCCACGAGGTCGGCTGGCCGACGGTCTTCCACGCGGTCGCCGCGGCGCTCGTGGTGTGGGGCCTGGTGTTCGGCGCGATCGCCCGCGACGCCCCGCGCACCGCGCCGCCCCAGGGCCTGGCCGCGATGATCGGCGTGCTGCGCCGCGAGCGCCTGGCCTGGGCCTTGGCCGGGTTCTACTTCCTCACCTTCGGCGGCTTCGTCGCGTTCTCGGTCTACCTGCCGACGCTGCTCGTCGACGGCTTCCATCGCTCGCCTGCCGACGCCGGCATGCGCGCCGCGGGCTTCGTCGCGCTCGCCACCGGCATGCGCCCGCTCGGCGGCTGGCTCGCCGATCGGCTCGGCGGCGCGCGCGTGCTGTCGGGCGCGCTGCTCGGCGTCGTGCCGTTCGCGCTGCTCCTGGCGTGGCCCGCGCTCCTGCCGTTCACCGTCGGCGCGCTCGGCTGCGCGGCGCTGCTCGGCGTCGGCAACGGCGCGGTGTTCCAGCAGGTGCCGCGGCACTTCCCGCAGCACGCCGGCACCGTCACCGGGCTGGTCGGCGCGGTCGGCGGCCTCGGCGGGTTCTTTCCACCGCTCCTGCTCGGCGTCACCCGCGACGCGCTCGGCGCGGTCTGGCCGGCGTTCCTGCTGCTCGCCGCGACCGCGCTCGGCTTGCATGTCCTCGCGCGCACCGTGCTCGTGCCGCGCGATCACGCGCCCGTGCTCTCCATCCCGACCGGCTGGGAGCCCGCGGTCGAGCGGCTGCGCGCCGGCGCCTGGGCCACGCTCGTCACCGCGCTGCTCGGCGCCGCGATCGTCGTCGGCTCGCGCAACCTCGAGAACTTCGATCCCGCGCTCGTCATCTACACGTTCGCGGTCGTGTTCGCGACCTGGGGCATCGTCTACCACTACCGGGTCTGGCTCTCGAAGCCGCCGACCGCGATGTACTGGACCCGCGGCTGGCAGGCGCTGGTCACCGGCCGCGGGCGCGCCGCGCTCCGCGCGATCTCGCTCGCGGGCACCCACCTCGTCGGCCAGACCTTCATCTACCGGCGCTCGCCGCTGCGCTGGTGGATGCACCAGCTCCTGTTCTGGGGCTGCCTGCTCGCCGCCGCGGTCACGTTCCCGCTGGTCTTCGGCTGGGTGAACTTCACCAGCCAGGTCGATGATCCGGGCCGCTACGTCGTGCACCTGTTCGGGTTCGAGACCGGCAGCTTCGCGCTCGGCACGCCGCTCGCGTGGATCATCTTCCACCTGCTCGACATCGCCGCGGTGCTGGTGCTCGCCGGCATCGCGCTGGCGCTGTGGCGCCGCATGCGCGATCGCGGCGCGATGGCGCTGCAGTCGTTCGCGCGCGATCTGTTCCCGCTGTTCCTGTTGTTCGCGGTCTCGGTGACCGGCCTCTTGCTCACCGTGTCGAGCCTGTGGATGCGCGGCGCGGGCTACCAGTTCCTGTCGTACATCCACGCGGTCACGGTGATCGCCACACTGCTGTTCCTGCCGTTCGGCAAGTTCTTCCACATCTTCCAGCGGCCCGCGCAGCTCGGCGTGAAGATCTATCTCGAGCAGGCCGCACGCGGCGAGACCGCGGCGTGCGCGCGCTGCGGCGCGGCGTTCGCGAGCCAGGCCCAGCTCGACGATCTCGCGATCGTCCTCGAGCGCCTCGGCTTCGACTACCGCCTGACGCCCGACGGCGCCGCGCGCTGGCAGGACGTCTGCCCGCCGTGCAAGCGCAAGCAACTCGCGATCGCCCAGCTCGCGCTGCAGAAGAGGCCCCGTGGCACACCCACCCCGCTCTGACGCCGACCTCATCGCCGAGTTCGGGCCGCACCTCGCGTACGAGCCGCCCGGCGGCTGGCACGGGCCGAGCGCCGGACCGCCGCCCGCGCTGGTCAAGACCCACTGCTGCTTCTGCGGTCAGCAGTGCGGCATCCAGCTCAAGGTCCGGGACAACAAGGTCATCGGCTTCGAGCCATGGGAGGAGTTCCCGTTCAACCGCGGCATGCTGTGCCCGAAGGGCGTGCGCCGCTACCTGCAGGACAACCACCGCGATCGCCTGACCGCGCCGCTGGTGCGCGAGGCCAGCGGCTTCCGCCCGACGACCTGGGACGACGCGCTCGCGCGCACGGTGCGCGGGCTGCAAGAGATCCAGGCGGCGCACGGCAAAGATGCCGTCGCCGTGCTCGGCGGCGCGTCGCTCACGAGCGAGAAGTCGTACCTGGTCGGCAAGCTCGCGCGCGTCGCGCTCGGCACCCGCCACGTCGACTACAACGGCCGGCTCTGCATGGTCTCGGCCGGCGTGCCCTACAAGCACACGTTCGGCGTCGATCGATCGCCGAACCCGTGGAGCGACATCCCGAAGGCGCAGGTGCTGTTCATCATCGGCGCCAACATCGCCGAGTGCGCGCCGATCACCACCGACTACGTCTGGCGCTGCAAGGACGCGGGCGGCACGCTGATCGTCGCCGATCCGCGGGCCACGCCGATCACCCGCAAGGCCGATCTGTTCCTGCCGGTGCGGCCTGGCACCGACCTCGCGATGCTGCTCGCGATGCTCCACGTGGTCGTGCGCGACGGCCTCGAGAACCGCGCGTTCCTCGAGGCGCACACCACCGGCTGGGCCGAGGTCGCCGCCGAGGCGGCCGCGTGGGATCCAGTGCGCGCGGCGCGGATCTGCGGCGTGCCGCCCGAGGCGATCGAGCGCACCGCGCACCTGATCGCGAAGGCCGAGCGCGCGATCCTCTTGCACGCGCGCGGCCTCGAGCATCACTCGAAGGGCGTCGAGAACTGCCAGGCCGCGATCAACCTGATGCTGACGTGCGGCCACATCGGCCGCGAGGGCGCGGGCGTGATGATGGTGACCGGCCAGGGCAACGGCCAGGGCGGGCGCGAGCACGGCCAGAAGTGCGACCAGCTGCCGGGCCAGCGCTCGATCAGCGATCCCGCGGCGCGCGCCCACGTCGCGAAGATCTGGGGCATCGCGCCCGAGGAGCTGCCAGGCGCGGGCCTGACCGCGCTCGAGATCGTCGAGGCGATCCACCGCGGCGAGATCCGCGGGCTGTTGCTCCTCTGCTTCAACCCGATGGTGTCCTTGCCCGACGGCGCCTACGTGCGCGAGGCCCTCGACAAGCTCGCGCACTTCACCGTCATCGACTTCTTCCTGTCCGAGACCGCGCACCACGCCGACGTCGTCCTGCCGGGCAGCCTGCAGGAGGAGGAAGAGGGCGTGGTGTGCAGCGCCGAGGGCCGCGTGATCCACATCCAGCGCGCGGTCACGCCGCCCGACGGCGCGCGCGCCGACACCGACATCCTGTGCGAGCTCGGCCGCCGGCTCGGCGGCGAGCGCCACGCCGCGAAGTTCGCGTTCGCGTCGCCGCGCGAGGTCTTCGACGAGCTGCGCCGCGCGTCCGCCGGCGGCGTCGCCGACTACGGCGGCATCACCTACGAGCGCATCGATCGCGAGTTCGGGCTGTTCTGGCCGTGCCCGACCGAAGACCACCCGGGCACGCCGCGGCTGTTCGAGGGCGGCCGCACCTACCACGCCGACGGTAAGGCCCACCTCGAGGCCACCCCGTGGCGCGAGGGCGGCGATCCGCTCGACGCCGAGTTCCCGATCCACCTCACCACGGGCCGCGTGGTCAGCCAGTACCTGTCCGGCACCCAGACCCGGCGCATCGGCCCGCTCGTCGACCAGGCGCCCGAGCCCCGGCTCGAGCTCCACCCGACCCTCGCCGACGCGCACGGCATCGCCGACGGCGACTGGGTCGAGGTCACGACCCGCCGGGGCGCGCAGACCTTCCGCGCGCTGGTGGTCCGCACGATCCGGCCCGACACCGTGTTCGTGCCCTACCACTGGCCCGGCGCGAGGAGCGCCAACCGCCTCACCCACCGCACGATGGATCCGCGCAGCAAGATCCCCGAGTTCAAGTCGTCGGCGTGCCGGCTCGCGAAGGGCGCGCCACCGCCGGGCACGCGCCGCCAGCTGCCGATCGCGGGGGCGTCGTGATCGCGTACCAGTTCGTCATCGATCCCTCGCGCTGCATCGGCTGTCGCTCGTGCGAGAACGCGTGCGCAGAGTGCGACACCCACCGCGGCGTGCCGATGATCCACGTCGACTTCGTCGATCGCGCGCGCGGTATCGAGACCGTGCCCACGATCTGCATGCACTGCACCGATCCGACCTGCGCCGAGGTCTGCCCGGCCGATGCCATCAAGCAGACCGAGGACGGCGTGGTCATGTCGTCGCTGAAACCCCGCTGCATCGCGTGCTCGAACTGCGTGCTCGCGTGCCCGTTCGGCGTGCCCAAGATGGTCGTGCGCGCCGAGCAGATGATGAAGTGCGACATGTGCTTCGACCGCACGTCCGAGGGCCTGCGCCCGATGTGCGCGACGGTGTGCCCGAGCCAGGCGCTGAGCTACCGGCCGGTCGGCGAGGTCGAGCGCGAGCGGCGCGACACGCCGATCAACGAGTTCGTCTTCGGCCAGCAGGTCGTCACGACCAAGGTGTTCCTGATGGTTCCAGAGGGCACCGAGCGCGTGGCGATCGACGTCGCCGATCACGTCTGGGAGGACCGACCATGACGACTCCGCTGTGGCGCGACGAGGTCAGCATCCGCAGCGCCGACGAGCGCTACGTGAGTCGGCGCCAGCTCGGCAAGTTCCTGGTGCTGACCAGCCTGGGCATGCTGGCCGGCAACACGTGGCTCTTGATCAAGGCCGGGCTGCGCGGCGCGGCGGCCCGCCTCGCGCCCGCGCGCATCGCCGCGCCCGGTGAGCCCGCGCGCGGCGCGGTCGCGCTGTTCACCTATCCCGAGCCCGAGGACCGCTGCCTGCTCGTCCGCACGCCGGACGGTCAGCTCCACGCCTTCAGCCAGAAGTGCACGCACCTGTCGTGCGCGGTCGTGTACTCGGCGGCGCGCGATCGCCTCGAGTGCCCGTGCCACGATGGCGTGTTCTCGGTGCGCACCGGCGCGGTCCTGGCCGGCCCGCCGCCGCGGCCGCTGCCGCGCATCGCGGTCGAGGAGCGCGCCGATGGCGTCTACGCGATCGGCGTCGAGGATGGCGATGACGGCGATCCGTCCGATGACGGAGATCGCGGCTGATGCGCGCGCCGCCGTCGCCGCCCGGCCCCGATCGCCACCGCGCGCTCGCCGCGCTCGACGGCGCGATCGCGCTGCTGGTCGTGATCCTGATCGCCCAGATGTGGGTGCTCGGGGCCTCGCTCGAGTCCTACCTCGCGGGCCATCGCGACAGCGCGCTCGTCGGCGCGATCACCTCGGCGGTGCTGTTCGCGGGATCGTTCGGGCTGTTCCTGTTCATCCGCCGGCTCGATCGCCCGGCGCGCTAGTCACTTCCGGAACTCGGCGTGACAGGCCTGGCAGGCCTGCATCGCGACGCCCAGCGCCGTCGCGGTGGCGGCGACGTCGTTCTGCCGGGCGGCGGTGACCAGCGCCTCGAGCTGGCCGTGAAAAGACTCGTCGAGCTCGCGGAAGCGCGCGAGCCGATCACCGCCGCGCGCGAGCGTGTACTGGCCGGATTCCAGCGCCGCCTCGGTCGCCGCCTTCGCGCGATCCACCGCCTCGAGCGCCTCGGGCACCGCGCGCACGTCGCCGTACGCGACGCCCGACAGCGCCGCCTGCATGGCCGCGTGCAGGAGCCGCATCTCGGCCTGCACGGCGTTGCCCGGCGGCGCCGCATCGCGCACGGCAGCCGGCGCCGCGACCGGCGCGCCTGGCGGGCAGTCGCTGCCGCACCCGCTCAACATCACCGCGACCAGCATCCCCCATGCCCGCATGTTGTGGCTCCTCCGGGCCGGCGTGCGCCCGGAGCGCAGCGTCGCACGGAAGCCCGCGTGGCGGGTGCGGCCTACGGGTCGGCGGCGTGCGCCGAGAACGCGCGTGCGAGCGCGGCGCTCGCCGGGCCGGCGTCGATCTCCTCGTGGCGGAGCACGCCGGCCGCGTCGACCGGGACCTGCGCCCAGTCGACGGTACCGACGACCGCGCCGAGGTCGACGTCGACGCGCACCGCGGCGCCGCGCCCGACGTCGAGCTCGAGCTCGAGCGGCACCGCGATCGCGACCGCGCCATCGACCTCGAGCTCGAACGGGTAGACGACATCGCCCTGCCGTGCGTGCCCGTGGATCGTGAGCGAATCGTCGATCCCGCCGTCGGCGCGCATCTCGAGCGCCGAGTAGAGCCCCGGCGGCGCGACGGGAAAGCCGACCGTGGCCGGTTGCCCGAGGCCATCCCAGATCAGCGTGACCATCGCGACGTTGGTGCGGGCGTCGCCGGTGGCGGCGTCGCCGAAGACCCGGAGGTCGCGCAGCACCAGCCCGGCCGCGTCGACCACGACATCGCCGCCGAGGTCACCAGGGATCGCGGGCACCGCGCGCCACGCGAAGGTCAGGCCGCCCGCGGCCGCGGCGGCGTCGGGCGCGCCGGGTGGCGCGGCGCCGGTGCAGGCGCCGACGAGCAGGCTCGCCGCGACCAGCCATCGTCTCGCATCACGCGGCGCCATCGACGGCAGGGACCCTAGCACGCGCGCCCCGCGCCGGCCGCAGCCCACGCGGCACCAGCCAGCGCTCGGCCAGGCTGAACACGCCCTGGACCGCGAGCGCGAGCACCGCTGCGGGCACCGCGCCCTCGAGGATGGTCGCGCGATCGGAGAGCCGGATGCCCGCCATGATCGACTGGCCGTAGCCGCCCGCGCCGATCAGCGCGCCCAGGGTCGCGGTGCCGACGTTGATCACCGCGGCGGTCTTCATGCCCGCGATGATCGCCGGCGTCGCGAGCGGCAGCTCGATGCGCCACAGCCGCGCCCACGCGGTGAGCCCGAGCGCCTCCGCCGACTCGCGCAGGGACGGCGCGATGCCGGTGAGCCCCTGTGCGGTGTTGCGGACGATCGGCAAGAGGCTGTAGAGGAACAGCGCCACGACCGCCGGGACCCAGCCGATGCCGAGCAGCGGGATCATGAAGACCAGGAGCGCCAGGGACGGCACCGTCTGGATCACGCCCACCAGCGCGAGGATGACCGCGCCGGTGCGCCGCCGCCGCGCCGCGAGGATCCCGAGCGGGATCGCGACGAGCGTCGCGAGCAGCATCGAGATCGCGACCATGCCGAGGTGCTCGCCGGTGTGGGTAAGGATGCGATCTGCGCGGCTCGCGCTCACCGCCGCGACCCGGACCCCGAGCACGCGCGCGACCAGATCCGCCGCGACCGCGGCCTCGGGCTCGCCGTCGATCCGCGCCCGGGCGTTGGCGCGGATCATCTCGGCCACCGAGATCCGGCCGGCGAACCGCTCGAGCTGCGCCGCCGCCGCCGGCGCGAGGTCCGCGCGCCACAGCCACACCGCGCGGTAGTCGGGGAAGTGGTGGAGATCGTCGACGAGCACGCGCAGGTGCCCGACCGCGATCTCGGCGTCGGTCGAGTACAGATCGGTGACCTGCGCCGAGCCCGCGACCAGGCCGCGGTACGCGAGCTCGTGGTCCATGCCGGCGGGCGTCGCGTCGAGCCCGTAGCGCTCGCGCAGGGTCGGCCAGCCCTCCTTGCGCTCGAGGAACTCGTGCGACAGCGCGTACGCGAGCTCGGGGTGCGCGCGCAGCTGCGAGATCCGCGTGATGCCCAGCCGCGCGGCCTCGTCCTCGCGCATGCCGAGCGCGTAGGTGTCGCTGAACCCGAGCGGCGACGACATCACGATGCCGCGATCCGCGAGCGCCTTGCGCATCGCGACGTCGTCGTCGGCGTCGAGGTGCGCGTCGGCCAGGAGCTCGGCGGCGATCGTCCCGGTGTACTCGGGGTACGCATCGATGTCGCCGGCGACCAGCGCGTTCCACAGGATCGTCGTGCCGCCGAGCTCGCGGCGGTGCTCGACCTCGAGGCCGGCCTCGCGCACCAGCGCGGTCCCGGCCTCGGCGAGGATCACGCTCTCGGTGAACTTCTTCGAGCCGATCCGGACCCGCGCGCCATCGCCGCACGCGGCGCAGAGCACGAGCACCAGCACCGCGATCCTCACGCCGCCCCGCCAAAGCCGCGCCGCTGCGCGCGCAAGAAGCGGGTGACGAACTCGTCGGCGGGCGCGCGCTCGAGGTCCGCGACCGCGCCGGCCTGGACGATCGCGCCGGCGCGCATCAGCACGACCCGGTCGGCGAAGAACGCGGCCTCGGCGAGATCGTGCGTGACCATCACGACGGTCTTGCCCAGCGTCGCGAAGATCGCGCGCAGATCATCCTGCAGCTCGATCCGCACCATCGGGTCGAGCGCGCCGAGCGGCTCGTCGAGCAAGAGCGCCTCGGGATCGAGCATCAGCGCGCGCATCAGCGACACGCGCTGCCGCTGCCCGCCGGACAGCGCGCCGGGCGGGCGCCCGAGCAGCTCGCGCGGCAGCCGGACCAGCGCGGCGAGCTCGTCGAGGCGCGCCTGGCGCCGGGGCGCGTCCCAGCCGAGGTGGCGCGCCATCAGCGCGACGTTGTCGGCCGCCGACAGGTGCGGGAACAGGCCGCCGTCCTGGATGACGTAGCCGGTGCGGCGCCGGACCGCTCGCACGCTCGCGGCGTCGACCCGCACGCCATCGAAGATCACCTCGCCGGTATCGGGGGCCACGAGGCCGATGATCGTGCGCAGGAGCGTCGACTTGCCGCAGCCGCTCGGCCCGATCAGCACGGTCGTCTGGCCGCGCGCGATCGCGAGATCGGTCGGCTCGAGCGCGACCTCCTCGCCGTACCGCCGGGCAACGCCGCGCAGCTCGATCACGCCGCACGATAGCCCGCGCGCGCTTCGCGTACCATCGCCGGATGGACCCGGTGCCGGTGACGATCGTGACCGGCTTCCTCGGCGCCGGGAAGACCACGCTCGTGAACCGGTGGCTCGCGGACCTGCCGCGCGGCGCGGTCGCGGTCATCGTCAACGAGGTCGGCGAGATCGGGATCGATGGCGCGTTGCTCGCGGCCCGCGCCCAGGAGCTCGTCGAGATCGCCGGCGGCTGCGTCTGCTGCGTCACCCACGCCGAGCTGGTCCGGGCGCTCGAGGAGCTGGCCACGGGCCCGGCGCCGCCCGCGCGGATCCTGATCGAGACCTCGGGCGCCGCGTCGCCGGCCGGCGTGCTGCGCGCGATCGCCGCGGGCGGCGCGCGCGGTACCCACGCGCTCGATGGCGTGATCACCGTCGTCGACGCGTCGCGGATCGATCGGCTGCGCGCGCACGATCTCGCGATCGAGCAGGTCGGGTTCGCGGACGTCGTCGTGCTGTCGCGCGCGGATCGCGTCGATCGGGCGCAGCGCGACCACGCCGAGGCCGTGATCGCCGCCCAGAACGGCGCCGCGCTGATCGTGGCCGCGGCGCGCGGCGAGCTCGAGGACCCTGCCCTGTCATCGCTCGCGGCGCTCCTCGACCACCGGCGCGCGGATCTCGTGCCGCGCGCGATGGTGACCGCCCCGCGCCACGCCGTCTACGACTCGGTGTCGCTGGTCATCGACGGCGAGGTCGACGGCGAGCGCTTCGCCGCGTTCATGGAAGAGGAGCTCGCCGCGGTCGCCGGCCGGCTGTTCCGCACCAAGGGCATCCTCGCGGTCGATGGCGTGCCGGAGCGGATGATCGTGCAGGGCGTGGCTGACCTCGTCGAGGTGACCTTCGGCGAGCCCTGGGGCGACGCGCCGCGCACGAGCCGCGTCGTGCTCGTCGGGTTTGGCCTCGATCGCCAGGCCCTCGCGCGCGCGTTCGCCGCGTGCCGCGCCGCGTGACGCCGGCGCGCACGTCAGGCGTCGTCGGTCTCGGCCACGCGCAACAGCAGCTCGTGCAACGTCGCGACCTCGGCCTTCGACAGCCGCGCGAACGCGCGGACCGAGACGCCCGCCGCGACCGCCTGGCCGGCGGCGAGCATCTTGCGGCCGGCCGCGGTCAGCTGGTGCTCGACGCGCCGGCCCTTGCCCGCGGTCCGCTTGATCAGGTCCTGCGCCTCGAGCCGGTTGGCGAGCGTCCCGAACGCCTGGTCGCTCTGGAAGGTCGTCACCGCGAGATCGTGCGCGGACGAGTCCGGGGCCTCGGCGATCGCGCGCAGCGCGTCCCACTGCGCGAGCGTCGTGCCGACGGTCGCGAGCGCGCGCTCCATCGCGCGGTGGTTGCGGTACTGCGCGCGCTTGAGCAGCCGCCCGGTGGCCTGGAGATCGATCATGCCGTCATCATATCAGCTTGCGTATATCAACATGTTGATATACGGTGACCCTCATGATGCCCCGACGAGCCGAATCCACCCGCACGATCCTCCTGCTCCACGGCGGCGGCGGCCCGCAGACCGTCGCCAGCCTCGGCGCGCACCTCGCGCCCACGGCCCGCGTGATCGCGCCGACCCTGCCCGGCTGGAACGGGACGCCGCGGCCGCCCGCGCTCGACCGCATCGCCGCGTACGCCGACGAGTACCTGCGCTACCTCGCCGCGGAGGCGCTGACCGACGTCGTGGTCATCGGCTCCTCGATCGGCGGCTGGCTGGGCGCCGAGCTCGCGCTGCGCGACACCGCGCGACGGATCGCCGCGCTTGTCATCATCAACGGCGTCGGCGTCGAGGTCACCGGGCATCCGATCCGGAACCTCAGCGGGCTCGCGCCGCAGGAGATCGCCGCGATCAGCTTCCACGATCCGTCCAGGTTCGGCGCCGGCGCGCCGCCGCCGACCCCGGAGAGCCTCGCGGTCATGCGCGCGAACCAGGCCACGCTCGCGGCGATCGCCGGCACGCCCTACGGCTGCGATCCCACGCTGCTGGCCCGGCTCGGCGGGATCCGCATCCCGACCCTCGTGCTCTGGGGCGCGTCGGATGGCGTCGTCGGCACCGCCTATGGCCGCGCCTACGCCGCCGCGATCCCCGGCGCGCGCTTCGAGACGATCGCGGAGGCCGGCCATCTCCCGCACCTCGAGCAGCCCGCCGCGACGTTCCAGGCGATCGACGCGTTCGTCGCCGAGGTGGCGTGAAGCCTGCTCGACGAGGTCAAACGCCGGGCGCGCCCCCACGATCGTCGAGCGACCGCCGCGCGGCCAGGCGGGCCAGCCAGACGTCGAGCTCCTGCCCCTGGAACGGCTTCAGGATCACCGCATCGGCGCCCGCCTGCCGCGCCGCGCCCTCGATGCCCGGATCGACCGATCCGGTCATGATCCAGATCGCCGGGCCGTCGGCGCCCAGCGCGGTGCGCGCGTGCGCGGTCAACGCCAGGCCATCGACCTGGGGCATCCGCAGATCGACGATCACGACGTCGAACGCCCGCGTCCCGAGCAACTCCACCCCGCCCGAGCCGTCGCTGGCCTCGACGACCTCGTGCCCGCGCGCGATCAGGTGGCGGCGCACGACGCGGCGGATCGTCGCGTCATCATCGACCAGCAAGATCGAGAGGCTCGGGGTCACGCTGCCATCCCGATGACAGCCTACGCAGCCGAGCGTGAGACATCGGGTCAGCGTGGGGCTGGCGCGGGGTACCTCGCGGGGTGCCGGCGCGCAGCGCGGTCGCGCGGCGCCACCCTCTGTCACGTCGAGAGTATCCCAGCGACCGGGGATTGCCACAAGCCCCGGGTGGTGGCGCAGAGTCAGCGACCATGACTGCGCACTCCGTGGTGATCGCGGGCGGTGGCCCGACGGGCTTGATGCTGGCCGCCGAGCTGGCGCTCGCGCGCGTCGACGTCGCGATCGTCGAGCGCCGCACGAGCCAGGACCTCGCCGGCTCGCGCGCTGGTGGCCTGCACGCGCGCACGCTCGAGGTGCTCGATCAGCGCGGCGTCGTGGAGCGCTTCCTCGCGCAGGGCAAGATCATGCAGGTCGCGAGCTTCGCGATGACCCCGCTCGACATCAGCGACGCCCCGACGCGCCACAACCACGGGCTCGCGCTGTGGCAGAACCACATCGAGCGTGTCCTCGCCGCCTGGGTCGACGAGCTGGCGGTCCCGATCTATCGCGGCTGCGAGGTCACGAACCTCGCCCAGGACGACGCCGGCGTCGACGTCACGCTGTCCGACGACCGGACGTTGCGCGCGGCGTACCTCGTCGGGTGCGACGGCGGGCGCAGCCTGGTCCGCAAGCTGGCCGGCATCGACTTCCCCGGATGGGACGCCTCGGTCAGCTACCTGATCGCCGAGGTCGAGATGACCGACGCGCCGGCCCCGAGCATCCGCCACGGCGATCGCGGCATCAACGCCCTCGGGCGCCTCGACGATGGGAAGCGCGTGCGCGCGGTGCTGGTCGAGCCGACCGTCAAGCACGGCGACGAGCCCAGCCTCGACGAGCTCCGCGAGGCGCTCGTCGCCGTCTACGGGACTGACTACGGGGTTCGCGATCCGTCGTGGCTGTCGAGGTTCTCGGACATGGCCAGACAGGCCGCGTCCTACCGCGCGCGGCGCGTCCTCCTGGCCGGCGACGCGGCGCACGTGCACTCGCCCACCGGCGGTCAGGGCCTCAACCTCGGGGTCCAGGACGCCGTGAACCTGGGCTGGAAGCTCGCCCAGGTCGTCCATGGGACGTCACCGGACAGCCTGCTCGACACCTACCACGCCGAGCGCCACCCGATCGGCGCGCGCGTGCTGCAGACCACCCTCGCGCAGACCGCGCTCGCCCGCGGCGACGCGCGCACCACCGCGCTGCGCGAGGCGATGGCCGGGCTGTTGACGCTCGACGAGCCGCGCCGGCGCTACGGCGCGCTGATGTCCGGGCTCGACATCCACTACGACCTCGGCGCCGGCCACCCGCTGCTCGGGCGCCGCATGCCGGATCTCGACCTGGACACCGAGGGTGGGGCGCGGCGCGTGTTCACGCTGCTGCACGCCGCGCGGCCGGTGCTGCTCGACCTCGGCGAACAGGCCCTCGACATCGCGCCCTGGGCCGATCGGGTGCAACACGTCGGCGCGCGCCACGCCGGGGCGTGGGAGCTCCCGGTGCTCGGCGCGATCGCGGCGCCCGCAGCCGTGTTGATCCGCCCCGACGGCCACGTCGCGTGGGTCGGCACGGGCACCGATCACGGCCTCCGCGACGCGCTGACCACCTGGTTCGGACCGCCGACCGCAGCGTAGCCGCGCGGATCCGCGCCGGACGCGCCGCGCGCTGTCACCTCGCGCGGGCGCTGGGCGGCTGATCCCACCCGCGGTAGGTGTACCGATCGAGGTCGGGCACGCGCGCGCGCAGCGCGTCGACGAGCCACCCGCCGCCGAAGACGATCGATGCCTCGTGGGAGGCGTAGATCATCCAGTCCAGCGCACGCGTGAACCAGAAGCCCTCGAGGCCGTTGTACGCGAAGCTCGCGGCCTCGAGGTCGACCTCGAAGCCATCGCCGCTCTCGCGGAGCTCGCACAGCCGCGTGATCCCCTGCGCTTCGAGCAGACCTCGAAGCGCCCACTCCGGGCCCCGAAGCACGTCCATGACCTCGACGTGCAGCGCCAGATACGGGGCATCGATCGGCCGGTCGGCGCGATCGACATCCCATCGCCCCCAGCGCGCGCGGAAGGCCTCGGAGACATGGAGATGCTCGGCCTTTCCCAGCCCTCTGCGAAACGGCAGCATCGCGAAGGTGGCCCAGTCCTCCGGCCGAGACCTGTCGACGAAGGCCACGAACGCCTCGCGCTCCTCGGCCATCGCCAGGGCCCAGATCGGGTTCGTCGCCCCCCGGGTGAACGGGCCTTGCGCCGTTCGTCCCGCCTCGGCGAGCAGCTCGCGCGCGTCCGCGATCGTCGCGAAATCGCCCGGCGTGAACGTCTCGATCGAGGCGAGAATGACCTCGAGCACCTCGTAGCGGGGAAAGGTCCGATACGCGTCGTCCGTGTAGATCCACGAACTGCCGCGGCGGATGTGATCCGCACCGGCCGCGGAGAGCGCCGCATAGACGCGATTCCAGTGCGCGATGCGATCGATGCAATATCTCCGGCACGCATTGTGGAGCGCGGCAGTGGGGGACATGCGACGACGAGCGTACGCGACGGCCGCCCGCGCGACGAGCAACCGGGACCTCGCCGCAGCGTCACTCGTCCTCGGGCGGTGGCGGCGCGTCTCGCAACCGCGCCCGCGGTCCTCGCGCCATGTCGGTGCACGGCGTCCGTTCGCCCCCGTCGCCGCACGCGTGCCCGGGCCGCGGTGCGGCGGGACCGGACCAGAACGCGGCGCCCTTGATGGCTCGCTACCCCAGCGACGCCCCAACCTCCGAGGATTTCTGCGACCAACGCCATCGCCGGTCCCACCGACGAACCATGGGAATCCCGCGTCAGGTGGCGATCCGCCGGGCTCCGCGCAGCGAGCGCGGCTTCACGCTCACCGAGATGATGGTGACCATCGCGATCGTCGCGGTGCTCAGCGCCGTTGCCGTTTCGGCGCCCGACGAGATGGAGGCCAACGTCGATGGCACCGCCGGGGAGCTCTCCGGGGAGTTCGATGCCGCGCGACTCCGCGCGATGTCGAGCCACCGCTGGCAGCGCGTGGTGTTCGCGGGCCAGGTCGCCTCGATCCAGCAGGGCGATTCGCTCGGAATGGTCCTGCCGACGGCCTGGACGCAACTGGCCACGATCACGATCGACAGCGATGTCCGCCTCACGGCGATCGCCGCGGCGAGCGCCGTCGAGGCCGGTGGCACGGTGCCGGCCGCGGGCACCGGCCTGGCGACCGGCGTGGTGTTCGCCCCGGACGGCTCCAGCGTGGCCCGGACCCTGTACCTCCAGACCCGGAACGCGCGCCAGCCGACCCGGGTGATCGTCTTCGAGGCGACGGGCTCGGTGCTCGTCCGCGGGGGGTGGTAGTCCGTGCGGCTCGTCGCGGCGATCGTGGCAGCGGCGGTGATCGCGGTCCTCGCGCCGGCGGCGCAGGCCCAGCCCACGACCGACTTCGCGTCGTGCTCGGCCGATCTGGTCGCGTGTGACGCCAACACCGACAACTGCTGCTATCGCCCGTTCGACGCGGTCGCGACCGATCGCGCGATCGTCATCCCGATGGACCGCTGTCACCAGGTGGTGTCGCAGTCCGGCAAGTACGCGCCGCCGTCGAGCGCGGCGCCGGCGTGGTGCCAGGACGCGGGGCCGTTCAGCTCCAACGACAACGGCCTCTACCACACGTACGGCCTGGTCTATCGCTTGATGCAGCAGGGCATCCCCGTGCACTGGCTCATCAACCCGACGAAGGACGCGCCTGCGCTCACGATCAACCAGAACGCCAACTCGCAGACCTACATCGCGCGCGACATCGACTTCTGGGTCCTGAACCCGACGACCGCGACGCCGCCGGCCGGCACCAGCGCGCTGACCGCGTGCAACGGCTCGTGCGTCGATCCGGTGCGGCGGCTCAACGCCTCGACGCTCGCGCCGATCAGCGACACGTACAACGCGACGGCGTTCCGGTGCGCGGCAGCGCCTTCGTGATCGCCGCCGAGGATCGCGCCCGGTTCAACGCCTTCTGGAAGCACACCGGTGCGTACGCCGGCCTGGCGGGCAACAGCTACTACAACTTCTCCGACGTCGATCTCTACGAGCTCAACGCCGGCGCGAAGATCGTCTACCAGGACTTCCGCACGGTCGGTCCGAACTACGCGCTGGGCGCCGCCGGCAGCGGCGCGCCGGTCACCGTGCGCATCGATTACGCCCCGCCGCGCCTCGCGCGCCAGTCACCGGCCGGCGTCTCGCAGATCTGGCTCGGGCTCGCCAACCTCGACGAGCCCGCCGACTACCCGGCCTGCCTCTCGGGCGCGTTCACCCCGTCGGACGCGGTCTACTGCGGCACCACGCTCACCGACATCCAGAACGGCGCGCTCGCGAACGGCACGTTCACGTGGGCCTGGCTCGACAACTGGAGCGACAACAGCCCGTGCGGGACCGCGTCGGAGGTCGCGACCGTCGACGCGATCGAGAACTTCATGCAGTACGTCCCCGGCGTGCGCGCCGGTGGCCACGTCGTCTTCATGGAGGCCGTCATCAACGTCATCGAGAAGTGCCCCGGCAAGGAGTTGATGGGCGCCAAGAACGTCGGCCTGACCGCGATGAACACCGCGCCATCGGAGCCGCTGATCCTGCGGCGGCCCAGCAACATCTTCATGCAGTGGGGCGATCTGCCGACCTCGTTCGCGCAGGGCGCCGTCACCAAGTGGCAGTACTGGGGCAACGGCGCGCAGGGCTACGACCCGAGCCACGTCGGGACCTCCGGCAGCCTCGTGCGGCTGGTGTCCGAAGACCGCTCGGCGACCGGCAACACCCTCTGCACCCAGCACCGCTCGAGCGGCGCCTGCGATGTCTACGGCAACAGCGCCAACGCCGACGTCGTCGATGTGTCGGCCTACGTCCGCTACAAGGACGAGCCCGCCAACGGCATCGCGTTCTACATGCCCGGCAACCAGGTCAACAACGGCCCGTCGCAGCTGCGCATGATCCTCGACACGCTCATCTCGCTGCCGCTCGCGACGGTGCCGCAGACGCCGACGAGCCGGACCGCGGAGGTCACGCGCTCGGCCGCGACCGTCGCCACCGTCGGCGGCACGCTGACGCAGTACCAGGGCAGCTACGTCGTCAACGATCCCGCGCCGTCGATCCCGACCTTCAGCGCGGTCGGCGACGCCACGCTCTTCGAGTTCCCGTACACCAAGGGCCACTATCGCGGCATGACCGCGTCGGCCGGCACGGTCCAGTTCGACGCCGCGGATCACCTGCCCACGGCGAGCCCGGCGGGCTGCGGCACCTGGTTCACGGCCTCGTGCCGCACGGTGTTCACCAACGCGGCCACGGGCCGCAACCCGGCCCGCGTCTTCCTCGCGACCAGCAACCGCGCGACGCTGGGCCCGCTGCTCGGCGCGACCTTCGACAACGCCTCCCTCGACGCGCTGATCAGCCACCTCCTCGCTGGCCACCGGAGCGGTAGCACGTGGGTGCCCGCGCTCGGCGGCATCGATCGCTCCAACGCCGCGGTGATCGAGTCGAGCCCGATCGCCGGCACCACGCGCCCGACGATCGCCTACGTCGGCGCGACCGACGGCATGATGCACGCGTTCTGCGTCGACACGGTGTCGCCGTGCCAGACGCGCGGCCAGGAGCTCTGGGCGTTCGCGCCGCGCGCGGTGCTCGGCCGGCTGCGCTTCAACGAGGGCAACATCGACGGCTCGCCCAAGGTCGCCGACATCTTCGGCGACTTCAGCGGCACCGGCCTGCGCAGCTGGCACACGATCCTCACGTTCCAGCTCGGCAGCGGCGAGCCCGGCATCACCGGCCGCAACCCCGCGATCTACGCGCTGGATGTCACCAACCCGGCGAACCCGACGATCGCCTGGGAGTACGCGCCGCCGACCAACCGCACGGCGTCCGAGCTCGGCGTCGGGCTGAACGTCGCGATGGGCCCGACGATGATCAACGGGTCACCGCGCAATCTCACGATCGCCGAATCGAACAACGGCGGCACGGGCGGTGCTGGCGTGTTCACCGTCGCGCTCGATACCGAGACGGGCAGCCCAGTGTGGACCTGGTCACTCGCGTATCCCGCGCCGCGGAGCGGCAGCTCGCCCGCGGTTCCCGACACCGGCATTCCCGGTGGCGTCGCCGCGTTCGATCACGCGCGCAACGGCTCGTTGACGCACGTCGCGGTGCCCACGCTCTACGGCGACGTCTGGGTGCTCGACGCGACCACGGGCACCTCCGTCTACGGCAACACCCCGGTGTTCCAGTTCGGCGCCGACTTCCATCCGGTCGGCGCGCCGCCGACGGTCTACTACGACCACGGCGATGGCGCGCTCAGCCTCGCGATCGCCTCGGGCGGCTACGTCGATCCGGTGGCGTCGTCGTGGGCGCCGTCCGCCGAGCACCAGTACGTCGTGGGGTTTGCGGCGCTGCCGCCGGCGGCGTCCGTGCCGATCCGGGATACCGGGTCGAACGCGAGCCGGCGCTTCAGCCTCGACCTCGGCGCGGGCGAGCGCGTCTACGGTCAGGCGGTGGTCAGCGGCAACGAGATCTACGTCGTCACCGACTCCGCGGACGTCAACGATCCGCTCTACGGCGTGAACGAGCTCGACACGGCCACGCTCCGCCGCATCTCGCTCACCACCGGCCTGACCGTGTCGAGCACGGTGCTCGCCGTCGGGGCCGCGCCCGTCGACGTCCAGGGCGGCGTCGTGCACACCGGCAACGGCGCGACCGCGCAGACCCTCGACTACACGTCGACCTTCGACAGCCAGGGCGAGGGCACCGAGCTCGCGACGATCGTGCGGTTGGTCCGCATGCTGTGGATTCGCACGCAATGACCGCACGCGCCCGGCGCGAGGCCGGCTTCACGCTCATCGAGATCCTGGTCGCGATGCTGGTGCTCACGGTCGGGCTCGCCGGGATCCTGTCGATCGCGCAGACCAGCAGCCGCGCGGTCGGCTTCGCGCGCCACGCCACCGAGGCCTCGGTCGTCGGCGAGGACAAGGTCGAGGCGCTGCGCCGGATCCCGTCGGCGAGCCTGACCAGCGGCAGCGATCTCGTCGACGCGCGCGCGGTGGTGCGCGCCGACGGCCTCTTCACGCGGCGCTGGGACGTGCAGTGGACCGGCACGCTGGCGACGGTCCAGGTGGTGGTGACGTGGATCGAGGACGGCGACAGCCACCTGATCTCGTACCGCACGATGAGGGGCCAGTGAGCCGGGCGCGGCGCGGCCAGGCCGGCTTCACGCTCATCGAGCTGATGGTCGGCGTGGTCCTGACCGCGCTCGTCGTCGGCCTGGCGATGCAGATCGGGATCCCGATCACCGGCGCGTTCCGCTCGATGCGCGAGGCCCAGACCGCGGAGCGCGGCGCCCGCGCCGGCATGGAGGTGCTCGCCGACGCGGTCCGCTCGGCGTCGTCGAGCGTGACCACCGGCGACCTGCGCGACGCCAGCCACTGCACGACCGCCGCGGGCATCGCGATCGAGAACCACGGCGATGCGCCCGACGCGCTCACCGTGCTCTACGCCTCGGGCGGCGTGCTGACCTCGCTGCGCAGCGTGTTTCTCGGCTCGAGCACCTCGTTCGACGTGCTGGAGTCCGCCGGGCTGGTCGCCGGCGACATGGTGATCATCTCCAACGGCGACGTCGGTCGCATGGTCACGATCCGCGCGCTCAGCGCCGCCACGGGCCCGGCGACCGCGACCACCGACGCGCCGACCACCGCCTGCCCCAACGTCCTGTTCCCGACCGCCGGGTTCGCGGTCGGCTCGCTGGTCCTGCGCGGCAAGGTCGCGCGCTTCTACGTCGCCAACGCCAGCGATGGGACGCCGTTCCTGTGGATGGATCCCGACGGCAACGGGCCCGCCGCGGCGCAGCCGCTGGCCGAGGGCGTCGAGGACATGCAGGTCGCGGTCGGCATCGACCTCGACGGCGACGGCGTCCTGCGCGAGGACGGCACGGCCACCGACGAGTGGTTCTACAACAACCCCGGCGACCCCGCGCCGCCCGACCCGACGACCACGCGCTGGACCACCGTGCGCATCAGCCTGTTCGCGCGGACCTATACCGACCTGGCGTCGAACCCGCCGGAGTCGGCGCGCGCGGCGGGCGAGGACCGCGCGGCCGGCGCGATGGACGTCTATCGGCGGCGCGTGCTCACGACCACCGTCGACATCCGCAACCTGGAGCAGAACCCATGAGGGATCCGCGCGAGCGCGGCGCCGCGATGCTCATCGCGCTGCTGGTGGTGTCGTCGCTGCTCACGGTCGGCCTGCTCGGCGCGTACCTGACCGTCGCCGAGACCCGCTCGACCGGCTACGCCGTCGACGCCAAGGCGGCGCTCTACTGCGCCGAGGCCGGCCTCACCAAGGCCCGCGGGATCGTCGGCAGCTCGCTCGGCGCGTGGGCCAGCCTCCTCGACACCGATCCGAGCAACGATCCGAGCTGGTATCCCGTGCGCGGTGACCTCGACATCCCGGCCGATGGCGTCGACGACTTCGTGGTCACCGTCCGCGACAACGACGACGAGCCGGTCGGCATGGCCAACGATCCGACCCACGACAACGACATGCGGATCTACCTGGTCTCGCGCTGCACCCGCTATCCCGAGAGCCCCCGCGAGGTCGTCGAGCTCATCTACTACAGCGGCGGCGGCAACCTGTACCGCAACCAGGCCGGCCAGGGCGCGGGCAACACCGGCAACAGCAACTAGCGCGACGCACTCGGGTGGCCCGCCGTCCAAGTGTGTAAGGTTCTCGGCGTCGAGCGACCAAGCAGCGCTGACCGTGCTCATCGAGGTCGGGCTCGCGGTGTGGACCGGGCGGGTGCGCGACGACGACCGCGCGACGCCAGCGTGAAGCTGCTGACGGGCGGAGGTCACGACCGAGACGGCGGCGGTCCACCGCGCGTCACGCGGCGCGCGGATGGCGGCGGCAGAAGCAGTACACGAACGACTGCACGCTGCCCCACGGCGTCGCGTGGCTCTCGGCGTCGTCGGCGACCCGCTCGAACGCGTCGCCGAACACGGTGTGAATCCCCGAGGCGTCGTAGCGCGCGACCGGCAAGCCACTGCATCGCGCCGGGCCGTCCAGGCCGAAGGTCGCCACGAGGACGTAGCCACCAGGGCGCACCGCGCGCAGCACCTGCGCCAGATAGGCGTCGCGCGCGGCGGGCTCGGTCAGGAAGTGGAACACGGCCCGGTCGTGCCAGAGGTCGACGCTGCCCTCCGGCAACAGCGGCGTCGTCACGTCGCCAACGATCCAGTCGACACCCGCAGCGCGATCGCCGAGACGGGCTCTGGCCGCCATCAGCGCTGCCTCCGCCAGGTCGATGACCGCCACGTTCCGGTACCCGTTCGCGAGCAGATCGTCGACGAGCGTCGAGGCGCCTCCGCCGACGTCGACAATCCTCGCGTCGGGCGGCAGCGCGCACGAGGCGATGAAGCCGAGCGATCGCTCCAGGTGCGGCGCATACCAGCTCACCTCGTCGGGCTGCTTCTGCGCGTACACCGCCTGCCAGTGTTCACGGTCGCCCATGACGCGTCCTCGGCTGCACGTGCGCCATGGCGTAGTGTCACCCATCAGCGCCGATGGGCCACGGGCGAGACGCGGGAACTCGACTGCTGACGTCCTTGGCCTCGGGTCGGCCGCTTTCGGACGACCACCGTGGTCGGTGAGGCGACTGGCGCTCGGACCAGCTGTCGCTGCCGTGATCGCGTCGGTCAGCGCGCGGCGATGATGTCGTGCGCGATCCGGTCGAGGGGCAGCACCCGATCGACCCCGCCGCGCTTGATCGCCTCGGCGGGCATGCCGAACACGACGCACGAGGCCTCGTCTTGCGCGATCGTCCGCGCGCCGGCCTGGTGCAACTCGAGCATGCCGCGCGCGCCGTCGTCGCCCATGCCGGTGAGGATCACCCCGATTGCGTTGGCGCCGGCGTAGCGCGCGGTCGAACGAAACAGCACGTCGACCGACGGGCGGTGGCGACACACCAGTGGTCCATCAGCGACCTCGACGTAGTAGCGGGCGCCGCTGCGCTTGAGCAGCAGGTGATGATTGCCCGGCGCGAGCAGCGCGCGGCCGCGCATGACCGTGTCGCCCGTCGCGGCCTCCTTGACGCTGATCGCGCACTGCGCATCGAGGCGCGCCGCGAACTGGGTCGTGAACTGCTCGGGCATGTGCTGCACGATGACGAGGCCCGGCGCATCGAGGGGCAGCGCGCGCAAGAACGTGAGCAGCGCCTCGGTCCCGCCGGTCGAGGCGCCGACCGCGATGACCTGCTCCGTGGTCTGGATCATCGCGTCGCGCCGCGGCGGCGGCATCATCGCGTCGGCCGTGAGCTTTGGCGCTGGCGCACCCGCGTCGCGGATCAGCGGCGGCGTCGCGCGGGGCTCGCGATCCGTGCGCCTGCGGACCCGGACCTTCGACGCGGCGCGCACCGCGTCGCAGATGTGGATCGACGACTCTTGCCACGCCCTGGGCGTGGCGCCCCGCGGCTTCTCGATCACCTCGACGGCGCCGCGCTCGAGCCCGGCGAGCGCGGTCTGCGAGCCGGCCGAGGTCAGGCTCGAGCAGATCACGACCGGGATCGGATGCTGGCGCATCAGGCGATCGAGGAAGGTGAGCCCGTCCATCCGCGGCATCTCCACGTCGAGCGTGATGACGTCCGGCACCTGCTCGCGCAGGCGCTCGGCCGCGACCCACGGGTCGCTCGCGGTCGCGATCACCTCGATCTCTGGATCCTCGTTGAGGATCGTCGTCAACGCCTGGCGCACCGCGGCCGAATCATCGACGACCAGGACGCGGATCTTGCCGCTGGCGGTCATGGCAACCGCCGCATCACCGAGTTGGCCGCGAACGCCAGCGGAAGCCCCAGCCCGGACACCGTCTCGCTGTGGCCGACGAACAGGTAGCCGCCCGGGCGGAGCACGCTGCACTGGCGCGCAACCACCTCGGCCTGGACGGCGCGATCGAAGTAGATCATGACGTTGCGAAAGAAGATCACGTCAAACTCGCCGGGCAGCGCGTAGCGCGGCGCCATGAAGTTGAGGCGGCCGAACCGGACCTTCGCGCGCACCTCGGGGACGACACGCACCAACCCGGCGCGCGCGCCGGTGCCGCGCCGCAGATAGCGGCTTCGCAGCTGCGGCGGGATCGGCGCGGCGGCGGCCACCGGGTAGGTCGCGCGTGCGGCCGTTTTCAGCACGCGGGTCGAGATGTCGGTCGCGATCAGCTCGAAGCCGAACCCGGGGTGGCGCTGCGCGTAGTCGTCGAGGACCATCGCGAGCGTGTAGGCCTCCTCGCCCGACGAGCAGCCCGCGCACCACACCCGGCAGACCCACGGCTCGACGGGGGTCAGCGATGGCAGCGCGTGCTCGACCAGGTAGGCAAAGTGCTGGGGCTCGCGGAAGAAGTCGGTCTTGTTGGTGGTCGCGAGGTCGACCAGCGCGACCCGCTCGGCGGCGCCGACGGCGGGATCCCGCAGTCGGTGCTCGTACGCCTCGAGCGACGCGAGGCCGAGGTGGTTGAGGCGACGCTGCAGGCGGCCCTGAAGCATCGTGAGCTTGGTTTCGGGCATCATGATCCCGAGGTCGCGGGTGATCGCGGCGGCGAACCGGCGGAGCCGCTCCACGTCGAGGGTGAGCGCGGCGCTCGCGCTCATGAGGCCTCGGCGAGCGGCGGCTCCGCGAGCAGCGTCTGATCACTCGCAAACACGCGCGCGATGTCGAGGACGATCACGAACTGGTCGTCCTTCTTGCCCAGACCCGCGATCATCTCGGCGCGCCACCGCATCGCGAGCCGCGGCGGCTCGCGGATCTGCGCCCGCTCGAGCTCGAGCACCTCGTGGACGCTGTCGGCGAGGCCACCAAGGACGGTCAACTCGCCGTCCAGATCGACCTCGATCACGACGATGCGTGTGTTGACGGTGTCGGCGGTCGCGGGCAACCCGAACTTGTGCCGCAAGTCCACCACCGGCACCGCACTGCCGCGCACGTTGACGACGCCGCGCATGTATGGCGGCGCGGTCGGCACGCGCGTGATCTCGGTCAAATCGAGGATCTCGCGCACCTGCGCGACGTCGATGGCGAACAGCTCATCACCGAGCTTGAACGTGAGAAAGGACGCGACCAGATCAGCGCTCATGACAGGCTCCTCGCGCGTTGATTCAGAACGTCTCGAACAGCTCGTCATCCGCGCGAGGCGCGACGTCGAGATCGAGGTGGATGCCGTGCGCCCCCACGACGGTGGCTTCCGAGCCGGTGACGCGTGCGGTCCGCGGCGGCCGCGCCGCGACGCGCTTGCCCGCGGTCGACGCACGCGGAGTGACGATCGGGCGTGGCGCCACCGCAGCCGAGACGCGCAGCGGCGGTGCAACGTGAACGGGACGTCCCGTCTCGATCTGGAAGAACCCGACCGCGGCCTGCAGCTGCTGCGACTGGCTCGACAGCTCGACGGCAGTCGAGGCCATCTCTTCCGAGGCCGCGGAGTTCTGCTGAGTCACGCGATCGAGCTCCTGGAGCGCGAGGTTAGTCTGCGCGATGCCCGCGCTCTGTTCGCGGCTCGCGACCGCGACCTCCTGGACCAGCGCGGCGGTCTTGCGGATGTCGGGCACGAGCCGCGTCAGCATCGCGCCCGCGCTCTCGGCCAGCCCGACCCCGCTGCGCGACAGCGCGCTGATCTCGGCGGCCGCCACCGAGCTCCGCTCGGCGAGCTTGCGGACCTCGCTCGCGACGACCGCGAAGCCCTTGCCGTGTTCTCCGGCGCGCGCGGCCTCGACCGCGGCGTTGAGCGCCAGGAGATCGGTCTTGCGCGCGATCTCCTCGATGATCGTGATCTTCTCCGCGATCCGCTTCATCGCGGTCACGGTCTGCGCGACCGCCTCGCCGCTGGCCTGGGCATCGACCGACGCCTTGGACGCCAGCTTGTCGGTCTGCTGGGCGTTGTCCGCGTTCTGCTGGACCGACGCCGCCATCTCTTCCATCGCCGCGGTGCTCTCCTCGGTTGCCGCGCTCTGCTTGCCGGCGCCGCTGGCCACCTGATTCGCCGTCGAGCTCATCTCGTCGGAGCCGGTCGCGACGTTGCTGGCCGCAGCGATCACCTCGCCCGCGACCTGACGGAGGTTCCCGACCATCTCGTTGAGCGCCGTCACCATCTGCCCGACCTCGTCGTGGTTCACGACCTCGACGGTCCGGGTCAGGTCGCCCTTGGCGACCGCCGCGGCCATCGCGCCGGCCTCGCGCAGCGTCCGGCTGATGTACCGTACGATCCACAGCGTCATGACGAGGCCGACGAGGACCGCGAGCCCGAGCGCGGCGGTCAGCATCGCGCGCGACGAGCGGTACGCGTCACCCGACGCGACTTGCTCCGCCGCCAGGTCGGTCGCGGTGTCCTTCAGCACGGCATCGAGCGCCTTGTTGCTGCGGGCCACCACGGGCTGGTACGTGGTCACCCGCATCGCCGTCGCGGCGGTGGTCGAGTTGTCGCGCGCCAGCCTGCGAATCTCCTGGTGGACGGTGGTCCACGCCGCGATCGCAGCGCGCACGCCGTCGCCGGCGCGACGCTCGCTGGGCGGGGCGGCGCCTCGATCGAACAGGGCCAGCGCCGCGGTGAGCGCCTGCTCGTGAGTCCTGATCTCGGCCAGCTCGGCGTCATCCGCGTCGTCATCGGCGAGGATGATCATCGTCATCTCGTCGCGCTCGATGGCGTTCAGCTCCCGGACGGCGCGCTCGATGCCCGCCAGCGACCCGGCGCCGTCCGGACGACGCGCGACCTGCGCAGCGACCTCGTCGAGCGAGGCACGCGCCGCGTCGCCCGTGACCTTGCCGGGCCCGAGCATGAGCGTCGTCGCGCGCTCGCTGCTCGCCCTCATCGCAAGCGCGCGCATGTCCTTCTCGATCGAGAGGATGCTGCGGAGCGTGTCGTCGACCTCGGCGAGATCGGTGGTGGCGCTCGGCCCCACGACCAGACCGAGCGCGCGCCGATTCTCGGCGGTCGTCTGGAAGAAGCCGTCGACCGCGGCGGAGGCCGCCTGGCGCTCCTCGTCGTTGCGCGCGAGCAAGAGCTCGCGCTGCGCGCGCCCGGCCCGCGCCAGCGACGTTTGCACCTGCCCCGCCAGGCGGACCGCGGTCGCCGGGCCCTCGACCAGCTGGTCGAGGCGCGCGTTGCTGGTCGCGAGCGACTGGATGCCGATGGCGGTGGTAGCGCCGATGAGGACCAGGAGCGTGCCACTGACGCTCAGGAGCTTTGCGCGGATCGAGAGCTTCATTGAGTTCCTTGCGGACCGGGGTAGGAGCTGAGCGCGCTGGCGGCCGTCATCCGTCGCACGGTGCCCGCGAGATCCAGGATCATGGCGACCCGGCCGTCGCCCATGATCGTGGTGCCGGAGAACATCTCGACGCCGCGGTAGAACATCCCGAGCGGCTGGATGACGGTCTGGTGGAGGCCGACGACGCGATCGACGACGAGCCCGACGCGCGCCCCGTCGACGCCGACGACGACCACGCACTCGATCGCGGCCGCGGCATCGGGGAGCGCGAACAGGTCGCGCAGGCGGACATACGGCACGAGCTCGCCCCGGACCGCGATCATGTTGCGGCCGTTGTGGGCGCACCGCTCGGCGTGCGTCAGCTCGAGGTTCTCCATCACCGCCGCCATCGGCATGATGAAGCGGCCGCTGTCGACCTCGACCAGCAGGCCATCGATGATCGCGAGGGTCAGCGGCAGCGTGAGCCGCAGCGTCGTGCCCGCACCCGCGCGGCTGCTGATCGCGATCGTGCCGCGCAGGCTCTCGATGGTGCGCTTGACGACGTCCATGCCGACGCCGCGGCCCGACACCTCGGTGACGGCCCTCGAGGTCGACAAGCCCGGTCGCATGATGAGCGCGAGGGTCTCCTGTTCGGACAGCACGGCGTCCGGCGCGATCAGCCCCTGGGCCTCGGCCTTGCGCCGGACCGCGGTCGCATCGATGCCGCGACCGTCGTCGGCGATCGTGATCACGACGTGCGCGCCCTCGTGCGCTGCGGCCAGGCGCACGGTCCCGCGAGCTGGCTTGCCCGCGGCGATCCGTTCGCCGGGCGCCTCGAGGCCGTGGTCCATGCTGTTGCGCAGGATGTGGAGCAGCGCGTCGCCGAGCTGATCGATGACGGTCTTGTCGAGCTCGGTATCATCGCCGGCGGTCACCAGCTCGACGTCCTTGGCGAGGTCGGCCGACAGGTCGTGGACGAGCCGGTGGAAGCGACCAAACATCGTGCCGATCGGCACCATCCGCAGACCGAGCACGCCGTCCCGCAGGTCGCCGATCAGCCGCTCGAACGCCTCCACCGGGCCGGCGAGCTCCGCGATCGCGTGCTGTGAGTGGACCTGCTGCAAGCGCGACTGCGTGATGACCAGCTCCCCGATCAGCTTGACCAGCTGATCGAGGCGCTCCGACGAGACCCGGACCGTGGACCGGGCGGCGGCCGAGGACCGCGCCGGCGCAACACGCGAAGCGGCTGCGCCCGACGGCGCGGCCGACGGGAGCGCTGGTGCGACCGGCGCGGGTGCCGGCTCGTCATCCACGAACATCGTCATGCCCTGATCGATCTGCAGCTCGCCCGCGCTCGCGACGAAGATGAACACGTCGTGGATCTCGGCGACGTCGCGCCGGGTGGTGACCTGGAACCGCCACGGCGCGAGCGCGCCCGCGTCGGATGGATCGCCCCCGAGCCGCTCGCACGGTCCGAGCCCACGCAACCCGTCGAAGATCGCGTCGGCGCCGACGTCCATCGACGCGATCTCGGGGCCGGGGCGAAACTCGATGAAGTAGTCGACCTCGGCGCGGGGCGCGGTGGCTGCCGCGGGCACCGCCGCGAACACCAGGGCGGTCGCGGTGTCGGCGGCGTTCGCAGTCAGCCCCGCGAGCCGCGCGATGATCGCGTCACCGGGCCCGGCCGCGACCGCGACACCACGGAGCTCGGCCGCAAGCAGTGCCGCGACATGGTCCTTGGCCGCGAGCACGCACTGGACCAGCGCCGGCGACAACGCCAGCGCGCCGCTGCGGACATGATCGAGCGCGCTCTCGACGTGATGCGTGAAGCGCGCGATCGAGGTCAACCCCACGACGCCAGCCGACCCCTTGAGCGTGTGGAATGCACGGAACAGCTCGTTCATCCGCTCCGCGTCATCAGGGTGCGACTCGAGCGCGAGCGCGGAGGCCTCGACCTTCTCGAGCAGGTCGTCGACCTCGCCGATGAACGTGGTGAGGTCGATGGGTACTGCCATGGGTAACCTATGCAAATCGACCGGAGCAGCGACGCAGAGAGCACCGAAACGCAAGGCGCGCGCACTGCGCACCGCGCGGGTTCGCGCGCACGACCTGCGTGATCGCCTCAACCCGACGCCAGCCGTGGGCGCTCGACCGCGCACGGCGGCCGTCAACGTTGACACCAGGATCCAGCGTCAGCGTGCGCGTGACGTCAATCCAGCACGAGCTGCCGCCGCTCATCACGGCGCGCGCGGAGGCACCGTGCCCACGGCGTGACCATCAGTGGCGGTCGCGCGCCGATCCGGCCCGCGGCTTGCTCGTGCTCACGACATGAACCAGCGCGAATTTCTCCTCGCCGCCCACCACCGCCATCTCGCGGTGGCATGTCTCGACCTCCTCTCCGATACGTATGCCGACGACCCGCGCAGCCTGTGCGCGCGCTGGAGGCAGTTCGAGGCCGGCATCGAGGCGCACATCGACGCCGAGGAGCGCCTACTCCTGCCCGCCTTCGCCGAGGCCGCCCCGAGCGAGGCTGCGTTCCTGCGCGACGATCACGCCCGCATCCGACAGCACATGGTGCAACTCGGGATCGAAGTCGACCTCCATCTCGTCCGCGTCGGCACGGTGCGAGCGCTGGTCGACGAGCTCCATCGGCACGCAGCGCGGGAGGACGGGAACCTCTACCAATGGGCCGCTGGCGCGATCGACGCCGACACCCGCGAGCGCCTGCGCGCCTCACTCGATGGCGAGCGGACCGCCGCCTGAACGAGACGGCGTTTCGTGACGCTCGCAGCGCATCGGCAGCGCCCTGCGCGAGAGAGGCGCGGCAGGTCAATACGTCTCGAATAGCTCGTCATCCGCGCCTGGCGCGAAATCGAGGTCGATGCCGTGCGCCGCCACGACGGTGGCTTCCGAGCCGGTGCCGCGTGCGGTCCGCGCCGGCCGCGCGGCGACGCGCTTGCCCGCGCTCGGCGCGCGCGGAGTGACGATCGGGCGTGGCGCCGTCGCACCCGAGACGCGCGGCGGTGCTGCATGCACGGGACGTCTCGTCTCGATCTGGAAGAACCCGACCGCGGCCTGCAGCTGCTGCGACTGGCTCGATAGCTCGACCGCGGTCGAGGCCATCTCTTCGGAGGCCGCGGAGTTCTGCTGGGTCACGCGATCGAGCTCCTGGAGCGCGAGGTTGGTCTGCTCGATGCCTGCGCTCTGCTCGCGGCTCGCGACCGCGACCTCCTGGACCAGCGCGGCGGTCTTGCGGATGTCGGGGACCAGCCGCGTCAGCATCGCGCCCGCGCCCTCGGCCAGCCCGACCCCGCTGCGCGACAGCGCGCTGATCTCGGCGGCCGCCACCGAGCTCCGCTCGGCGAGCTTGCGGACCTCGCTCGCGACGACCGCGAAGCCCTTGCCGTGATCGCCGGCGCGCGCGGCCTCGACCGCGGCGTTGAGCGCCAGCAGATCGGTCTTGCGC
>JAIOQA010000161.1 GCA_021413675.1 Deltaproteobacteria bacterium | reverse complement strand
GCGTGCGCAGCGCGCGGCGCAGGATCCGGCGGTGCGCACGGGCGTCGAGCAGGCCGAGATCGGCGCCGGTCCAGGCGCCGCGCGGCGCGCGTGAGGCATCGCGCGCGACATCACGCGCGGCATCGCGCGGATCCTCGACCGCCGGCTCGTCGCGCCACAGCGGCGCGTAGCCCGCGATCGCGCGGCGCGCCGCCGCGCCCAGCGACGCGCGATGCGGCGCGAGTCGATCGCCGGCCCACGCCAGGACCATCGCGCCGAGCCGCGCGTGCGGGCCCTCGTCGCGCACGATCCGATCGAGCACCGCGCGCGCCGCCGGCTGGCGCGCGCTGCGCGCGGCGCGGGCGAGCACCGGCACGCTCAGGTTCTCGCCGATCGCGCAGGTCCGGATCGCGAGCTCGGCGGCACGCGCGATCGCGGGCCCGGGCGCGGCGATCGGCGCGAGCGCCTCGAGATCGACGAGGTGCGGCGCGGCGCCGCCGACCGTCATCGCGAGCCGCGCATTGAGCTCGACGTGCGCGAGCTCGTCGACGACGAAGTCGGCGGCCATCGCGACCAGATCGATCGGCGCGCCGGCCTCGAGCAGCGCGGCGGTCAGCGCCGCGAACGCCGCCGCCGACGCGTACTCGCTGAACGCGCCCTCGGTCCACGCCGCGCGCGCGATCGCGGCGAGCGCGGGATCGAGCTCGTGGCCGAACGGCGCGAACGCGATCGCCTCGGTCGAGGGTCGCGCGCGCCGGAAGCGCGACGCCGCGGCGCCGCCCAGCCAGTCGAGCTCGAACGGGCCGATCACGACTCGCCCGCGGGCGCGAGCGCCAGCGCGTCACGGAGCCGCTCGTCGAGGGAGCAAGCGTGGTCCGGCATGGACTTGCCGACGTTGCCCGCCATCGGCCGGCCGGCGGTGTCGCACATCGGCGAGGTGACGGTGGCCGCGGTCGCGCTCGCGATCGCGCCCAGGATGCGGGCGAGCGCGACCATGCCCGGCGCTGGCGACGGCGCGGCGGCCAGCGCGGTCGAGGTCGGGGCGACCGGCGCGTCGGCGCGCGATGGCGACGACCAGAGGAGGAGTGCGGGTGCGGCGAGAGCGAGCAGCCTGGTCTTCATCGGGATCTCCGTGGCTAGGGTTCGGAGACAGGACGGGCCCGGCGCCCGACCGTTAACCGCGCCGACGATCGTCGCGGTTGTTCCGGTCGCGCGTTGCGCGAAGCCGGGCGTCGCGAGACCCTGGTTCGATGGGGAATCAACCGGCACGCGTGACCCGCGTGGCGATCGTCGTGCTGTGGGCGGCCCTGCTCGGATGCGGAGCCTCGAAGGGCAGCCCCGATGCGGCGCCGCCATCGCTGGACGCTGCGGTCGATGCCGCGCCGCCCGCGACACTGCACATCCTCGCGTTCAACGACTTTCACGGCGCGCTCGACAGCGCCAGCGCCGCCGGTGGCGCGGCCTACCTCGCGGGCGAGATCAAGGCGCGCGACTCGGCCGGCACGGTGGTCGTGTCGGCGGGCGATCTGGTCGGCGGCAGCCCGCTCGACTCGGGCCTGTTCCACGACGAGCCGGCGATCGAGATCATGAACGCGATCGGCCTCGACTACGCCGGCGTCGGCAACCACGAGTTCGACGAGGGCACCCCCGAGCTCTTGCGGCTCCAGCACGGCGGCTGTCATCCCGTCGACGGCTGCACGCCCGGCCAGACCTTCGCGGGCGCGAGCTTCCCGTTCCTGGCCGCCAACGTGCGCTACACCGCCACCGGCGCGACGATCCTCCCGCCCTACGCGCTGCGCGACATCGACGGCGTGAAGGTCGGGTTCATCGGCATGACGCTCCGGGACACCCCCGCGGTCACGCTGCCGTCGGCGGTCGCCGACCTGACGTTCGACGACGAGGTCGCCACCGTCCACGCGCTCCTGCCCGAGATGCACGCCGCGGGCGCGCAGGTGATCATCGTGCTCTTGCACCAGGGCGGCGGACAGGCCGGCGGGTTCGATGACTGCGCCGGCCTCGTCGGGCCGATCGTCGACATCGCCCACGCGCTCGACGGCGAGGTCGCGATGATCGCGAGCGGGCACTCGCACGCGATGTACAACTGCACGATCGGCAACGTGATCGTGACCAGCGCCGGCGCCCACGGCCAGGCGCTCACCGACGCGACGCTGCAGATCGACCGCGCCACCGGGGCCGTGGTCTCGGCGAACGTCCACAACGTCCTCGTCACGACCGCGGCCACGCCCGATCCCGCGGTCGCGGCGATCGTCGCGAGCTACGACGCGCTGGCCGAGCCGATCGCCAACCAGCCGGTCGCGACCATCACGGCGACGCTCTCGTCCGCCGGGCTTGGCGGCGAGTCGGCGATGGGCGATGTCATCACCGACGCGATGCTCGAGGGCACCGCCAGCGCGGGCGCCCAGGTCGCGCTCATGAACACCGGCGGCATCCGCGCCGAGCTGAGCTATCCCGCGAGCGCCGGCGAGGCCAGCGACGGCATCGTCCGCTACGCCGAGGCCTTCGCGGTCCAGCCGTTCAGCAACACGGTCTCGACGGTGACGCTGAGCGGCGCCGATCTGGTCGCCGCGCTCGATGCGTGGAGCACGGCGGGCAAGCCGGTGGTGGTCGCGGGCCTCACGTACACGCAGCATGCGTCGGCACCGGCCGGCTCGCGGGTCACCGCCGGCGACGTCGCGGTCGGCGGCGTCGCGCTCGATCCGCTGAAGGCCTATCGCGTGACCGCGAACTCGATCGTGCGCAGCCCGATCAGCACGCCGAGCATGGCCAACGCCACAAACGAGGTCGGCGCGGGCGTCGATCTCGATCTGCTGATCGCGTACCTGGGCACGCACCAGCCGGTCGCGCCGCCGCCGCAGGATCGCATCACCGTCGTGCCGTGACGCGCGCGCGCTACTTCGCGGCGAGCAGCGCCGCGACCGCCGCGGCGACCTCGGCGCGCGGCACCTGCTGCTGGCCCTTCGACGCCAGGTCCTTGACCTGCACGAGGCCCTTCGCCGCCTCGTCGGGCCCGACGATCAGCGCGACCCGCGCCTGCTTGCCGACCGCGTACTTGAGCTGCTTGCCGATGTCGCCGTCGCCGGCGAACACCTCGACGCTCGCGCCGGTCGCGCGCACGTCGGACGCGAGCTTGAGCGAGGCGCCGCGCGCCGCCTCGTCCCAGACCGCGACCACGACCTGCGGGATGCCAAGCGGCGGCCGCGCGCCGGCCTTCTCGTCGAGCAGGAGCAGGATGCGATCGAGCCCGAGCGAGCCGCCGCACGCCGGCACCGCGTCCTTCGAGAACATGCCGACGAGCCCGTCGTAGCGCCCGCCCGACGCGATGCTGGAGTTGAGCCCCGGCGCCGCGACCTCGAACACCTGGCCGGTGTAGTAGTCGAGGCCGCGCGCGAGGAACGGCTCGAACTTGATCGCGCCACCCGCCAGGGTCGGCGCGACCAGGGCGTAGAGCGCGTCGACCTCCGCGAGGCCGAGCGCGCCGGTGGCGTTGCCGGCCACGCGATCGCGGACCCGCGCCGCGGGATCGGCGGCGCCGATGTCGGCGGCCAGCGCGCTGATCGACGCCGCGGCGATGCCCGCGCCCTCGAGCTCCTTCATGACGTCGTCGAGCGACATCTTGTCCAGCTTGTCGAGGCCGATGAGCGTGGCCTTCTGCTGCTCGGCCGCGATGCCATAGGCCTCCATGAGGCCGCGCAGCACGTTGCGCGAGTTGAGCTTGATCGTGAACCCGGGCAGCCCGACGGTCGCGAGCGCCTCGCCGACCGCGAGCAGCACCTCGGCGTCGGCGACCGGGCCCTTCGCGCCGATGACGTCGACGTCGCACTGGTAGAACTCGCGGAAGCGGCCCTTGGCGGGACGATCCGCGCGCCACACCGGGGCGATCTGGTAGCGCTTCCAGATCGCGCCCAGCTTGTGGCGGTACTCGCCGACCACGCGCGCGAGCGGCACGGTCAGGTCGTAGCGCAGCGTGAAGTCGACCTCGCCGAGCGCCGCCTTCTCGCCGCGCTTCAGGATCTTGAAGATGAGCTTGTCGCCCTCGTCGCCGTACTTGCCGGTGAGGATCTCGATGCGCTCGAACGCCGGCGTCTCGAGCGGGCCGAACCCGTAGCGCTCGAAGACGTCCTTGATCGTGCGCATCACGCGCTCGCGCGCCTTCGCGTCCTCCGGCAAGAAGTCGCGAGTGCCCGACGGTGGAGACAGATCGAACGACGCCATGGGACCGGGAAAATCCCCGGTCGGTGGCCGCCCGTCAAGGCGCGCGACCGGGCGAACGGCCCGTGGGGTCGGGATCGAGGCTGAACCGCGCGCGGCCCCGCGCGCGAGTCGATGCGGGCGCGGTGAAGGCGCGATTGCGGCGGGAGGCGGGCGCGAGGCGGGCGCGAGGCGGCGAGGTGCGGAGGCGGTGCGGAGGCGGTGCGGAGGCCGGTTCAGGCGCGCGACGGTCGCGATGACGCAAGCGGTCCGGGCCGCGCGCGCGGGTCGATCGGCCCGTAGCGTCGCCAGCCGATCGTGAGGTGCCAGGTCGTTGGCGTCACGACCGGCACGAACTCCAGATGCGCGCGCCGCGGGTCGTTCGCCCAGCCGTCGAACGCGCGCGCCGAGGCGAACGGATCGAACGCGAGGTTGCGGGCGGTCGAGTCTTCGCGATGCCGCCGCCAGTTGTTGAGCACGTAGGCCAGCGCGTTGCGGGTCTCGCGTAGCGTAGACAGCGGGCGCGGGTGATAGCGATCCGCGAAGACCCCGCCACGGCGATGCGAGTGTGCGTTGAACCGCCGCGCGCACGCGATCTGGAACCCCTGCATCCCGCGCGCGAGCGACCTGTGGCTGTCCGCCTCGACGATCAGGTGGACGTGGTTGCCCTGCACCGAGACGTGACAGATGCGGAAGTCGCTGCGTCGGCAGGTGATCGCGAGCCCGTGCCGGACCGCGAGCCAGCCCGCGCGGCGGCGAAGCTTGAGTCCCGGCCGCGCGCGAATCACGACGTGGAGCGGATGGCGCGCGTCGATCGCGGGCCGCACGCGATGCGGCTCGCTCGGCCGCGGACCGCGGGCCTTGCGTCCCGAGTTCGGACGCTTGCCGCCCCGCGTACGCCACGGGAGCTCGTGCTGAACCTGCTCCGGCATTGGTTGCGCCGATATGCTATCACATCGGGAACGGGGGTCCAAACCGGATACATCACTGACAGCCCAGACCGGGGACATCGCTGACAGGTCAGGGTTCACCAGGAGGTCCTGGTGCCCTGGAAAGGGACCTGTCAGATGGATCAACGACGGCGATTTGTTCTCGAGTGGCGGAGCGGCACGATGAGCCGCACCGCGCTGTGCCAAGTGTTCGGCATCAGCCGCCAGACTGGTTACAAGTGGATCGCGCGCTTCGGGCGAACACGGAAGTGGACCGCACTCGAGGAGCGGTCGCGCCGGCCCCACCACAGCCCTGCGGCCACGCCCATGAAGCTCGTCGGGCTCATC
>JAIOQA010000155.1 GCA_021413675.1 Deltaproteobacteria bacterium | reverse complement strand
CGCGCGCGCGTGGGCGTCGAGCCGCGCGCGATCGAGCCGCAGCCCGGGCGACAGCTCGGCCAGCCGGCCGAGCGCGAGGTTGTCGGCGACGGTGGCCGCCAGCACCAGGCCGTCGAGCTGCCGATCCTCGGGGATGAGCGCAAGGCCGGCGGCGCGCCGCGCCGCGACCGTCGCGCGCACATCCGCTCCGCCGATGCTGATCGCCCCGGACGCGCGCGCGAGCCCGGCGATCGCCTGGACCAGCTCGCGCTGGCCGTTGCCCTCGACGCCCGCGATCCCGACGATCTCGCCGGGCGCGACCGCGAGCGACACGTCGCGCAGCGGCGCCAGCGACACGTCGCGCAGCGCGAGCACCGGCGCCGCCGCATCCGGCCGCGGCGGCGCGCTGGCCGCGACGATGTCCGAGCCGACCATCGCGCGCGCGACGTCGGAGGTCGGCGCGTCGCCCGCGAAGGTCGCCACCGTGCGACCGGCGCGCAGCACGGTGATCGCGTCGGCCACCGCGCGGACCTCGTCGAGCTTGTGGGTCACGAGGATGACCGTCTGGCCGGCGGCGCGCAGCCGGCGCAGCGCGGCCAGCAACGCGTCGATCTCCGCGGGCGTGAGCAGCGCGGTCGGCTCGTCGAGCGCGAGGATCGTCGCGCCGGCGCACAGCGCGATCAGGATCTCCGCGCGCTGCGCCACGCCGACCGGCAGGTCCGCGACCCGCGCGTGCGGATCGACGTCGAGCCCGAGCGCCTGGCCGCGCGCGGTCAGCGCCGCCGCCGGCCCCGCGACATCGACGAGCGCGCCATGCCCGAACAGGAGCGCCGCGTTCTCCGCCACGGTCAACGAGGGCACCAGCGCGCCGTGCTGCTGCACCAGGCCAAAGCCGCGGGCGCGCGCGAGCCGAGGCGAGTGACGCGCCGGATCGATCGCGCCGCCGATCGCGACGCGCCCCTGATCCACGCGATCGAGCCCGTACGCGATGCGCAGGAGCGTCGACTTGCCGGCGCCGTTCTCGCCGACCACCGCGTGGATCGTGCCGCGCGCGACCGTGAGCGTCGCGCCGGCCAGCGACACGCAGGCGCCATACGCCTTGTACGCCGACGTCACCGCGAGCGCGGGCGCGTCCGCAACCTGCTCGACCGCGGTCATTGGCTCGGCACCGTGATGCGCCCGGCGATCACGTCGGCGGCGAGCTGCTCGGCGCGCCGCCGCACCGCCGGCGGCAGGAGCTCGTCGTCGCGGGCCACGAACCCGACGCCGTCCTCGGCGAGGCCGAGCTCGCGCACGCCGCCGGTGAACCGGCCCTCGAGCACCGCGCGGACCTCGTCGTAGACCGTGACGTCGACGCGCTTGACCATGCTCGCGACGATGCAGCACGGCGCCTGGTCGTACTGGTCCGAGTCGACGCCGATCGCCAGCAGGTGGCGATCGCGCGCCGCCGCGAACACGCCGTCGCCGGTCTTGCCGGCGGCGTGAAAGATGATGTCGGCGCCGCGGTCGTACTGCGCGCTCGCGAGCTCGCGACCGCGGGTCGGATCCGCGAACGCCTTGGGCTCGGAGCCGGCGTAGATCGCGAGCACCGTGCAGCCCGGGCACTCGTGGTGGACGCCGGCGGTGTAACCCGCCTCGAACTTGCGGATGAGCGGGATCTTCATGCCGCCGACGAACCCGACGGTGTGCGAGCGCGTGACCAGCCCGGCGATCGCGCCGACCACGAACGCCGCCTCGTGCTCGCGGAAGGTCAGCGCCAGCAGGTTGGGCGCGATCGCGCGGCCCGGCGTCGGCGAGTAGTCGATGCCCGCGAACCGCGTATTCGGGAAGTCGGCGGCGAGGCGGTCCAGGTCGTTCGAGAAGATGAAGCCGACGCCGATCACCAGATCCGCGCCGCCTGCGGCCAGCTGCCGCAGCGCGGTCTCGCGATCACCGCCATCGCCCGGCTCGATCGTCTCGACCGCCGCGCCCAGCTCGGCCGCCGCGCGCTCGAGCCCGCGCGCCGCCGCGTCGTTGAACGAGCGATCGCCGCGCCCGCCGACGTCGAACACCAGGCCGACGTGGATCCGCCGCCCGAGCCCGCGCGCCGGTCGCGCCGGCGCCAGCGCCGCGCCGATCGCGAGGAGCGCGGCGTTGATCGCCACGAGCACGAGCACGATCCGGCGCACGCCGCGAGCCTACCGAAAAGCCGCGGTCCCCGACGCCGCGGCGCTCGCTGTTTCGCTGCCGAAACGCCGACCGCCGCACCCGGTCAGGGGCGCGGCGGTCACGCGAACGGGAGGCCCAGGCTTCAGTTCACGACGATGACGTCGCTGCAGACGCCGATCTCCATGATGAGGAACAGCAGCACGCGCTCCTGCGCCATCAGGCCGGCGTGCTTGTCCGACGCGCTCGCGCCCGACGTCTGGTACGTCGAGTAGAGGACGCGGCCGCAGCCGGTCGGCGAGTACGTGACCGACATCGGGTGGCGGTTCGAGCCGTCGCCGCCGGTGCCGTCGATCCAGCCCTTGGGCTGGTCGTAGACCGGCTGGCCCTGCATGTCGGTGCCGATCAGCACGCCGTAGGTGGTGATGTTGCCGGCGAAGGTCTTGGGGTCGTAGGTGCCGACCGTGTCGGTCGAGCCGAACACGCCGCCGCCGAGCTGGATCTGCGGCGGGAACGCGCGATCCGAGGTCTCGCCCGACCAGTCGGTGACGTAGAGCTTGCCGCCCTCGCTGACGTACTGGCGGATGTTCTTGAGGATCGCTTCCTGCGACAGCAGCGAGTCGTCGACGCTGGTCGAGCAGGGGAAGAAGATGATGTGGTACTGGCGCATCGCGTTGAGGTCCGACAGCAGGTTCTGCACCCCGGTCGGATACTCGTAGAGCGTGACCTCGTCGCCGTGCTCGCCGGCCGGGCTGGTCATGTCCTCGTTGGTGCCATCCATCGTGCCGAAGCCGATCTTGCCGAGGATGTCCTCGACCGCGTCGTAGTTGCCGACCGCGATCGCGACCTTCGGGATCCACGCGCCGTTGGCCGGATCGTTCTGCGACGGCAGCGTCGTCGACGCGTCCGGCAGGTTGATCGTGCTGGTGTCGACGTGGATCTGCTGCTCGAGGCGGAACTGGCCCTTCTGGATCGTGAGCCAGTAGTCCCCCGGAGGTGCCGTGATGACGAACGAGCCGTCGTGGCCCGAGCTGACCGCGCCCGGAGTGTTCACGCACTGCTCGCAGTAGACCTGCTGCGGGATGGGATCGAGCTTCGAGCCGGTCAGCGTGATGACCGCGCCGAAGACCGGGATCTCCTGGCCCGGCGGGGCGACGCCCGGCGAGTAGTGCGGCATCCAGACCTTGCCGGTGACCGTGCCCAGCGCGCCGACGTAGGCGTCGGGGTTGTTGCTCGTCGAGGCATCGACGCCGCTGCCGCTCCCGCTGCCGTTACCGTTGGTGGTGGGACCGCACGCGGCGGCAGCGAACAGACCGACGACAAAGAGACTGGCCAGGCGACGCATCATCGACTTCCTCCCGAGGGCGCATCCCCGCAGCCCTGCTCGTGCGGCGGACCATACACCGGCCCCCGGCGCACTCATCAAGCGAATTCGTCGCGTTGGGCGCGCCGGCCTTGCCCCCGCGGCCGAGCGTGCCCAGCATGTGTGCTACCGTACATGCCCGCCGCAGATCCGCGGCGCGACAGACTGGATACGAGGAGGCGCCATGGGAATTCTCGACTTCGTCAAGGGCGGCGTCAAAGAGCTCGCGATCGCTCGGCCCGACGATGCCAAGGACTTCTGGGTCTACAAGCACCCGGATCAAACCATCCCGATGAAGGCCCAGCTCACCGTCGATCAGGACGAGGTGGCGCTGTTCTTCAAGGATGGGCAATTCGTCGGAAGCTTCGCGGCGGGGCGGCACACCCTCGACTCGTCGAACATTCCGTTTCTCGGCCAGCTGATCGACAAGTTCACCGGCGGCAACGTCTTCATCGCCGAGGTGTTCTTCGTCAACACCCGCGAGATGCCCGGCATCAAGTTCGGGACCTCGATCGGCGACGCGATGGATCCGCAGACCGGCCTGCGCGTGCGCCTGATGGTGCACGGCGAGTTCTCGGCGCGCGTGATCGATCCGCCGAAGTTCGTCATCGGC
This sequence comes from Deltaproteobacteria bacterium, assembly GCA_021413675.1. Taxonomy (GTDB): domain Bacteria; phylum Myxococcota_A; class Polyangia; order Haliangiales; family Haliangiaceae; genus JAIOQA01. The sequence goes on along the minus strand of JAIOQA010000155.1, from coordinate 9,179 downwards.
CTGGTCGGCCAGCGCGCGAGCACCAACGACGCCTTCGTCAGCTGGTTCAAGAGCCTGCTGCAGAAGACGATCAAGGACGGCATCGCGGAGCTGATCGTCAAGCAGAAGTGGCCGATGCTGCAGGTCACGTCGGGCGCGTACACCGACGAGATCGAGCAGACGACGCTCACCGCGGTGCGCAAGCAGATCGAGCCGTACGGCGTCGAGATCATCCGCTTCGGCGACTACACGATCTCGATGGACCAGGCCGACAAGGATCGGCTGGACAAGCTGGTCGAGCGCGCCGCGTACATCAACATGTCGGGCGGCATGGCGGGCTACCAGCAGCTGGCCCAGGCCGAGATGATGATGGGCGCCGCCGAGGGCATGAAGAAGGGCGGCGATGGCGGCGGCGCGTTCCAGGGCGCCGGCATCGGCATGGGCTTCGCCATGGCCGGCCAGATGGGCAACATGATGAACAACGTGAACCAGGCGCCGCCCGCGCAGGTTCGCACGCCGCAGACCGGCCAGATGGGCCCGGGCGGCCAGGTGAAGTGCGGCTCGTGCAACGCGATGGTCGCGCCGGGCAAGTTCTGCCCGGAGTGCGGCAAGGTGCTCGCGGTCGCCGGCCCCAAGTTCTGTTCGAACTGCGGCAAGCCGGTCAGCGGCAAGTTCTGCGCGGAGTGCGGGACGTCGGCTGCCTGATCTGGGAACGGTGACGTGACGCTGATGGCCGGTCGCGAGACCGGCCATTGTCGTTTCGGGCCCGTGGAGCACGGCGATCCGGACGCGCGCCATCGCGCCGATCGTGGTATGAGCCGCGCCGTGGCCGAGCCTCGCCTGGACAACCGCACCTACTACGACGACTTCGCCGGCTGGTACGAGCGCGACCGGCACCTGCCCTACCACCGCATGCTCGACGACCTCGAGGTCGATCTGGTGGCGCGCTACGGCACCAACAAAGATGTGCTCGAGGTCGGCTGCGGCACCGGGCTCATCCTCGATCGCGTGACGCAGTTCGCGGGTCGCGCCACCGGCGTCGACCTGTCGGGCGGCATGCTCGCGCCGGCCGCGGCCCGCGGGCTCGCGGTCGCGCAGGCCAGCGCCACGGAGCTGCCGATCAAGACCGCCTCGGTCGATGTTGCCTACTCGTTCAAGGTGCTGGCCCACGTGCCCGACATCCGCGGCGCGCTCGCCGAGATGTCGCGCGTGGTGCGGCCAGGCGGCTGGGTCCTCGCCGAGTTCTACAACACGCGCTCGCTGCGCCGGCTCGTGAAGTGGGCCAAGCCGCCCAGCGCGATCTCGGCCCAGACCGACGACGAGGCGGTCTACACCCGCTACGACTCGGCCGAGGACATCCGCGGCTACCTTCCGCCGGATCTGCGCTGGGTGACCTCGCGCGGCATCCGCATCGTCACCCCGGTCGCGCAGGTCCACCGCGTGCCGGTGCTGGGCGCGCTGGTCCGCAAGGCCGAGACCGTGCTCGCCGACCTGCCGGGCGCCCGCGACCTCGGCGGCTTCCTCGTGGTCTGCGCGCGCAAGACCTGACCTCGAGTGGGGGGACGGCGCTACCCGCGCCGACGCCGACAAAACCGCGGCTTCGATCGCCCGCGGCCGGGCAGCGGAGTAAGCTCTCCCGATGGGACGGGTCCTCGTCGTCGATGACGAGCAGTCGATGCGCGAGTTCCTCGCGATCTGTCTGCGGCGCGCAGGCCATCAGGTCGCGGTCGCGGACTCCGCCAAGACCGCGCTCGCGCTTGCCCAGACCGATCCGCCCGACGTGGTCGTCACCGACCTGCGCATGCCCGGCGATCTCGACGGGCTCGGCCTGCTGCACGCGATCAAGACCGGCGGCATCGACGCCGAGGTCATCCTGGTGACCGCGTTCGCGACCGCCGACACCGCGATCGCGGCGATGAAGCAGGGCGCGTACGACTACCTGACCAAGCCGTTCAAGGTCGACGAGATCAACGCGGTCATCGATCGCGTGATGGAGAAGCGCCGGCTGCTCGCCGAGAACGCGGCGCTGCGCGATCAGGTCGCCGGCCGCGTGCGCCTGGCGCAGCTGCTCGGCCGCTCCAAGGCGATGCAGCGGGTGTTCGAGCTGATCCAGAAGATCCACTCGACCAAGACCTCGGTGCTCATCACCGGCGAGAGCGGCACCGGCAAGGAGCTGGTCGCCCGCGCGCTGCACACCGAGGGCGCGCGCGCCAACCAGCCGTTCGTCGCGGTCAACTGCGGCGCGATCCCCGAAGAGCTGATGGAGTCCGAGCTGTTCGGCCACGTGAAGGGCAGCTTCACCGGCGCGGTCTCCGACAAGCAGGGCCTGTTCCAGAAGGCCTCGGGCGGCACGCTGTTCCTCGACGAGATCGGCGAGCTGTCGCTGGGCCTGCAGGTCAAGCTCTTGCGCGCGCTGCAGGAGCGCCGGGTCAAGGCGGTCGGCGCGACCGACGAGGTCGACATCGACGTGCGCGTGGTCGCCGCGACCAACCGCGAGCTCGAGGAGGAGGTCGCGCGCGGCGCGTTTCGCGCAGACCTCTATTATCGCCTGAACGTGATCGAGTTGCGGCTGCCGCCCCTGCGCCAGCGCCGCGAGGACATCCCGCTGCTCGCCGAGCACTTCCTGCGAAAATTCTCGAGCGAGCAGGACAAGGCGCTCATCGGCATCGGCGCCGAGGCGCTCAAGCGCCTGCTCGACCACGACTTTCCGGGCAACGTGCGCGAGCTCGAGAACATCATGGAGCGCGCGGTGGCCCTGACCACCGGCGCCGAGATCGAGGCCGACGTCCTGCCGACCTGGAAGGCGCCGCGCGCGCCCGCCGCGCCGGCGATGGACTTCCCGGATGAGGGCGTCGATCTCGACCGGCTGGTGTCGGACTACGAGCGCGCGATCGTCGTGAAGGCGCTCGAGCGCGCCGGCGGCGTGCGCAAGAAGGCCGCGGGCCTGCTCAACATCACGTTCCGCTCGATGCGCTACCGGCTCGAGAAGCTCGGGCTCGACCGCGGCGACGCCAGCGGCGACGAGTAGCGCGCCCGGGATCGGGCACCGCCCCCGGCCACGCGCCCGCTCGCGTCGCACGGATCGCCGCGCAATCTCCGCGCGTTGCGAATCTTTCGCACGTCCGCGCGACGCGTTTGGGTCGCTACACGTTCGAGTGACGTTTTTCGGCAGACCGGGCGCCGCGAAACGTCCGGAACCACGTGGGGTAGCGCCGGGGTTCTCGTTTGATATCAAGGCCTTGAAATATCGCGAAGGGCGGTTCGCGAGTGGCACGCAGCCTGCTTAAGTAGAAATTCGCCGCGACGCTGAGGACCTCGAGGGAGAGCCGACGCATCGCAACCAATTCTACGCGGTAACGCCGGTCGGGCTGTGGCCCTCGCCGGCAGGTGCCCGAGCCATGTCGGCCCGGCCCCGCGAGGACCACTCAACATCAGGAACGGGAGCACTCATATGATCAATCGTATTCGCAAGGGCAAGAAGCAGGGCGGTTTCACTCTCATCGAGCTGATGATCGTCGTCGCCATCATCGGCATCCTCGCGGCCGTCGCGCTGCCGCTGCTCATGGACTACCTGAACAGCTCGAAGGGTACCGAAGGTGACCTCCAGGTCGACGCCATCGAGGGCAAGGCCAAGAAGTACTTCTACGCCCACAACAACACGTTCCCGGTCGGCACCGTGGCGTTGACGCCGACGGCCGCCTGCTGCTCGAACGCCGGCACCAAGATGTGCCCCGCGCAGGCCTCGGACTGGACCGACGCCACGTGGGCCCTCATGAACTACAAGAACACGGACAAGCCGTTCCGCTTCCAGTACTCGTACACCTCGGACGGCTCGGTCGCGACGATCGTCGCCGCTGGCGACCTCGACTGCGACTCCACGAGCGGCGTCACGACCATCACGTCGGCCGGCTCGATCATCAAGGGCGAGCCCAGCTTCACCCGCACCACCGTCGGCGAGAACTGAGCCAAGCGATCCCGCACTGCTGCTGACCGCGCGCCGCCCTCCGGGCGGCGTCGCCATTTTCGGCGGCGGTGACGGCGGCAGGCGCTGCGCTGGCCAGACGCCGTGATGAACGATGGAACCCGACGTCGTTCGCTGCCGACGTCGCGCAGCGGCGCTCACGCAGGCGATCCTGGCGACCCTCGTGGGATGCTCGGAGCCGCGGTGTTCGGAGCCGCCGCGCTGCAACCATTGCGAGCACGGCGATACGGATCCGACGGCCGCCGCCGCCCCACCTCGCGGCGGCGCATGTCTTGATCGCGTATCGCGCCCCGTCGTGCGACGAACGCTGCCGAACCGCGCTTCGACCCGTTCTGCACGCGCTGTACGCCGCGGTCTGCGACCGCCCGCTGAGCACGGGCGTGGAAGCGCGACTGACCAGCGCGCCGCCCCGCCGCCACGAGACGCGGAACTGCCTCGGGTTGCGTTAGCACAGGCGCACATCAGGCAATGTCCGAAATCCGGACGACATCCACCGATAATCGGAGCGTGACGATTTTGGGCCCGGGCGACGCCGCGATTGGGCTCGATTCACCGTCGGGTATCGCTCGGGTGCCCGGTCATCTCCGACGGTTGGAGGGCGTCCCACGATCGTCTTGCGTGGCATGGCGACTGCTAGTTTGGATTCCGTGCAAAGACGTACCGAATCCGGCTTCACGCTCATCGAAACCATGATTGTCGTGGTGATGATTGGCATCCTCGCGTCGATCGCGCTGCCGGTGTTCACCGCCGAGGCGAACGAGTCGAAGGCCGCGTCCGAGGTCGAGTCGATGTTCTCGAAGCTGCGCATCGCGCAGGAGCAGTACAAGCTCGAGAAGGGCGTGTACCTCTCGACCGGCACCGGCGAGACCGACGCGTTCCCCGCCTCTCCGACCAAGACGCCGCAGTCGCTGGCGGCGGCGCCCGCGTCGTGGACCGCGCTCAAGTTCGTCCCGCCGCAGCCCGAGGCGCGCTGCAGCTACGTCGCGATCGCCGGGCCGCCGGGCGGTGGCGCCGTCGGCACCAAGGGCGCGGGCTTCGGCTTCGCCGCGCCGCAGGCCGCCTGGTACTACCTCCTCGCACGCTGCAACATCGACGGCGACAACGGCACCGACGCGTTCTACTTCACGTCGAGCGTCGACAGCCGCATCATGTCGGTCGGCGAAGGCCACTGACCGGCCTGCGCCGCGGCGCAGCGCTCGAGGAGGCTCCGACGCCGCGCCGAAATGCGCTGGTTGCTGAGCGCGACGAGGTGGTACCCTCGACCACGTGACGAGAGACACCGAGGCTGGCTTCACCCTCATCGAGATGATGATCGTCGTGGTGATGATCGGCGTCCTCGCGGCGATCGCGCTGCCGCTATTCACCTCCGAGGCCAACGAGTCGAAGGCTGCGACCGAGGTGCAGTCGATGTTCTCCAAGCTGCGCATCGCGCAGGAGCAGTACAAGCTCGAGAACGGCGTGTTCCTGTCGACGGGCGCCGACGAGAACGACACCTTCCCGGCCACGCCGACCAAGACGCCGCAGTCGCTGGCGACCCCGCCGGCCACCTGGGACGCGCTCAAGTTCGTCCCGCCGCAGCCCGAGGTGCGCTGCGGCTACGTCGCGATCGCCGGGCCGCCCGGCGGCGGCACCGTCGGCGCCAAGGGCGTTGGCTTCGGCTTCGCCGCGCCCCAGGCCGCCTGGTACTACCTGCTCGCGCACTGCGACATCGACGGCGACGGCGCCGAAGACGCGTTCTACTTCACGTCCAGCGTCGACAGCCAGATCCAGTCGGTCGGCGAAGGCCACTGAATCCGCGCGAGACGGATGGCGCTCCGGCCTCGCGAGGCGTCGTCCACGGATGCAGGGCACCCGCGACGCGCGGGTGTGCCGCTCGGAGGCTCGCCGCTCGGGCGGCGTCGCACACCACGACCACGATCGCGCTAGCGAGCGCTCGCAGCGACACTCGCACACACGGCCCTGCACCAAGCCTTCTATGGTGGACAACCCGCTGACTTCACGATGAGAAACATGATCCCCCATTTCGCTGCGATTGTGATCGCGGTCTCGGGTTGCGGCGTGGACGGCTGCCGAGGCGACGGACGCCAGAACGTGGATGACAATGCGATGGAGTTTCTCAAGATGAAGTACAGGAGTGAGGACCTTCGAGACGAAGAGTATCGTGTCGTCATTCGCCCAGTTCGCGACGACAGCAGAACCACCCCGATTGATGCAGGAGAGCTGGATAGCCAAGACTGAAGCACTCACAGTCGCGAGTGCCGCAACCTGCTGGACGTGGGCCAAGGCGGCGCGCCTTGGCAGTATCGCGGCGTCCACCGCGACATCGATGGCGATGGGAGCACCGAAGGGAACTACTTCCGGTCATTGGCCGGATCGGGTCGATCGGCGAAGGCCACCGGCGCGACGTCCGCGCTGGCTTCGCGCTATCCTCGGCGCAGGATGAAGGCCGCGCGCGACCTGATCGTGCTCGCCACCGCGGGTGCGCTGCTGGCGGGCTCGCGCTGGCTGCGCGCCGAGGCGAACGAGGCGCGCGCCGGGTGGCCGGCGGAGGAGAGCGCGCCGTATGCGCCGTCGCCGGGTGCGGTGCCGTTCGTGTCGCTGGGCTATCGCGAGCTGGCGGCGGACCTGCTGTGGGTCCGCATGCTCGGATACCTCGGCGGGCACAGCGATACGGCGGAGGGCATCCACGGGCTGGTGGTGGCGGCGGCCGCGGCGGACCCGAACTTCCCCGAGGTCTACACGATCGGCGCGCGCGCGATGCGCGTGGCCGACAAGGGCGTGGACGCGACGACGCTCGAGGAGGCCGCCGAGTTCGTGCAGTCGGGGATGGCGGCGCACCCGGACGACTACGCGCTGCCGGAGCTGGCGGGCGAGATCTATGTGGCCGACCTGGACTCGAAGGACCCGGCGCAGAAGCGCGTCTGGCAGGAGAAGGGCGCGGCGCTGCTCGAGAAGGCGCTGCGCATGCCGGGCGCGACCGCGGAGGACGCGACGCTGGTCGCGGCGCTTCGCTCGAAGCTCGGGCAGCACGAGCGCGCGGTCCGCGAGCTGCGCGAGATGATGCTGGTCAGCAAGGACGCGGCGTCCCGGCGCGACATGCTCGAGAAGCTCGCGGAGCTCGAGCAGCGCGACGCCTCGGCGGTCGAGCTCGAGATCAAGACCGCGCGCGAGGCGTTCGAGACGGCGTGGCAGCGCGATCGGCCGGACGTCCCCGAGGGGATGTACGTGCTGCTCGGGCCGCCGCGCAAGCCGTACATCGACTTCGCGGACCTGGCGTCGGATCGCGATCTGATCAGCGCGGGCGACGAGGAGGTCCTCGAGCCGCTCGATGATGGGTCGACGCCCGCGGGAACGACCGCGCCGGGCGCGGCGAGCCCGCCGACCAAGTCCCCGGCCGCGCCGACGAACACACCGGCGGCGCCGACCGCCGACCCGGCCGCTCCGGCACCAGCCGCCGCGCCGCCAGCGACGCGCTGACGCAGCGCCGGCGTTCCCGGCGTCGCGAGCGACCGAAACGATCGCAGCCCGGGAATCGGCGATCCCCGGGCTGCCCGTGCGTGTGCGGTGCGTCAGCGCGCTACTGCGGGATGCGGTCCGAGAAGTCCTTCACCATCTTGGTCGGCGAGCCGGCCTTGATCTCGACGGTGAACGACTCCTTGATGCCGAACTCGTTGTTCATCAGCGTCACCTTGTGGTGACCCGAGGACAGCTTGATCTCGCGCTGCGGCGTCTTGAGCCCGGTCGACTTGCCGTCGATGTAGATGTCGCACGGCGGCTTGGCGCCGAGGCTCAGGATGCCCTCGCCCTTCTCGGGCGCGCCGCCACCACCACCGGGCGGCGTGCCGCCACCACCACCGGGCGGCGTACCACCGCCGCCACCAGGCGGCGTACCTCCACCACCACCGGGCGGCGTGCCGCCACCGCCACCGGGCGGCGTGCCACCGCCGCCACCGGGCGGGTTGCCGCCGTGGTCGGGGTGCGAGACCGGGTTGCCGCCGTGGACCGCGACCTGCGCCTTCTCGAGCGTGACGTCGATCTTCTCCTCGGGGTTGCCCGAGAGCGTGAGCGGCCGGCTGATCGAGACGAAGCCGTCCTTCTCGATGATCACCTGGTAGGTGAGGCGCGGATCGATCTTGTACTGGGTCGGCGTCGCGCCGACCGCGATGCGCTGACCGTTGGCGACCAGCGACACCTTCGCGCCCGGCGGCGTCGTCGAGAACACCGCGGTCACGTCCATCGGCTGGAGCGTGATCACGACCTTGTCGGCCTTGCCCGCCACGACCTCGACGTCCTGGCTGACGCTCATGAAGCCCGGCGGCGCATCGACGGCGATCGTGTGCTTGCCCGGCGTGAGCGTGCGGATCTGCGACGGCAGCCGATCGGTGCGCGGCTGGTTGTCGAGCCGCCAGCCCGCCACCGACGGCGGCGTGACGTAGAGATCGAAACCCGTGGCCTTGAGCTCGGCCTCGCTGAGCGCCGGGCCGGTCGCGACCGCGGCGCTACCGGGGGTCGCGCTGCTGCCGGTCGCGCTGCCCGAGCCATCGGGGACCGGCGCCGCCGTTCCCGGACCCGCACCGCCGGCCGAGCCGGTGGACGCGGCGCCGCTCGAGCCCGACGCGATCGCCGAGCCGCCCGACGCCGAGCCCGCGCCCGACTTGCCGCCCGACAGCGCGTAGATGAGGCCACCGCCACCGATCAGCAGCACAGCGGCGCCGATCGCGGCGTAGACCGCGGTGTTGGACTTCTTGGGCCCGACGACGGCGCTGCCGAACGCCGACTCCTCGGCGACCGGCTCGAACATCGGCCCGCCCATCGGGCCGGTGGTCGGCTGCCCCGACACCGCGACCAGGCGCTCGATCGCCGACGATTCGCGCCGGCGGCGGCCCGGCACCGCGAGCTCGTCGGTCGACGGCGCGAGCGCGGTCGATGCGAACGGCGACGGCGACTTCGACGACCCGGCCGCCAGCATGGCCGGCGGCGACGGCTGCGGTCCGGCGCCGGCGGAGAGCAGGGTCGGCGCGTTGGGCCCGGGCTTGGTCGCCGCGGGCGCGGCGTCCCAGCCCTTCGACGTCGACACCAGCGACGACAGATCGGGACCGTCACCGCCGGGCCCCGCCGGCGGGGCCGCGGCGATCGGCGCGCCCGCGGACGCGGTCATCGCCGTGCGCTTGGCCTTGGCCAGCGCCTCTTCCTCGGGGTTGTCGTAGATCTGGGTCTC
>JAIOQA010000154.1 GCA_021413675.1 Deltaproteobacteria bacterium | reverse complement strand
CACCGGGGCCACCGGGGATCGGCATCGGCCCGGTCGGGTGACGGACCAGCACGCTCGGGATCGACGCCGCCGGCGGCGGCGCGGCGACCGCGCGCTGCGCCGCGACCTGCGCGCGCGCCTGCTCGAGCACCGCGGCGGCATCGCCGCTGATCTCGCCGAAGATCGCGGTCGGCGCTTCCTCGCCGAAATCCGAGGCCGAGTCCCGACCGATCGCCGCGGGCGAACCCGGCGCCGGGCCGGCGCTCTCGACCGCCGCCATGTCCTCGAAGCTCGGCGCGCCGAGCATCGTCGGGTCCTCGGAGGTGCCGGCCTCGCCGAGATGCTCGACAACATCCAGCTTGGCCTCGGCCGCGGGCATGCCCAGGATCAGGCCATCGCGCCCGACGCGCTTGTAGTCCTCGAGCTGCTGGCGCTCGCGCTCCATGTCGGCGTTGAACGCGTCGCGCAGCCAGGTCGCGATCGACTTGGACGTGTAGACCTGCTCCTGGCTCATCAGGTAGCGCTGCAGGTCGGCGCCCATCTCGCTGCACCACTGGTAGCGATCGTCGGCGTCCTTCGCGAGCGCCTTCATGATCACCGCCTCGACCGGCGGCGGGATGTTGCGGTTGAGCTCGCTGGGCCGCTGGATGTCGACGTTGCGGACCTTCTCGAGCGTCGAGAAGTCGGTCTCGCCCTGGAACAGGCGCTCGCCGGTCAGGCACTCGTAGAGGATCGTGCCCAGCGCGAAGATGTCGCAGCGCCGGTCGAGCGGCAGGCCGCGGACCTGCTCCGGGGACATGTAGCTGAACTTGCCCTTGAGCACGCCGGCCATCGTGCGCGACCCGCGCGACGCGGCCTTGGCGATGCCGAAGTCGATGATCTTGACCTCGCCCTCGTACGAGACGAGCACGTTCTGCGGCGAGCAATCGCGGTGCACGATCTCGAGCGGCCGGCCGAGCGCGTCGCGCTTGCGGTGGGCGTAGTCGAGGCCCTCGCAGACCTTGGCGATGACGAAGCACGCCATCGGCACCGGCATGACCTGCTTGAGCTTGCGCAGCCGGTTGGCGATCTGGAGCAGGTCCTTGCCCCAGATGAACTCCATCGCGATGAAGTGCTGGCCGTCGATCCGGCCGAGCTCGAAGATCTGACAGATGTTGGCGTGCGCGAGCTGGCCCGCGATCTTCGCCTCATCGATGAACATCTTGATGAAGTCGCGGTCCTCGCCCATCGACGGGAGGATCCGCTTGATCGCGATGACCTTCTCGAAGCCCTCGACGCCGTAGCTCTTGGCCTTGAAGACCTCGGCCATTCCGCCGACGCTGATGCGATCGAGCAGCAGGTACTTACCGAAAGGGATTGCCTGCCGCACCGAGACAAATGGTAACGCGACGCGATTCGCGATCACAACCGAAACGCGGTCTGTGGCCCACGGGACCGCGGCGACAGACGATGTACCTACACACCGCCCGCGGTCGAACCACCGCGGCCCGTGGCCCCCGAAACGTCGGTGCGCGTACGGGTAGCAGCCCCCTAGAACCGACCCGAGAGTACCAGCGACCCGCCCCCAGTCGCGGGCTCGAGCTCCATCGTGAGCCCGTGATGGCGATGCGCGAAGCCATCACCCACGCCGAACACGTAGAGCGCGACCAGCGCGCCGCCGGCGATCAGGTTCACGGCCCGCAGCGTGCGCGCCGCGCTGGTGTGCGAGCCGCCGTCGTCGCAGGTCAGGTTCGCCGACGAGCACCACGAGCGCAGCATCGCGTAGCTCGCGACATCGACGGCGAGCAGGCCCGCGCCGACGCCGGCGATGACCCAGCCCTTGGTGCGCTGGCCGTTCTGGAACTGGCCCCACGGCGGCAGCAAGTTGAGCGCGAGCCAGCGGCGGGGCTTGGGCCGCAGCGCGCGCAGCTCGGTGGCGTGGCGCGCGCGCACGTCCTCGAAGAAGCTCACCGCCTCGGGCGGCGTGACCGTGGGATCGAGGTGGCCGTCGAGCTCGAGGCGGAGGTACGCGAGGAAGTCGGCCTCGGCCTCGACCGGGCGCTCGCGGAAGAACCAGACCAGGCCGCGCAGGCGGTGGGCCTCGGCGCGATCGCCGCGCTCGAGCTTCTCGAGATCGAGCGGCTCGAGCAGCTCGCCCGCGCGCTGCCAGTCGCCGCCGGCGCCAGCGGCGGCCGCCGCGCGCAGCACTGCCGCCGCGTCGCCGGGCGCGATGGTCTTCGCGCCGGGCTGCGCGCTGGCGACGCTCGTGATCGAGACGCTGGCCAGCGCGAGCGCGGCGACGAACGAACGTGCGGTCATCGCGCGCCCGCCCAGCGGCGCGCGCGCGGCGCCACGATCTCGACCAGCTGAGCGGCGCACGCGCGGGCGATCGCCGCGGCGTCATCCTTGCGGCTGCCGACCACGGTGTCGGTGCGGACCACGCGATCGGCGACCAGCGCGCCGCTGGCGTCGCGCCAGCGGACCCGGGCCCCGGCGCGCGCGACCAGCACCCCGAGCTGCTCGAGGTCGAAGTCGACGATGTCGATCTGCACCGCGAAGTCCATGCCCGTGAGGGGCCCGGCAGGGATCTCGCCGATGACGGCGCGGTGTCCGACGCGCGCGACGAGGTCGGTGCCGAACGCGGTCGCAGCCTCGACGGGGAAGCTCGGCGCGCTGACCTTGATCGAGACCAGCGCGGCCGGCGTCGCCACCCGCGGATCGGGCGGGTGCGGCTCGCCCGGGTGCGGATCGCGCGGCGGATCGATCGGATGCGGATCGCGCGGATGCGGCTCGTGCACCGGATCGCGCGGCGGATCGATCGGGTGCGGCGCGATCGCCTGCAGGTGCTCGCGCACCGCCGGCAGGAGCTTCGCCGCCAGCTCCGCGGCCGCGCGATCGATCGTCGCCAGCTCGGGTGCGCGCGCCGCGATCGTCGCGACCACCGCGCCGCGCTCGGGATCGCGGACCCGGACCTCGAGCGCGATGCCGCCGTGATCGGAGGCGATCGTCCCGTCGATGACCAGCCGCGCGCGCGACGGCACCGGTGCGCCGGTCGACACCACGACGACGTCGAGGCCGCCGCCGCGCAGCGCGCGGGCCAGCTCGCTGGCGACCGGCTGGCCGTAGAGCGCGAGGCCCTTGTCGGTGGCCAGCGGCAACAGCGCGACCGTCACCGACTCGACCGCGGGCGCGGGCGCAGGCGCAGGATGCCCGCCCGCCCCGCCGGCCAGCGCGTCCGCCCCGCGCATCGCGACGGCGATGGCGAGGACAACGGTGGCGCAGCGAGCGCGTTGCACGCGAGGATCGTACACGGTTAGCGGAGCATCGGCGCGACGCCCGGGTCGGGCACCGCCATCGAAAAGCCCCCGGCGATATCGGTCACGCCCTCGGCGACCGGCTTCGTGCGATCGACGCCGGTGCAGGTCGCGCACAGGAGCGACACCGCCGCGCCGACCAGCCCGCCCGGCTGCGCCGCGACCTGGATCGTCGCGGACAGCGGCAGCGCCGGCCCGAGCGCGACGGCGCCCAGCGCGCCCCCGGTCACGTCGGGACGGTCGACGCGCGCCAGCGCCAGCGCCGGGTCGGTCGCGGCCAGCGCGTAGTGGCCACCGGGCGCGACCTGGATCGCGAACCCGCCGCTGGCATCGGTGATCGCCGCCGCCGGGATCATCGTCGCGGCGCCGAGGTCGCCGGTCGGCGTGACCAGGACGCGCGCGTTGGCCCGCGGCGCGCCGCTCGCGTCGGTGATCGTGCCGGTCAGTGACACCAGCCCGGGCGCATCGATCGTCGCGGGCGCGCTGGTCGGGTCGAGCGCGACCACCGCGAACACCGTCGGCGTGGTCGCGATCACCGCGCGCTGCGCGATCGCCGGTACCCGGGTCGGCGGCAGCACGCCAGCGCCGTTCGCGACCGCGCTCAGCTGGATGCGCCCACCCGCGGTGACCGTCGTGCCGGCGGTGATCGTGGCCGCGGCCGCGACCGGCCCGACGAAGCTCACGCGCGCGCCTGGCGCGGCGACCGCGCCCGCGCGCACGACCGCGCCGCCGAGATCGGTGGTCGCGAGGCCCGGCGCGTAGTGGATCGCCACCGGCTGCGCGAGATCGAGCGCCGCGCCGGTGACCTCGAGGCGCGGCAGGCCCGAGGCGGCGGGCGGCGCGACCGTGACCGCGACCGTGCCGCCGCGGTGGCCGCGGACGCTCCATGCGCCGCTCGCGTCGGTGGTCGCGACCGTCGTCGGCACCCCCGCGATCGTCAGCACGACGCGCGCGCCGGCGACCGGCGAATCGTCCGGCGCCCGGACGGTCCCGCTGATCAGGTCCGAGCTCGGCAAGGTCAGGTCGGGCGTGAGCGCGTTCCACGGCAGCCGGGCCGGCGCGCGCGTCGCGTCGATCGGCACGACCAGCACGTGGTGCGGACCGTTCTGGACCCGCACGTGGAAGGCGCCGTCGTTGCCGGCGCTGGCCTCGACCGGGAGATCAGGCGTCGCGTCGGGCTCGAACCGCAGCGCGGCCGCGACCGGCGCGGCGCTGCCGTCGAGGAGGTGGCCATCGGCGGCGCTGCCCGGCTGCAGCACGATCGTGCCGAGCGCGGCGGGCGCGCCCCCGCTGACCCGGATGATCTGCTCCTGCGGCGGCGCGGCGCCGGTGCTCGGGACCACGCGCAGCCGCCACGGCGCGCTGTTCGCGCCCGCGGCCTTCACGTTGAGCGGCATGTCCCAGGCGCTGCATGCCCCAAGGTTGTCGGGCGCGAACACGACCTCGTAGACGCCAGCCTCGTCGACGGTGAACTGCACGACCAGGCCGTGGTCATCGATGGCTGGCGGCGTGGTGGTGACGCCGTTGTGCTTCACCTGCCACACCGGCTGCAGGAAGGCCGGCCCGTTGGTGACCAGGCCGGTCGCCTGGATGATGTCGCCCGCGATCGGCTCCGCGTGGCCCGGCGGCAGCGAGAACGTGACGTTGATGGCGCACGAGGGCGGCGCGTCGAAGATGCCGGCGTCGCCCGTGATGATGCTGGCGTCCGGGCTGTCCCCCGCGCTCCCCGCGCCGCAGCCCGCGAGCAGCATCGCGGCGATCGCGACCCGCGCGGTGATCGGCCTGCGCGCGCCGCTCACCGGATCTCCAGGTGCCAGGTCTGGCGCTGCATGCAGGTCGAGCCGTTGACCGAGCAGGTCGGCGACGCCGGATCGCACGGCAGCGGGCGGACGATCGCGTCACCGATCTCCACCCGCACGTCGAGCGTGTCGCCGGGCTGGTAGTTCGCAGGATCGATCACCAGATCGCTGGTGCCGAGCCCGACCACCGGCTCGAGCGCGCCGCCGGTCGCCGGTGAGGCCAGCGCCCACGCGAACGTGGCCGCGCGCAGGAACTCGTCGTTGCTCGACGGCGCCGGATAGACGTTGATGTCGTCGTCGACCGAGAGCACCGCGAACCGGCGCGGCGCGTCGACGATGATCGTCGCATCCGCGGTCCCGGGGTCGAGCGCGCCGATGCACGGCGGCGCGTCCTCGCGCACGTCGATCACGCGGTCAGTCACGGTCATCTCGCCCTGCCCGTCCACGGCGGTCACGCGCACGGTCCAGTTGCCGCCGACATCGGGGATGAGCTTCATCTCCTCGAGCCCGGTGGTCGGGGGCCCGGGCCATGCCTCCCAGGTCGTGGTCTCCGGCCGCGAGCCCGCCGCCGGGAACAGCTTCCAGGTCAGCGTGACGTCGTCGCCGGAGTCCAGATCGCTGAACATCGCGGCCACGCGGATCGGGACGGTCACCGGGTAGTGGTTGTCGATCTGGCGCCCGCTGGTCTGCACCTCCACCGTCGGGGCGTGATCGACGACGTCGATGACCAGCTGCTGCTCGGGCCGCGCCTGCGCGTTCCAGCGATCCGCGACATCGAGCAGCATCCGCACCGCGCCGACCGTCGTGCCGTCAGCGCGGATGTACGGCACGACGACCGTGAAGAGCGACGTGGTGCCGGTCTGGAACGGCACGGCATCGCAGTCGAGGCCGCCCGCGCCGCACGCGAGCGCCGACCAGCCGATGCGCACCGGATCGCCGTCGGGATCGTCGTAGCGGGCGTGGACCTGCGCGACCTCGCCGCGGTGCGGCAGGTCGACGTTGTCGCGCACGATCTCCGCGGACGGCCGCTCGTTGATCGGATCGACGTAGAAGCAGCCGGTGGCGGCGAGCGCGACGACCGAGCTGACGATGACCCTCACGGATCAGTTGTCTTGCAACCAGCCGGCCAGACGCAAGCCTCCCGCGCCCACCTCGCCGAAGCCTGCCGGATCCTGCGGACCTGGCTGCCCGCCTCGACGAGCGTCGCCTGGGATTCCGGGGACCTGGGCCACCCGGCGGGACCCGGGTCCGGGCCCGTGACCACTGCCGGAGTTCGCGGCACCGCCGTGAAACACGACACCGATGTCGCGATCCGCCGAGCGGGGGCTACTCCGTGCGGAGCGCGCGGATCGGGCTGGCCCGCGCCACCCGGTAGGCGTGACCGGCGGTCGTGAGCCAGGCGATCGCCAGAGCGATCAGCGCCGCGCCGCCGAAGATCCCGATCAAGAGCACCGGCGACGTCAGGTCGATGGCGTGGCGGAACCCGGCCAGCCAGGTGCTCATGATGTAGAAGCCGACGGGCCACGCGATGAGGTTCGCGATCAGCACCGGTCGCGAGAACTGCCAGACCAGCAGCCGCACGATGTCGAGGACGCTCGCGCCGAGCACCTTGCGCATGCCGATCTCCTTGGTGCGTCGCTCCGCCGAGAACGCCGCGAGTCCGAACAGCCCGAGGCACGCGATCAGGATCGCGAGCACCGAGAACGCCGCGAAGATCTGGCCGCGCTGCTCGTCGGCGTCGTACTGCTTGGCGATCGCCTCGTCGACGAAGCCGGTCCGGATCGGCACGTCGGGTACGAGCCGCGCCCAGATCGCCTCGACGCCGCGCGCGACGTCGGCCATGCGCCCCGGCTCCGCGCGCACCGTGAGGCGCCCGAACCGGCGGCCCGGCGGGCTGACGTAGTAGAGGATCGGCGTCATCTCGGCGCGCGCCGACCGCAGGTAGAGATCGGGCACGACCCCGACGATCGTCGTGCGGGTGCGGACCGTCGGGTTGTCCGCGTCGGTCAGGTCCCACAGCACCTTGCCCACGGCATCGTCGGGGCGGGCGTAGCCGAGCTTCGCGGCGAACGCGCGGTTGATGACGATGCCCTGGTGCAGGTCGGGGCCGTGCATGTCGGCGACGGGCGTGAAGTCGTCGGGGTGATCCATCGAAAACAGCCGGCCCGCGACCGGCGGCACGCCATAGACGTCGAAGAAGTCCGGATCGACCCGCAGGGTCTCGATGAGCAGCCGACCATCGTCGCCAGCGGCGCTGGTGAAGAGCAGCGTGTGGTTGTCGCTCTGGAGCGGCGGCGTGTCCGTCGACAGGCTCGCCCCGCGCACGCCGGGCAGCGCCAGGATCTCGCGCTTCAGCGTTGCGATGGTCTCGCCCGACGGCAGATCGCCGAGCGCCCCCAGCGTCATCCGATCGCCGCGCTGGAAGCCGAGGTCGAGCTGGCGCGCGTAGATCGTCTGGCAGTAGATCGTCGCGGTGCAGATCATCAGCGCGATCGAGATCGCGAACTGGAACACCACCAGCCCGGTCCGCAGCCGCGACGAGCCCTGCGTCGAAGACTGGTTGGCCTTGAGCACCGTCCCCGGCCGGAACCGCGACAGGTAGACCGCGGGGTAGAGCCCGCCGATCACGCCGACCACCAGCACCAGCCCGAGCATCTCGGCGAGCAGCGTTGGGTCGCCGGTCAGATCGAGGCGCAGCGACTTGTGCAGGAACGCGTTGAAGCCGCCGAGCACGACCTCGACCACGGCGACCGCGAACACCAGCGCGATCAGCGCGGTGACGATCGCCTCGCCGAGGTGCTGGCGCACGAGCTGACCGCGGGTCGCGCCGACCACCTTGCGCATCGCGACCTCGCGCGCGCGCTTCATCGCGCGGGCGGTGGCCAGGTTGACGAAGTTGATGCACGCGATGATGAGGATCAGGAGCGCGATGCCCGCGAACGCGATCACCGCGGCCATGCTGCCGGTGTGCTCGTAGCCGGGCTTGTCGGCGTGGAGGTGGATGTCGAGCAGCGGCATGACGTCGAGCTGCATGAGCGTCGACGGCGCCTCGGTGAGGCTCGGCATGTCGAAGCTGACGTTGCGATCGACGAACGCGGGCAGCCGCGGGGTCACGTCCGCCATCGCCTCCGGCGACCGGAACAGCGCGTAGGTCATGACGTTGCCCGCGGTCCAGCGATCGAGGACCCACGGCTGATCGTGGTAGCGGGCCGGGTCGAGCAGCGCGATCGCGTCGAGCTCGAGGTGCGTCTCGACCGGCAGATCCGCGAACACGCCGATGATCGTGAACGGCGTCTTGCCGTCGATCGTCACCGTGCTGCCGATCGCCGGGGCGTCGCCGAACCAGGTGCGCGCGGTCGTCGCCGACACGATCATCGAGGCGTTGTTGGCGAGCACGCCCTCGCGCTCGCCGGCGACCATCGGCAGGTCGAACAGCTGGAAGAAGCCGGGGTCGACGTACGACAGCGCCCCGCGGATCGTGCGGTCGCCGATCCGCACCGGCTGGTCGTCGTGGTAGACGCGCACCGTGCGCTCGAGCTCGGAGCTGAACTCGCGATCGAGCGCGGGCTTGAGCGGGCCGGGCGAGCCCGCGAACGCCAGGACCTCGCCGCCGGGGACGCGGAACGTGGTCTCCACGACGCCAATGCGCTCGGCGTTCGGCACCCAGCGCTCGTACGACCGCTCGTCCTGGACGTAGAGCAGGATGAGCAGGCACGCCGCGAGGCCGACGGTCAGGCCGCCGATGTTGATCGCCGCGTAGCGCTTGTTCGCGGCCAGGTTGCGGAACGCGACCGTGAGGTAGTGGCGCAGCATGGGTCAGCTCGCCGCCCGCAGGTGCTCGGTCGCGACCTGGCCGTCGAACAGGTGGATCGTCCGCCGCGCGAACTCGGCGTGGGCCGACGAGTGCGTGACCATGACGATCGTCGTGCCCGCGGCGTTGAGCTCGACCAGGAGCTTCATCACCTCCTCGCCGTTGTGCGAGTCGAGGTTGCCGGTCGGCTCGTCGGCGAGGATCAGCGCGGGCTTCGACACCACCGCGCGCGCGACCGCGACGCGCTGCTGCTGCCCGCCCGACAGCGCCGCCGGGAAGTGCTTCGCGCGGTGCGCGATCTTCATCCGCGACATCACCTCGGCGACCCGCGCCTTGCGGTCGGCGGGCGACACGCCCTGGTAGAGCAGCGCCAGCTCGATGTTGCCCTCGACGGTGAGCTCGTCGATCAGGTTGAAGCTCTGGAACACGAAGCCGAGCTGGCGCTTGCGCAGATCGGCGAGCCGGGCCTCGTTGTACCCGGTGATGTCCTCGCCACGGAACACGTAGCGCCCGCCGGACGGCGCGTCGAGCATGCCGATCACGTTGAGCAAGGTCGACTTGCCGCAACCCGACGGGCCCATGATCGCGACGAACTCGCCCTCGCGGATGTCGACGTTCACGCTGCGCAGCGCGGTGGTCTCGACCTCGGCCGCGCGATAGGTCTTGGTCAGGCTCTCGAGTTTCACCAGCATCGGGTGTCCTTTCGTCCGATCGGTCCCTGCGCTCACGGGGTGAGCTGCAAGCGATCCATGTCGAGATAGTTGGTGTACGGCGAGGTCACGAGCTCCTCGTCGACGGAGAGGCCATCGAGGACCTCGATCTGCTGCGGGTTGCGGCGGCCGAGCTTGACCGCGCGGCGCACGGCGTGGCGGTGATCGCTCGCGACCACGAACACCCACGCGCCGCCGGTGTCGTTGTAGAACGCGCCGTTGGGGATGATCACGGCCTCGGTCGGCTGGCCGAGCTGGAGCTGGAGCGGCGCGGTCTGGCCCCGGCGGATCGCCGCCGGCGCCTCGCCCGCGAACACCAGCTCGACCTGGAACTGGCCGTTCGACACCTGCGGCCGGATCTTCGAGACGGTGAGGTGATAGGTCGTGCCGCCGAGCGGGTAGTCGGCGCGCTGGCCGAGATCCACGCGCGGCAGGTAGAACTCGTCGATGCTGGCGACGACCTTGTAGTGATCGGGGTCGTCGATCTGCGCGATGCGATCGCCGGGCGCGAGCGACTGGCCGACCTCGAGCGTGAACGCGCTGAGCGTGCCGCCGATCGGCGCGCGGACCTTCAGGCCGTCGAGGTTCTTGCGCGCGAGGTCGAGGTTCTTGTCGAGCTGCTCGGCGGCGGCGCGCATCTGCACCAGCTGCGCGCGCTGCAGCCGATCGGCGGCGGTGCGGGTCTCGGTCTGGACCGTGAGCCGGCGCTGGTAGTAGTCGAGCTCGTCGACGAGATCGTCGAGCTCGAGCTGCGGCGACAGGCCGCTGTCGACCGCGCGCTGCACGACCGCGCGCTGCCGGGTCAGGCGCTTGAGCTGGTAGTGGACCTCGACCATCTCGCGCTCGTGGACCAGCCGGGTCTGCTCCTGGGCCAGCTCGAGGCCGCGCAGGTTGTTGAGCTGCTCGGTGATCTGGGCCTCGCGCGAGATCAGATCGAGCTGCAGCGCGGTGTTCGACAGCTCGACCAGCGCCTGGCCGGGCGCGACCCGCGCGCCGTCCTCCACCTTGATCGCCTCGACCTGGCCACCGGCCGCGGTCGTGACGTAGGTCGTGCGCAGCGGCGTGACCTGGCCGCGGATCGCGATGACGTCGTCGAACTGGCCGCGGGTGACCCGGGCGATCGTCACGTGGGTGCCGTCGACCGCGAGGCTGCGCGCGCCGCCCGGGCGCAGGATCACGACCGCCGCGATCGCGACCGCCGCGAGCCCCGCGCCGATCACCGCGCGCCGCCGCCAGATGGGGCGGCGCTGGATCACGCGATCCATCGCGGCGCCGGAGGGCGCACCCAGGACCGCATCGCTCGGGCCCGGCTCGGTTCTCGCTACCATCATGCGCAGAACCGCTTCAGCAAGAGCAGCGCCAGATGAGAGCCAAGCAGAATCAGAAGGTTGCCGATCGGGGTCGCCAGGACCGGACGGTCGAGTGTACGGATCCGGACGGTGCCGTCCGGATGCGTGCAGTGAAGGACGCGAGCTGCGTGCAGGACGCGACCCAGGGGGCCCGATGAAGTCAGCCAGCATCCTCGTGGTCGACGACGACCACGACGTCCTCACCGCGGCGCGCCTCCTCCTGAAGCGCGAGTTCGAGGTCGTGACCACGCACGTGCCCGAGCGCCTGCCCGCGCTCCTGGCCGAACGCGCGTTCGATGTGGTGCTGCTCGACATGCACTTCGTCACCAGCGCCAACGCCGCGCGCGAAGGCCTGACCCTCATGGGCCAGATCCTCGCGACCGATCCGGAGGCCGTGGTCGTGTTGATGACCGCGTTCACCGAGTTCGACACCGCCGTGGAGGCGATGAAGCGCGGCGCGTTCGACTTCGTCGCCAAGCCCTGGCAGAACGAGAAGCTGTTCGCGACCGTGCGCGCGGCGGTGGCCCACCGCCAGAGCCGGGTCGAGGCCGCCGGGCTCAAGCGCCAGAACAAGGCGCTGGCCGCCGAGATCAACCGGCCGACCGATCCGATCCTCGGCGACTCGCCGGCGATGCGGCGGGTGTTCGAGCTGATCGGCAAGGCCGCGCCGACCGACGCGAACGTGCTGATCCTCGGCGAGAACGGCACCGGCAAGGAGCTGGTCGCGCGCGCGCTGCACCGCCAGTCGCGGCGCGCCGACGCGGTGTTCATGTCGGTCGACATGGGCGCGGTCGCCGCGACGGTGATCGAGAGCGAGCTGTTCGGCCATCGCAAGGGCGCGTTCACCGGCGCCGACGATCACCGCATCGGGCGGTTCCAGGCGGCCAGCGGCGGCACGCTGTTCCTCGACGAGGTCGCCAACGTCCCGCGCCCGCTCCAGGCCAAGCTCCTGACCGCGCTCGAGCGACGCGAGGTGGTCCCGGTCGGCGCCAACGCGCCGGTCGCGATCGACGTGCGCGTGATCGCGGCGACCAACGCACCGACCGCCGAGCTCCACGACGAGGCGATCTTCCGCCAGGATCTGCTGTACCGGCTCAACACGGTGGAGATCGTCGTGCCGCCGCTGCGCGAGCGCCGCGAGGACATCCCGCTGCTCGCCGAGCACTTCATGCGGATCTACGCCCACAAGATCGGCCGCCCGGTCGAGGCGATCGCCGACGACGCGCTCGAGGCGCTGGTCGCCTATCCCTGGCCCGGTAACATCCGCGCGCTGCGCCACGCGCTCGAGCGCGCGGTCATCCTGTGCGACGGCGCCGTGCTGCGCCGCAGCGACTTCGCGCTGACGCCAGCGCCCACGCCCGCGGTGACGACCTCGCCCGACGCGCCGAGCGCGACCCTCGCCGAGCTCGAGAAGCAGGCGATCGTGCAGGCCCTGGCGCGCCACGCCGGCAACGTCACCCACGCCGCCGACGACCTCGGCATCACGCGCGCGTCGTTGTACCGGCGCATGGAGAAGCATGGGCTCTGAGCGCGCGACGCGAGGCGCGTCGGGGGCCGATCGGTTCGCGCTGCGGCTCGCGCTGCGGCTGATCGCGCTCACCGCGACGCTCTGCGGGTTCGCCGCGCTGGTCACCGCCGGCGGGCTGTACGCGGTGAGCGCGATCGTCCTCGGCGCCGCCGCGATCCAGGCCGCGCTGCTGGTGCGCGACGTCCATCGCACCAACCGCGAGCTCGCCCGGCTGGTCGGCGCGATCCGCTTCGACGACTTCCAGCAGTCGTTCGCGATGGCGCACCTCGGGCCGTCGTTCGCCGAGCTGGAGGCCGCGTTCGAGGAGCTGCTCGGCAAGTTCCGCGCGACCCGGCTCGAGGGCGAGAACCAGCGGCGCTACCTCGAGGCGCTGGTCGAGCACGTGCCGGTCGCGATCGTCGCGGTCCACGACGACGGCACGGTCGCGCTGCTCAACAGCGCGGCCCGCCGGCTGTTCGATCTGTCGGCGTCGACGACGGTCGCGCGGCTGATCGATTTCGGGCCGCTGTTCCAGCGCGACGTCGCGCAGAGCGCGCGCGGCGCCCGCATCGTCACGCGCATGGAGGTCGATGGCGTGCAGCGCCAGCTGGTCATGTCCACGACCCAGCTCACCGTCGGCGGCGCGGTGGTCAAGCTGATCACGCTCCAGGACATCCAGCGCGAGCTCGACGGCACGACGCTGTCGACCTGGCACGACATGGCGCGGATCCTGTCGCACGAGATCCTCAACTCGCTGACGCCGATCGCCTCGCTCGCCCGCACCGCCGAGGGGCTGGTGGCCGAGCTGCCCGCGGATGGCGGCGAGCTCCGCGACGATCTCGAGGCCGCGGTCTCCACGGTCGCGCGCCGCGCCGACGGCCTCATGCGCTTCGTCCGCAGCTACCGGCAGTTCACGCAGATGCCACCGCCGACCCTGCGCGCGATCGAGCTGCGCGCGTACCTCGCGCGGGTCGAGCAGCTGCTGCGCGCCGAGCTCACGGGCAAGGGCGTCGCGCTGCACGTCACCCTGCCCGCCGCGGGCCTGACCGTCGTCGCCGACGACGCGCTCCTCGACCAGGCGGTGATCAACATCCTGCACAACGCGGCCCACGCCGCCGCGGGTGGCGCGGCCCCCGAGGTCTGGCTCACCGCGCACCAGTCCGAGCGCGGCCGCCCGGTGATCGAGATCGCCGACAACGGGCCCGGCGTCGACGATGCGCTCGGCGACAAGATCTTCCTGCCGTTCTTCACGACCAAGGCCGACGGCTCGGGCATCGGGCTCGCGCTCGCGCGCCAGGTGATGCTCGTGCACCAGGGCGCGATCACGACCGCCGCGCGCCCGGGCGGCGGCGCGCTGTTCCGGCTGTCGTTCTGACCCGCCGCCAAGCGACGCCTGCGCAAATCGCCTCCCCTGCCCTTCACGGAGTCGGACGGAGGTCGACGTAGGTGTACACGCCTGCGCGGATCTGGCGATCGATCCGCGCTACCCCGCCAGTACCCGGCCAGGGGGTCAAGCATACCCGTCGGGGGTCGAGTTCCCCTTGCGATGAGCAACGGGCGTGCGGCGTTCCTGGCGGTGGTGCTCGCGACGATGACGGTCGCGACGCGCGACGCGGCCGCGGACCACGTGCGCCGTTTCGGCGTGATGACCGACCTCGGCGTGCCCGACGGTGGCGTCGCGTCGCTGGTGTACCGGCCGGTCGGCCCGATCCGGCTGAACGCCGGCATCGGCTCCAACCTGATCAGCACCGGCTTGCGCGCCGGCGTCACGATCGTGCCGCTGCCGTGGTGGTTCTCGCCCTCGGTGTCGCTCGACGTCGGGCGGTATCCCGAAGGCGACGCCAACATGATCGCGCGGATCGCCCTGCAGGATCCGACCTACTCGTCGGCGATGCTCGACCGCGTCGGCTACGACTACGTCGACGCCCACGTCGGCTTCGAGTTCGGGCGCGCGTGGGCCACGTTCTACATCCACGGCGGCGTCAGCCGGACCACCGGTCTCATCCATGGGCTCTCCGATCCGCAGAAGGGCGTGACCTTCACGGAGGACCCCAGGGTCACGTCGTGGACCCCGTCGGTCCGCGTCGGGCTGATCGTCTACGCGTTCAACTGATCGACACGCGATCGCGCAACTGGGTTTGCGCAGAGGAACTTCCATGAGGCCAACCAGCCTGATCGTGGCGTGCGGGTTCGGGACGATGATCACGAGCGGCGGTTGTCCGTTGCTCGAGGTGCAGGTCGAGACCAAGGAGGTCTGTCTCCAGTATCAAGGCGTCGAGGTCCCTGCCTCCGATGGCAGCGGCGGCGCGCACGTCGAGTTCGTGTTCGAGGACTTCGCCTCGCTGCAGGGGCTGGCGCAGCTCGACGGCGACGTGAAGTTCGTGCGCGCCGATCTCCACGCCACCAGCGGCGTCACCGACTTCGGGTTCCTGACGTCGGCGCGCGGCACGGTCGGCAGCGACGATCCTGCTGCGGGGCTGCCGACGCAGACGGTGGTGGATTGTTCGGGCGAGGGCTGCGTGCGCGACGGCGCGACGCTGTCGGTCGATGCGGTGGCCGACGTCGATGCGCTCGCGTACCTGCGCAGCAACTCGATCGCGATCACGCTCGACGTCCAGGGCACGCTGCCGACGACGCCGTGGACGATGGACGTCTCGGTGTGCGTCAGCGGCACGGTGAAGTACACGCAGCAGCTGTGACGTGGTGATCAGTCAGTAGCAGTCGAGCTCGGGCGTCTCGCGCAACGCGCAGGCCGCGACCCGCGGCACCGACACCCAGCCGCTGGCGATCACGCGATCGCCGGACTTGACCTCGACCTTGTGCCGGCCGGGCGCGAGGCGGACCACCGCCTGGCGCGCGTGCGCGGTGCCGTCGACGATCGCGCGATCGCCGCCGCGCACGTCGATCGTGACGTCGACCGGCGCGAGCAGCGAGCCGGAGACCTCGCGGTCCTGGCCCGGCGCGAGATCGATCGCACCGCGCCAGCTCGGGCGACCGGCGCCCTGCCCGCACACCAGCTCGTGGTGGCCGGCGGCGAGCTCGATCGCGCGCGACCGATCGGCGCGGCCGTGCGCGACGCCGTCGATCGTCAGCTCGCACCACGCGTCCATCGCGACCCGCACGTGGGCAGGCGCCGGCGCGGCGTCGGGCACCGTGATCACGGCGAGCGCAGCGTCGGGCGATGGCGCATCGGCGGAGACCAGCGCGAGCGCGGCGTCGCGGACCTCGCGCGGCCCGGCGTCCTTGCGCGCGAGGTGCGCATCGGGAGCCGCGAGCGCGACCTCGGCGGGGGCGTCGCTCACGATCGGCGCGACCGGCGCTGCATCGACGACCACCTCGACCGCGACCTGCGGCGCGTCGCTGACCATCGCGATCGGCGCGGCATCGATGTCCGCGGTCCGGACACCCGCCGGCCACAGCGCGAAGGCCAGCGCGCCGGCCCCGACCAGCGCGACGCCGGCGATCACGCCGGCGCGCCGCCCGCGCCGCCCGCCGGCGGCGACCTCGTCGCCCAGCGCCGCGACCGCGGGATCCGCCGGAGCCAGCGCCGCCGCGCGATCCGCGAGCGCGATCGCCCGCGGCAGCTCGCGCCGCGCCAGCGCGGACCGCGCCTCGCGAACGACATGGTCCACGATCGCCGGCGTGCGCGCCGCGCGATACGCCGCCGGATCGGCGAAGAACCGCGCGAGCTCGGCGTCGACATCATCGACGCCACCGGCGTGGGCCGCGGCGCGCAGCAGCTTCGCCGCCTCGCGCGCGCTCGCCGGCCGGCGCTCGGCATCGGTCGCCATCAGCGCCTCGATCGCCCGCGCCAGATCCGGGCCCATCGCCGGCGCGCGCCGCAGCGGCGGCACCAGCTGCCCGACCGCGAGCGCCGCGACCACGCGCGCCGTCGGGCCGCTGTACGGCAGGCTGCCGGTCGCGAGCTGGTAGAGCGTCGCGCCGACCGCGTACAGATCGCTGCGCGCGTCGACCGGCTCGCCCTGCGCCTGCTCGGGCGACATGAACGACGGCGTGCCGAGCAGCGCGCCGGTGCGCGTGACCAGCGAGTCGTCGTCTTCGATGCGCGCGACGCCGAAGTCGGCGAGCAGGAGCCGCCCACCGGGGCCGATCAGCACGTTGGCCGGCTTCACGTCGCGGTGGATCACGCCCGCGGCGTGCGCGACCGCGAGCGCGTCGCACAGCACCGCGCCGATGCAGGCGACCAGCTCGGCCACCAGCGGCGCCGCGCGCTCCGCGAGCTCGCGCAGGCTCTCGCCGCGCACCAGCTCCATCACGATGTACGGCGGATCGCCGCCCGCGATCTCGCCGCCGCCGACGTCGTAGACCCGCAGGATGTGATCGTGCGCGAGCCCGGCCGCGGCCCGCGCCTCGCGCGCGAACCGGCGCACGACCTCGTCCTTCTTGGTGAGGTGCGGGAACAGGATCTTCAGCGCGACGTCGCGGCGCAGCTCGCGATCGCGCGCGCGATAGACCGTGGCCATGCCGCCCGCGCCCAGCTCGGCCTCGAGCGTGTAGCGCCCGAGCGCGGCGCCCGGCTCGACGGCGCGGAACCCGCGCGGCGGACTCGGCGTCGAGAAGTCGGCCGAGACCCCGCCACCCGAGGCGCCGGACTCCGGCGTCTCCGCGACGGTGTCGGCGCTGCCGATCTCGTCGCGGCCACCGTCGCCGGCGGCCACGTCAGACTCCTGGCGGCGGCGTCCAGATCACGATGCCCGACCGGCCCGCCGCCTTCGCCGCCTTCATCGCCTTGCCCAGGCGTCGGCCCAGGTCGTCGATGCCGTGCGCCGCGGACAGCCCCTCGGTCGGCGCGACCGCGGCGACCAGCGCCAGCGGCTTGCCCTCGTCACCGGGAACGATCTCGGCGCGGCGCGCGTCGAAGGCCTCGACCACGCTGCGCGCGATCGCCTCGGCCTGCGCCGGCGCGGCGACGACGAGGAAGTCCGAGCCGCCGATGTGCCCGACGAACGCGCCGCCGCCCGACTGGGTGCGCGCCTCGTCGAGGATCAGCTTGGCGAGCGCGCGGACGGTGTCCTCGGCGACTCCGAAGCCGACGGTGTCGGCGTAGGCGTCGAACGCGAACAGATCGATGTGGACCACCGCGGCCGGCCCACCCTTGAGGACCTCCTCGAGGTGGCTGTCGATCGCGCGCGACCCGGGCAGATCCGTGGTCGGGTTGCGATCGCGCTCGCGGCGCGCCGCGCGGACCAGCGCCTTCACCCGCGCGTTGAACTCGCGCAGATCGAACGGCTTGGCCATGTAGCTGTCGGCGCCGGCCTCGAGCCCCTCGATCTGATGATCGGTGCCGGCGAGCGCGGTCAGCATGAGGATCGGCGTGCGCGACCACATGACGTCGCTCTTGAGGCGGCGCGCGACCTCGAACCCGTCGAGCCGCGGCATCATCACGTCGAGCACGAGCAGGTCGGGATCGTGCGCGCGGACCAGCCGCAGCGCCTCCTCGCCGTCGCGCGCGCGCAGGCACAGGAACCCTGCGTCGCCGAGCGCCATGTTCACCATGTGCGCGATGGCATCGTCGTCCTCGGCGACCACGATCTTTTTGAGCAGCATCCGATCCCCGATCGACCTTGGTGATAGCGCGTGGATGGACGCCACGTCAACCGCCGCGGCCAGGCGAAGTGTTCGTTATCACTGGCTTCACTAACATCTACGACGACGCAGTTCATGCGTCGCGTCGGCCCGTGTTCGCCCTTGGCTGTCGGGTCCGGGCGATCTCGCGCGGTTGGCCGCCTCGAACGCCGCGGATGGCGATGTGCGCAGGCCGGCGATGTACTTGGGCCACATCCTGCTAGGGTGCCCGACCGTGGCGATCGATCCTGACGTAGCGACGACCGTGTTGCCGAGTGGCCTCCGGGTCACGACGGTCGCGTTGCCTCACCTGCACACCACCACCGTCGCAGCCTTCCTCAAGGTCGGCTCGCGCTTCGAGTCGCCGGAGGACAACGGGCTGTCGCACTTCACGGAGCACATGCTGTTCCGCGGCACGGATGCCTACCCGACCTCGCTCGCGCTCAACACCGCGATCGAGCGGCTCGGCGGCACGCTCCACGCCGAGACCGGTCGCGACTACACGCTGTTCCAGACCTCGTTCGAGCCGGCCCTGGTCGATCAGGGGCTCGCGCTCTACGGCGAGCTGCTCGGCCGGCCGAAGTTCGGCGACATCGAGCTCGAACGCGCGCTGATCCTCGAGGAGATCAACGAGGACTATGACGAGAGCGACGTCGAGATCAACGCCGACGACATCGCTCGCGGCCTGATGTTCGATGATCACCCGCTCGGCCAGCGCATCATCGGGCCGCGCGGCAACGTCGAGCGGTTCACCGACGCGGATGTCCGCCGCCACTTCGCGCGCTTCTACGGCACCGAGAACGCGATCCTCTGCGTCGCGGGTCCGGTGAAGCACGCCGAGATCGTCGCGTCCGCCGAGCGCCACCTCACGGCGTGGCCGCGCGGCCAGGCCGCGACCGCCGAGCCCGCGCGGCTGCTCGAGGGCGGCCCGCGCTGGAAGCACGTCACGGACTCGGGCGCGCAGACCAGCATCTCGCTGCTCCTGCGCGGCATCCCCGAGCTCGACCCGATGTACATGCCGTTCGTGGCGCTCCTGCGCTGCCTCGACGACGGCATGTCGACCCGGCTGCACTACCAGCTCTGCGATCAGAAGGGCCTCGCGTACTCGATCAACGCGGGCATCGAGCCGCTCGCCGATGCGGCGCTGCTCGAGGTCACCGGCGCGACCGCGAACGCCAAGGTCCCGACCCTGGTCGGCGAGCTGCTCGCGCTGCTCGGCGGCCTGCGCGAGGGCGGCGTCACCGAGGCCGATCTGGCCAAGGCCCGAACCCGCTACCGCTACGAGCTCCTGGCCTCGCTCGACGACGCCAGCGCGATGGCCGGCTGGTTCGGCGGCGTGGCGCTGTACTACACGCCGCCGTCGCTCGCGCAGCGCCTCGCGCAGATCGACGCGGTCACGGTCGCCGACGTCACCGAGGTCGCGCGCCGCGTGATCCACCGCGACAACCTGGTCGTCGCCGTCGTCGGCGCGCTCAGCCGCGCCCGTCAGGGCGAGCTGCGCCAGGTCATCCGCGACTGGGCCTGAGCGGCCTGCGGCGCTACGGCGTCGCCTTGGGCGCCATGTCCGACGTCGCGCCGGCCGGGCACGGCACCGCGATCGACGCCGACCAGACCGCCTGGCCCAGCGGATTCTCGGCGACCGCGTCGATCGTCCCGCCGCACGAGGCGTCGCTCGCGGCGAACCGCGCCTCGACCGCGAACGTGTCGTCGGGGTAGTCGCCGAAGGTGTCGACCTTCTGATGATCGGTGCCGTGCACCTTCAGCCACGCCGTGTACGCCGGCACCTTGGTCTTGAGGTTCTTGGTCTGCACCACGCACACCAGCTCGGGCGCCGCGCCGGTCCCGGTCGTCGGGGTGTCCCAGTGGCAGCTGCCGACCAGGGGCAGCTTGCGGGCCGCGCGGCACTTCGGCTGGATCGTCGCGCCGCCGCGCCAGACCTCGGCGGTGCCGTCGAGGATCCGACCGAGCACGGTGAAGTCCTTGCACGCGCGGTAGTCGACGCCGGCGCGCAGCAGGGTCGGGAACGGGTAGTAGATGCCGTCGCCGACGTCCTCGGGCACGAACTGATCGCTGTTGGTGACCGTGCTCTTGTGCGGCGAGCCGTCCTGCACGATCACGAGCTGCGCCTTCGCCGACGGCGCCGGCTCGCCCTGATCGATCTTGATCGCGCAGACGATCGGCTTCGACAGCGCGCGGCGCTTCTGGATCGGCACGCGCTCGGTGCCGTGGAAGCACTCGACGTGAGCGCCGACCGTGGGATCGGCGAACGCTGGCGCGGCGAACGCGAGCGGGACCAGCGCGGCGAGGACGAGCGGGGCGCGTGTCATGGACCTGGAGCATACCGCCGCGCGGTGCCGGCGATGCGATCTCACGCACGCGCGAAGCGGGGGCGCGAACCTTGGCTCGCGGATCGTGCGCCGCGCGCCGCGCCTCAGCGCCGGCGACCGTCGGGCGGCGGCGCATCCGGCGGCGGCCTGGCATCGGGCGGCATCGCGTCCGGCGGCGCGGCGACGTGGATCGTCACCGTGCGGTGCGCGCGCACCGGCGCGCAGATCCGCGCGCCGCACAGCCAGAACCGCACGTCGATCGCGAGATCGTGATCGCCGGCGGTGAGCGCGCGGACCTTGAGATCGAAGCGCGGCGCGTCGGCCGCGGGATCGGCGGCGTCCTTGCGGGTGTAGCGCCGCCGCGGCACGCCCACGCCGCCGTCGACCGCGACCACGTCGACGCGCACCGGCCCGTCGGCCGAGACCGTCTTGCCCGCCGCCGGCGCGATGGTCAGCGACACCGCGCCGCTGGCGCCGCTGGCCAGCGCGAGGTCGCCCGCGCGCAGCTCCCAGCCCGGATCGTCAGCGCCGGCGCGACCGATCAGGAGCGCCGCGCCGAGCGCGAGCACGCCCGTCGCGGCCGCGGCACGACCGGCGACCCGCATCACAAGATCTGGGTCGCGAGCTCCGCGAGCTGCGACCGCTCGCCCTTGGCCAGCGTGACGTGGCCGGCGATCGCCTGGGGCTTGAACCGCTCCGCGACCGTGGTCAGGCCGTTGTTCGACGAGTCGAGGTACGGGTGATCGATCTGGTACGGGTCACCGGTGAGGATGATCTTCGTGCCCTCGCCGGCGCGCGTGATGATCGTCTTGACCTCGTGCGGCGTCAGGTTCTGGGCCTCGTCGACGATCATGAAGACGTTGGGCAGCGAGCGACCGCGGATGTACGTGAGCGGCTCGACCTCGACGAACCCGAGCTCCATCAGCTCCGCCGAGCTGCGGCCGTCCTTCTTGTCGGTCTTGTTGAGGCCGAGGAGCAGCTCGAGGTTGTCGTAGATCGGCTGCATCCACGGGTTGAGCTTCTCCTCGATGTCGCCGGGGAGGTAGCCGATGTCGCGGCCGAGCGGGAAGATCGGTCGCGACACGAGCAGCTTGTGATAGGTCTGCTCCTCGGTGACCTTCTGCAGGCCCGCGGCGAGCGCGAGCAGGGTCTTGCCGGTGCCGGCCTTGCCGACGAGCGTGACCAGCTTGACCGAGTCGTCGAGCAAGAGGTCGAGCGCGTAGTTCTGCTCCTTGTTGCGCGGCCGGATGCCCCAGACGCCCTCGCGCAGCTTCTTGATCGGCGCGACCTTGCCGGTCTCCTTGTTCCACCGGGCGAGCGCGCTCTTGCCCGAGGTCTCGTCCTTGAGCAGCAGATACTCGTTCGGGTACATCGCCTCCGACTCGACCTTGACGCCGCCCTCGGCGTAGAGCGCGTCGATCGTGCCGGCGTCGACCGACAGCTCGCGGTGGCCCGGGTACAGCTCGTCGATCGAGATGCTCTCGGAGTCGTAGTCGACCGCGACCAGGCCGAGCGCATCGCCGCGGATGCGCATGTTGACGTCCTTGGTGACCAGGATCGTCGGCGTCTCCGGGTGGGCGTCGCGGACCTCGAGCGCGACCTCGAGGATCCGCTGATCCATCGACCGCGAGTCGTAGCTCGGGTTCTTGGGCGGGTTCTTCGAGAGCACCACCTGGACGGTGCCGCCGTTCTCGAGCGGCTGCGGCTTGGACAGGCCGCCGTCCTTGCGCGACTCGTCGAGCAGCCGCGCGATCATGCGGGCGTTGCGCCCGAGCTCCGACAGATCCTTCTTGAAGGTATCGATCTCCTCGATGACGTAGATCGGGATGACCACGTGGTTGTCCGCGAACGCATAGACAGCGCGCGGATCGTGGAGCAGGACATTGGTGTCGAGCACGTAGTTCTTGACCGCCACGCTCCCATCATCCCCCAGGGGTGCGTGGCAGTGTCAAACTGCCGTGCCGTTTGTTTCACAAACTCGGCGAGGTTGTCGGTCGCAGCGGAGATCGGGCGACCGCGACGATCACGTTGGGGAGATCCCAGAAGCGATGGTTGGAGTCGGCCTCGAGGAAGCTGGTCTCGAAGCTGCCCACGCGCTCGATCGAGCGCACCTGGCCGCGCACCACGAGCGAGGCCTCGGGCCCGCCCTCGACGAAGATCGCGCCGCGCAACCCGAGCGCGGGCTGCGCGAGCGCCGCCGACAGCGCCCCCATCGTGTACGGCGCCCGGACATGGATCATCACGAGTCGCCCGGCGCGATCGACGCCGACCGCGGCCGCCGAGTACGACTTCGCGTCCTTCCACGCGATCGCCTGGCCGTCGCACTCGAGGAGCCGGTAGCTCTGCACGACCGCGCGGTAGCGGCGGCGCAGCGCCGGCAGATCGAAGCCGGTGCACGTGCGCCCGGCGACGACCGCCGGCGGATCCGCGGGATCGACCGGATCGAACGCGAGGAAGCCGCCGAACTTCGGGTTGTCCTTGCCGCTGATCGCGCCGCGCGCGTCGACGGCGAGCGCGACCGGCAGGCCGTCGTCCTTGAACATCCCGAGGTTGATGACCGCGGCGGCGCCGAGATCCTCGGCCCACGCGGTCGCCGGCCGGCTCGCGCCGTCGCGCGCGCTCGAGCCGAGGCGCGCCTGGTAGCGCGCCAGATCGATCCGCACGACGTCGATGCAGCGATCGGCGATCGGCGTCGCCGGCGCGTCGCTCATCGACCAGCGCTCGGCGGTGAGCCCGGGCGCCAGCTCGGTGGCGGTGCCGTCGCAGGTCGGGGCCGGCGCGTCGAGCGTCGACAGGCGGGCCTCGCCCGCATCGAACCCGCCGCCGCGGCCGCAGGCGAGGAGCGGAGCCAGGATCAGGAGACGCGCGATCGTCACGTCGGAGCAACGCCGGCGTGACCTCACGCATTCCGCCGCTGCGCGCGGACGGCGGGTCGCGATGTGATCGCGATCGCGTCGGGGCGATTCGGTGAGACCATGGAACCGGTGTCGCGCGTGCCAGTCGCCATGCCCTCCCCTGCCCGGCGCGCCGCCTGGTCGATCGCCGCCCTCGCGCTCGCGTCCGGCGGCTGCATCACGCTCCACGGCGGGATCGGGCCGACCCAGTCGAGCGCCGGCTCGACCGGCATGCTCGCGACCGCCGGCCTCGCCGTCGGTTACAGCTTCCCCGGGCACCAGGGCGTGTACATCTCGCCCAACGGCGGCGTGCTGTACGACCGGCACGCGCGCGCCGTGCTGTTCGACAGCATCGACTACCAGAACTTCGGCGGGCCCTGGCCCTTCCGCGTCGGCGTGCGGTTCGGTCCGGTGTTCGGACGCGATCGCTACGGCCTGCCCGACCGCACGATGGTCGGCGGCGCGATGACCTGGTTCCCGTTCGCGCACCGCCTGGGCGGCGGCGGCAGCGACTACCACTCCGAGAAGGGCTGGACCGACTTCGACCTGTTCCCGCGGCTCGCGACCTGGCGCGCCGTCGGCGTCGAGGTCGCGGTCGATGCGCACCTGCCGGACACGGGCTCGCCCGAGCGCACCGCCGTGCTGGTGACGGTCAGCGTCGTCGGCGAGCTGATCACGATGCGCGATCGGTAGCGCCGGGGCGCGCGGCGGCGGGTTCGGCCCCCGGTGGCAGCGGCACGCTGCGCAGCTCGCGAGAGGTCGGCGTGCGCGGCCGCGGCGGCGCCGGATCGGCGGACGAGATCGTCACCGAGACGGTGGACGTGGCCATGACGGCGGTGAACGGACGAACCATGACG
Source organism: Deltaproteobacteria bacterium (assembly GCA_021413675.1). Taxonomy (GTDB): domain Bacteria; phylum Myxococcota_A; class Polyangia; order Haliangiales; family Haliangiaceae; genus JAIOQA01. The sequence goes on along the minus strand of JAIOQA010000154.1, from coordinate 54,543 downwards.
ACCTCGGCGGGCAATGCGCGACGGCGCATTCCCTACCAACGCGCCCCGGACAGCATCGGTCTGCGATGGCCGACCGGGCGCGGCGCAGCGTGGCAAAGCGCGGCAGGCTGATCCGGGCTCAGGTCGGAGGCGCTGCCCGATCGATCAGCCACGCCGCCGCGATCCCGACGGCGTACGCGACCAGATCCCAGGCGTCGAACGTGCTGCCCAGGACCATCGTGCCGACGACGTCCTCGGGCGCGGCCGCGAACGTCTGGCGCAGCTCGATCGCCAGCGCGATCGCGGCGGTCGCCGAGGCGCGCGCCCAGCGCGGCCCGCGCCAGGCCGCGCTGACCAGCGCGAACACCAGCATCGTCGCGCCGATGTCGCCGACGTGGCCGCGCACGATCTGGCGGCCGGGCCCGCGATACGCCAGCGCGATCACGCCGAGCGCGACGCCGATCGCGGCGATGACCGCCTGACGCCTCAGCCGCGGGTTCATGGCGATCCAACGCCCGCGGCGCCGCCGCGATTCCGCCCGCCCGGCATCACGCCGCCGTCGGCGCGAACGCGATCACGCTGAAGGCGATCGCCTCGACGCGCCCGGGGTTGTGATAGCCGTGGCGCTGGTCGCCGCGGAACACGACCACGTCGCCGGCGGCGAGCCGGTACAGCGCGCCATCGACCGCGAGCTCGACGGTGCCGCGCTCGCACGTCAGGTACTCGCGCGTGCCTGGCGTGTGCGGGATGCCGCCCATGCGCGCGCCCGGCGGCAGCGTGAGGCGCTCGACCTCGAGCCCCGCGACCGGATCCGGCAGGAGCTTGCGCACCGTGACCTGGCCGCGGGTGCGCGTCGGCAGGGCCGAGACCGGCACGTGCCGGCCGGGCTGGCGCGGCGCCGCGAGCAGCTCGTCGAGCCGGACCTGCAGCGTGTCCGCGACCCGGACGAGCACCGCGAGCGTCGGGTTGGCCCCGCCCGACTCGAGGTTGGTCCAGGTCGCGCGCGGGATGCCGGCCTGCGCGGCGATCTGCTGCTGCGACAGGCCGCGAGCCTCGCGCATCGTGCGGACGTTGTCGGCCAGGTGCGCGGTCACGGCAAGGGCGGGTGCGGGCATGGGGTCCTCCGCCAGTACGATAGCGGCACCGCCAATCGCTTGGCCAGCCCCCGCGCGGGCCGCGACCGGCGCCGCCCGGATCAGGCCAGGCCGGCGTAGATGTGCTGGACGTCGTCGTCCTCGTCGAGCTCGTGCAGGAACGCCTCGACCTCGGCGCGGGCCGCGGCGTCGAGGGTGACCGGGTTCTTGGCCTTCCACGCCAGCACCGCCGAGGTCACGGTCCAGTGCTGGCCGCCGAGCGCGCGGCTGACCGTGTCGAGATCGTGGGCCTCGGTGTAGAAGCGGCTCGCGCCGTCCTCGCCGTCCTCGACCTCCTGGGCGCCCGCCTCGATCGCGGCGGTCTCGGCGTCGGGCGCGCCCGGGCCAGGCGACGCCTCGATCAACCCGACGTGCGAGAAGTCCCACGAGACCGACCCGGAGTTGCCGAGCTGGCCCTTGCGGAACAGGATGCGGATGTTCGGCGCGGTCCGGTTCTTGTTGTCGGTGAGGCACTCGACGATCACCGGCACGCGGTGCGGGGCGAAGCCCTCGTAGGTCACGGTCTCGAACGAGGCCGTGTCATCGAGGAGGCCGGCGCCCTTCTTGATGGCGCGCTCGAGGGTCTCCTTGGGCATGGAGGCCTTCTTCGCGGCCTCGATGGTCATGCGCAGCCTGGCGTTTGCAGCGGGATCAGCGCCGCCCTTGGCGGCGATCATGATCTCCTTGGCGAGCTTCGAGAAGATCTTGCCCTTGGCGGCGGCCGTCTCGGACTTGCCCTTGTTTTTCCACATTCCACCCATATCCACCGCTCATAGCCCAAACCGGGGGCCTCTGGCTACCGCGCCAGCGTCGCGACCCACTGCTACTTTTCGGGCATGACCTACCGCGAGCAAGCCTTCGCCGAGCGGTGCTACTGCGACGAACCGGCCACCTGCGCCTGCGCAGCGTGTCATCGGCCCCGCTGCGGCGCGCACATCGCCGGGCGCGGGCTCTGCCATCGGTGCGCGGAGGCGGTCCAGATCGAGCTGGATGGTGGATCGCCGCGGCGACTGGCGGCATCGGGGGCGACCGGCGTGGCGACGACGCTCGCGGGGCTGCTCGCCCACGTGCCGATGACCGGCGTGGTCGTCGCGGTCGGCGCGGCGGTGGCCGTGTTCGTCACTACCCGGCCGCTCCAGCGCTGGCGCGCGATCCGCCAGCTCGGGCCGCGGCTCGCGGCCTCGGTGGGCGAGGTGAAGCCGGTGGTCGACTATGACGCGCCGACGTTCCCCGCCGCCAGCCGCAACGCGTACACGCGCGTCCCCTGATCCGGCCCCGCGCACGGATTGCGCGACCACCGCGCTGCCGCCAGTGATTCCGCGCATCACCGGCTGGTCCCCCGTTTGCTCCATGTCGAGGCGATGCCTCGTCACCTGCGCCGCTGGCTCATCGCCCTCGCCGTGCTCGCCGTCGCTGGCGGGGCGGTCGCGTATCGCATGCTCCGCCCGACCGCCGTCACGGTCGAGGCGGTCACCCGCGGCCGCGCGGTCGAGGCGGTCTACGCCACCGGTACGGTCGAGCCGATCCAGAAGGTGGTGGTCAAGGCGCGGATCGGCGAGCACGTCGAGCTCATCGCCGCCAACGAGGGCGACGTGGTCACCAAGGGCCAGCTGCTCGCCAGGATCCAGGACCCGGTCCGCGAGTACGCGCTCTCACAGGGTCAGACCCAGCTGTCGAAGGCCGAGCGCCAGGCCAGCGGCCGATCGCCGCAGCTCGCCGGCCTGGAGGCCACCGCCCGCGCGCTGCGCACCCAGCTCGACCTCGCGACCCTCGAGCTCGCGCGCACCGAGAAGCTCGCGCGCAGCGCCGCGATCACCCAGCAGGAGGTCGATGTCGCGCGCGCCAAGGCCGCGCAGCTCGAGGCTCAGGCCGACGCGGCCGATGATCAGCTGCGCTCGGCGCGGCTCGAGCTCGCCGCGACCCGCGATCAGCTCGCGAGCCAGGTGAAGTCGCTCGCGACCGAGGTCGACGAGAGCGCCGTGACCTCGCCGCTCGCCGGCCTGGTCCTGCGCCGCGACGTCGAGCCCGGCGAGGTGGTCGCGCAGAACCAGGCGATGTTCGAGGTCGCCGACGTCTCGACGCTCTTGATCGAGCTGCACGTCGACGAGGCCGACATCGCGCGCGTCCAGGATGGCCCAGCGCCATCGGCGGTGGCGCTGTCGTTCTACGCGTTCCCGGGCAAGGCCTTCGCCGGCACCGTCACCCAGATCCTGCCCGAGCCCGATCGCGTGCGCCGGTCGTACACGGTCAAGGTCCGGCTCGATCAGCCGATCGCCGGGCTCCGGGTCGGCATGACCGCCGAGGCCAACATCATCGTGCAGCGCAAGGACGCGGTGCTGCTGGTGCCCATCGAGGCGCTCGACGGTGACCAGGCGTGGTTCGTCGAGGACGGCCGCGCGGTCAAGCGCGCGGTGACGATCGGCATCCGCGATCTCACCCACGCCGAGCTCCTGACCGGCGCGACCGAGGGCACCCAGGCGATCGTCGACGCGGCGAGCGCCAAGCTCACCGTCGGCGAGCGGGTGGCGGCGAGCGCCCGAGCCGGCACATGAGGGCGACGCTGTTCATCGCGGGGCGCCAGCTGTGGCACCGCAAGCTGCTCAACGGCATCGCGGTGCTGGGCGTGATGCTCGGCGTGCTCACGCTCATCGCGATCACCGGCATCATGCGCGGGTTCCAGACCAAGTTCCTCGACACGATCCTGCAGATCAGCCCGCACGTCGTGGTGTTCGACAAGACCCTCGGCGACACCACGCCGATCGTCGATCAGCTGCTGGGCGGCCCGAGCGCGACGGCGATCGTGCGCCAGACCAGCACCGATCGGCAGCAGCGGATCGCGCGCCCGACCGAGACCGTGCGAGCGATGCGCGCGCTCGAGGGCGTGGCCGCGGTCGCGCCGCTGGTCGTCGGCAGCGCGGTCGCGTCCGCGGGCAGCAAGGAGACGCCAGTCGAGCTGCGCGGCATCGATCCCGAGGTCCAGGACGTGGTCACGCCGCTGCGCTCGATGGTCGTCGACGGGCAACTCGGCGGCCTGACCGGCGCGGTCGACGGCGCGATGATCGGCCACCAGCTCGCCGATCTGCTCGGCGTGAAGGTCGGCGACAACCTGAGCTGCGCGTCGGCGCTGGGCGATCGGGTCGTGTTGCGAGTCGTCGCGATCTTCGAGACCGGCGTGGCGGCGCTCGACAAGGGCCGCATCTACGTCGCGACCCGGCGGGCGCAGACCATCCTCGGCCGCGGCGACGCGATCGATCGCATCGAGCTGCGCCTCGTCGATCCCGATCACGCTCCGGCGGTCACCGCGCAGCTCGAGGCGCTGTTCCACTACGACGCCGAGAGCTGGCAGGAGACCAACGCCAGCATGCTCGGGGTGTTCGATCAGCAGAACATGATCACCGGCCTCATCATCGGCGCGGTGCTGCTCGTCGGCGGGTTCGGCATCCTGTCGATCCAGATCATGATCGTGCTCGAGAAACGCCGCGACATCGCGCTGCTCAAGAGCGTGGGCTACGGCTCGCGCGACGTGCTCGCGATCTTCCTGACCGAGGGCGCGGTGATCGCGGTGCTCGGCGCGGCGCTCGGCGCGGCCGCGGGCCACTTCGTGCTGGCCGGGATGCGCCTCCTCAAGAGCGCGTCGGGCATGGGCTACTCCAAGCCGTCGACGTTCGCGATCTACGAGCGGCCGATCGTCTACGTCCTCGCGTTCGGGTTCGCGGTCGGGGTCGGCCTCCTGGCCAGCCTGGTGCCCGCGTGGCGCGCGTCGCGGGTCGAGCCCGTCGACGTGCTGAGGGGCACATGACGTCCGCGATCGCGGCGGCGGCAGCCCCGGCGGCCGCGCTCGCGGCGCCCTCGCTCGAGGCGCGCGCGCTGGTGCGCGACCTCGGCGACGAGGTCAAGACCCGCATCCTGCACGGCATCGATCTGGCGATCGCCCCGGGCGAGTTCGTCAGCGTCACCGGGCCCAGCGGCTCGGGCAAGTCGACCTTGCTCTACCTGCTCGGCGCGCTCGATCGCCCGACCTCGGGCGACGTCCTCATCGAGGGCGTATCCACGGTCGGGCTCGACGATCGCGCGCGCGGCGCGCTGCGCGGCGAGCGGCTCGGGTTCGTCTTCCAGTTCCACTTCCTCCTGCCCGAGTTCACCGCGCTCGAGAACGTGATCATCCCGATGCTGAGGCGCCGCGATATCCCGCGCGCCGACGCACGTGCGCGCGCGCTCGCCGTGCTCGATCAGCTCGGGATCGGCGAGCTCGGCGGACGGCGGCCGACCCAGCTGTCCGGCGGTCAGCAACAGCGGGTATCGATCGCCCGGGCGATCGCGCACGGGCCGCGCATCCTGCTCGCCGACGAGCCGACCGGCAACCTCGACTCCGCCGCGGGCGAGGCGGTGCTCGGGATCTTCGAGACCCTGGTCCGCGATCGCGGCATGACGATCGTGATGGTGACCCACGAGCCGAGCTACGCGCGGCGCGCGCAGCGCGAGATCCGCCTGCGCGACGGCCGGATCGTCGAGATCGCGACCGGCGCGCCGGCGACGGTCACCACTCGGTGAAGTCGCCGAACGAGGCGTCGACCTCGCCCCCGGCGGGCGCGTCCGCCCAGCCGCCCGCATCCGCGTCGCCACCGGCATCGCCGCCCGCGTCCGCGCCGCCCGCGTCGCCCTCGCCGGCACCCGGCTCCTCGGTCGGGGCGTTGGTCTCGTTGACCACGGTGACCGAGGGCATGCCCGGCATGAACATCGCGCCGGCGAGCGCGCCCCACATCATCATGTTGAGCGCGTTGGCCATCGGGTTCGGGTAGTAGGCCGCGTGCGGATCGTAGTGCGGGTCGTCGGGCGGCACCGCGCGCTCGTCGCGGACGCGGCCGTCGGCGCCCGGCTTGACCACGCGCAGGTCGCTGCGCACGACCTCGGCCCGGGCCTCGGGCAGCGCGCGCTGGACCGCGTCGCGCACTCGCGTGACGAAGCTATCGAACGCGAGGCGCCCGACCTCGACGGTCGCGGTGTCCTTGGCGAGCGGCTCGACGCGCGCGCGGTAGGCCTCGGCCGACTCGCCCGCGACCGGCGCGAACGCCGCGATCCGGCTCGACACGATGATGCGAACCGCGGGTTCGCCGATCGCGTGCTCGGTGTGAGCCTGGACCTCGACGACGTGGTGGACGCCGGCCTCGGTGTGCTCGACCGCGAGGCGGAGGATGTCGAACCCGCCGCCGATCGCCGACGAGTACTCGTGGAACGCCAGGAACAGGTCGCCGAGATCGTTGGGCGTGCGCTCGTGATCCTGGAACACGACGAGATCGTCGACGACGAGCGAGACCGCGTCGTCGACCGCGAGCGTGCGCAGCGCGGTCCGGATCGCATCGACCAGCGCGGTGGCCTCGAGGCTCGCGCGCATGCGGCCGGTGCGCAGATCGGGCGCGCCGCCGAACGCCTTGCGGATGCGCTCGGTCCAGCCCGGCTGCCGGAGGATGTCCTCGCCGCGCACGTGAACTGCGATGGTGCCGTAGAGCTTCATGGTCGCCTCCTGTGTGTGGCTTGAACATGCGACGCATGCGGCTCCGGTCAAGCGTCGACTGACTCGCATGATGTCGAAATACCATCGATAAAATCGACATGATCTGTCGAGCTGGCCGACGCGTGCCCCCGCCGCGGTACGCGGCGACTCCCGCCGCGGTTCCTCGTCGGCGCGGACGATTCCGGCAACCGATCGGCGGCGCGGGTGTCTCATCCCCTGATGACGCGCATCGCCACCCTCGTCGCGCTCGGGGTCCTGTCGTCCGCCGCCCACGCGGACAACTTCATCGCCACCCGCCGCATGCCGGTGGTCGAGGTCTCGCACACGGTCGATGTCCGGATCGCGGACGGCATCGCGACCTACACGGTGCGCCGGGTGTTCTCGAACCCCGGCAAGGTCGCCGATCAGGTCGAGCTCGAGCTCGGCCTGCCCTACGGCGCCGCCGCGACCGGCCTGCGCATCAAGGCCCACGACCGCTGGTACACCGGCGAGCTGATGGAGCGCGAGGCCGCGGCCAAGCTCTACGAGCAGATGACCGGCTACGGCGCTCACGCCCCGAAAGATCCGGCGCTGCTCGCGTGGATGTGGGCGGACACGCTCTCGCTGCAGATCTTCCCGGTCATGCCGGGCTCGACCTCGACCGTCGAGTACACGCTGACCGCACCGACCCGCTACGAGGGCGGGCGCTACTTCATCTCGTACCCCCGCCTCGCGGCGCTCTCGGAGATCGACGCCGAGAACGCGACCCGCCCGCTCGCGACGCCGGTGCTCACGGTCCGCCCGGGCTGGGGCGGCGCCGACCTGCCGATCGTCGTCGATGGCGTGCGGGTGAAGGCGGGCGCGCCGATCGAGCTACGCCCGCCGGTGCACCAGCCATGGGAGGAGGCGATCGGCGTGGACGCGAGCGCGAGCTACGTGTCGAGCGCGCTCGAGGTGCCGAGCGAACGCCGCACCGCGCGCACGTTCGCCAGGGCGACCGTCACGATGGACATCCGCCACACGTACAAGAGCGACCTGCGGGTCGAGCTGCTGACACCGGCGGGCGAGAAGGTCGAGGTCTACGACGGCACCGGCGGCAGCGCCAACGACGTGCGCGGCACGTTCGCGCTCGACCTGCCCGCCAAGACCACCGGCGCCGGCACCTGGCGGCTGGTCGTGTCCGATCACGCCGGCCTCGACACCGGCACGCTCGACAAGTGGTCGCTCACGCTCGATGAGGGCGGCGCTCGGACCGTCGTCGACGCGAAGGACACGCCGATCTTCATCCCCGACGCGCCCGCGAACCCGACCGAGGGCGGCGTCGCGACGGTCGCGATCGAGCCACCGCCGATGACGATGCTCGCGGCGCGGCTGGGCAAGGTGGTCGCGTCGTCGCAGCACGCGTTCTCGCGGCTCGAGCTCGACGTCGCGCCGCAGCTGGTCCCCACGCCGAAGCACGCGCAGGTCGTGTTCGTCGTCGACGCGTCGTACTCGATCGGCCTTGAGGCGCTGCGCGGTCAGCTCGACGTGCTCCAGGCCTACGCCACCCACGTGCCCGACGCCGAGATCGAGGTCGTCACCTACCGCCGTCACGCGACCCGGGTGTTCGGATCGTTCGTGCCTGCCGCGAAGCTCGTGACTGCGATCGCCGATGCCCAGGCCAGGGGCGCCTTCGCGCTCGGCAACGGCAGCGCGCTCGACGAGGGCGCGCGGCTCGCGACCTCGCTGCTCCGCGATCGCAAGGGGCCGCGCCGGATCGTGCTCGCCACCGATCAGCTCGTGCGCAGCGCGCTGACCGAGCCGCTGGCCCAGGCCGCGCTCGCCGCGCTGCCGAAGGATGTCGTCGTGCACGTCATCGTACCGGCCGTCGACGGCGACGATCGCCCGCAGCTCGACCGCCACGACGACGCGCCGTTCGCGGCGCTCGCGACCCAGCACCACGGCATCGACGTCACCGTCACCGGCCTGCCCGCCCGCACGATCAAGGAGCTCGCGCCGCCGGTGCTCGAGCTGGTGCGGCCGACCCGCCTCGAGAAGGCCGCGGTGACCGGGTTCGCGCTCGACAGCGACGTGCTGCACGAGGGCGCCGGCGTGCGCCTGATGATCGACACGCTGGCCAAGCCGGCGCCGGATCGGGTCACGCTCACCGGCACGCTGTGGAGCGACCCGTACCGCAAGGTCATCCCGGTCGGTGCGCCGTTCTCGATCGCGACCGCGGCGTTCGTGTTCGGCGCCGACGAGTACCACGACCTGTCGGAGGCCGAGCAGATGGTGGTCGCGCTCAAGGGCCGCGCGGTGTCGCCCGTGACGTCGTACGTCGCCGCCGAGCCGGGCACGCGCCCGTCGACGATCGGCCTGTTGCGCGGCGGCCTGCTCGGCCACGGCTCGTACGGCACGGTCGGCCACGGCTACGGCGGCGGCGGCATGACGGCGCGCCACAAGCCCGACTTCCGTCGGCTGATCGACACGGCGGCATGCGTCGCCTCGGTCAAGCCGACCGCGCCCTGGAGCGCGACGCTCGAGATCGAGACCACGCGCCACGAGCTGGTCGACGCGCAGCCTGACGCGCACTCGCCGATGGCCGACTGTCTGGTCGAGACCGCGTGGAACCTGCGCCTCGATCCCGGGATGTTCCCGCTCGAGCACGAGTCGTTCACGGTCGAGCTGGCGGGGACCGCTGCGCCCTAACAGCCGCTCACGCAGCAGATCGGCAGCATGCTGCCGACTCGCGCCCCCGGGCGATCGCGAGCCGCGCATCGCCGCGTGGTAAGACGCCTCGGATGTGGCAGCCCCCGGATCGGATCAAGCACGTGCTGCCGGCCGCGCAGTGGCCCACGGCCGAGGAGGCGGCGGCCTCGCCGCTGTTCACGCCGGTCGCCCTCGGCCCGCGCACCGCGCAGCAGCGCACGTGGGTGCCCGCGATGGTGCCGTGGCGCGCGTCCGACGACGGCTTCGTCACCGATGACGTGATCGCGTGGTACCGGCGGTTCGCCGAGGGCAAGCCCGGCGTGATCGTCGTCGAGGCCACCGGGATCCGCGACATCCCGTCGGGGCCGCTCCTGCGCATCGGCCACGAGCGGTTCGTGCCCGGCTTGACGCGGCTCGCCGATGCGGTGCGCGAGGCCTCGGGCGGCGCCTCCCTGCTGTTCATCCAGATCATCGACTTCCTCGCGATCAAGCGCCGGCCGCCGCGCGACAAGTTCCTCGAGCGCTTCCTCGAGATCACCGCGCGCCACCGCACGCTGCTCGCCGACCACACCGGGGACGCCGCGATCGCCGACGCGCCGGAGCGCGACGTGCGCGCCGCGCTGGCCCGGCTCGACGACGCCGCGCTGCGCGAGGTGCTGTCGCACCGCGAGGTCGAGGATCTCGACTTCGGCTACCGCGAGCGCGTCACCGACACCCACCTGCCGCACATCCGCGAGCTGCCGCAGGTGCTGCCCGGGTTGTTCGCCGACGCCGCGGATCGCGCGATGCGCGCCGGCTTCGACGGCGTCGAGCTGCACTACGCGCACGCGTACACGATGGCCTCGTTCCTGTCGGCGCGGAACGATCGCACCGACGGCTACGGCGGGCCGCGCGAGCAGCGCATCCGGCTGCCGCTCGAGGTCGCGCGCGCGGTCCGCGAGCGCGTCGCCGGCCGCGGCGCGGTCGGCTGCCGCTATCTCGGCGACGACGTCATCGCCGGCGGCAACCAGCTCGACGACGCGATGTGGTTCGGCGTCGCGCTCGCCAAGGCCGGCCTCGACTACCTCTCGGTGTCCAAGGGCGGGCGCTTCGAGGACGCCAAGCAGCCCAAGGTCGGCGCGTCGGCGTATCCGTACACCGGCCCGTCGGGGTACGAGTGCATGCCCACGATCTACTCCGACGCGCGCGGCCCGTTCAGCCGCAACGTGCCGCTGGCCGGCGCGATCCGCGCCGCGGTGCGCGCCGCGGATCTCGGAACACCGGTGATCGCCGCCGGCGGCATCTGCGAGTTCCATCAGGCCCAGGACGTGATCGCGAACGGCGAGGCCGATCTGGTCGCGTCGGCGCGGCAGACCCTCGCGGATCCCGACTGGTGGCTGAAGATGCGGCTCGGGCGCGGCGCCGAGATCCGGCGCTGCGAGTTCACGAACTACTGCGAGGCCCTCGATCAGCAGCACAAGCAGGTGACCTGCAAGCTGTGGGATCGCGAGCGCCTCGACGAGCCCGATGTGGTGCTGGCGCAGGACGGCAAGCGCCGCCTGGTGCCGCCGGGCTGGCGCTGAGCCGAGCGAAGCTCGGCGGCTCATGGTGCGGATGAGATCGGGCTGCGCGTCATCGCGCGGGCCGATCGATCGAACAAGGGCCTGGAAGCGAAAGCTTCCCAGGCTCTGACGCGCGGGGCGGCGCCTGCCGCGGATGGCAGGTCGTGCCGCGCGTGGCAGGCGCGAATGGGCGCCAGTGCGACAACCGCGCGAGATGATGTGCGGCGACGTGCGGCACGCGCGCTGCAATTCGCTCGACGCATGAACCGCGCATCCTCGATCGCCCTCTCGTCCATCCTCGTCGCCGCCGCGCTCACCGCGTGCAAGAGCAAGGCGCCCGACGCCGCCGCCAAGCCTGCCGAGGCCGCGGCTGCGCCGACGCCAGTGGCGGCACCTGCCCCTGCCCCTGCGGTCGCCGCGCCCACGCCCGCACCCGCGCCCGCCGCGCCGACCGCACCCGCCGGCCCGCTGCCCCTCGCGATGCCCGTGCCCGCGAGCGCGACCTCGTTCTCCACCGACGATGTCGCTGGCGAGCATCGCGATCAGGCGAGCACGGTCGCCGACTTCAAGCAGGAGCTCACCGACAGCGGCGCGACCTTCGTCTCCGACGAGAAGCTCGCCGATGGCTGGGCGGTCCGCTACCGCGAGAGCGACGCGACGATCGTCACCACGGCCGAACGCACGCTCGGCGGCGCGGTCTGGCGCTGCCGCTCGAACGGCGCCGATCAGATCGCGCACGATCGCGGGCGCGCCGCGTGCCTCGCGGTCAGCGCATCGGGTGGAGGGCTCGCGGTCCCGTTCACGCCGACCGAGGACGGCGTCGGGCTCAGCGACGGCACGATGAACCTCAAGGCCTCGCTCGCCACCGCCGACACCGCCGCGACCGTCGAGGCCGCGACCGCCGACGCCACCAAGGGCCTCAAGGTGATCGAGCAGGGCACCGCGCCAGGCGGCTTCGCGGTCGCGTACCAGACCTGGAACGGCGGCATCGAGGCCCAGGGCCTCATCTACCGCGCGACCGTCCGCGCCAAGCTCGGCGCGATCGATCTGCTGTGCGAGCCGTGGGCCGGCGCGAAGTCCGCCGCGGAGGCGACCGCCGCGATGAACGCATGCAAGGGGCTGATCGCGCGCTGAGGCGACGACGTCGCCGGCTCAGGTTCCGGAGGAGATCGGGCTGCGCGTCCTCGCGCGGGCCGATCGATCAAAGAAGAGCCTGGAGGCGAAGCCTCACGGGCGCTGAGCGCGCGCCGATGCGCTGGACGCGAGCGTGTGCGCGGCTACGGAACGATCTCGATCTGCGTGACGCCGCGTAGCTCGCCGGTGACCGCCCAGGTCCCGCCCTCGGTCTTCTGGAACAGGCGGAAGCGCAGCTGCGACTGCTTGTTGAGCTTGAGGAACGCGAGCGACTTGGCCGGCACCAGATCGCCCGCGGCGATCTCGACCGCCGCGCCGGTGTCATCGGAGACCACGACCTTGCCGGTCGGCTTGATCTTCTGCGCCGCGAGGATCGAGGCGACGTCCCAGCCGGTGGTCTCGGTGTCGCCGGTCGGCGGCGCGACCTTGGCGATCTTGCCGAGCTCCTCGCCGGTGAGCAGGTGCGCGCCCGACGGCTGCTTGATGTTGAGCGTGACGACCGAGAGGTCCGGGCCCTGGTCGTCCTTGTGCTGGCCGCCGCCCTCGGCGCCGCCGGAGCCCCCCGCCGCGCTGCCCGCGCTGCCGGCACCGCCCATCGCGCCCGGCGCACCCGGCGTGAACTTCACGCGCACGTCGACGACGTTGGTCTCGATCATCGTCGGCGTGCCCTTCTTCGACAGCGCCTCCGCCGTGAACATGCCGAAGTCGATGCCGTCCTTGCCCGGGAACAGCGCCGCGATCAGGTCCGGCTGCGTCGACGCCGGCTCGGGCATCGTGGTCACCCGTCCGCTCGCGGTGTGGATCTCGAGCACGTTCCAGCTCTTCGGGTTGCGCGCCTCCGCCGGCACCAACTCGGCCAGCGGCGCCCAGCGCGCGGCCCACTTCGCGTCCGCGGTCGCGACGACCTTGCCGCCGACGTAGATCTCCACCGAGCCCGGGGCAGCCGCCGCGCGACCGCTGCCGTTGCCGTTGCCGTTGCCGTTGCCTCCGCCCGTGCCGCCGCCTCCACCGCCCTTGCCACAGCCCAGGCCTAGAACGAGCGCGCTGACGACGGCGATCGCGATGCGGTTCATGTCGACGTCAGCCTACCGCGGCGATGCCGTGGTCAGCTACCTCGACGGCGCGCCACCATGGTTCGCGCGGCCCGCGGCGGTCGTGCACGCGACCTCTGTTCGGTGAACCGTGCAACCGGAGCTGCGCCGGTCGCAGCGTCAACGTGCCGCAGCGGCCGGCGCGACTGCCCCGCCTGCCGCTGCGGCGTCGATCGGCCCGGGCCGGTGGTGCGGTGCGATCGGCCCGTAGCGCCGCCAGCCGTGCGTGAGGTGCCAGGTCGTGGGCATCACCACCGGCACGAACTCGAGGTGGCTGCGTCGAGGATCGTTCGCCCAGCCGTCGAAGGCGCGCGCCGAGGCGAACGGATCGAACGCGAGGTGGCGGGCGGTGAGGTCCTCGCGATGCCGCCGCCAGTTGTTCAGCACGTACGCGAGCGCGTTGCGGGTCTCGCGCAAGGTGCGCAGCGGTCGCGGGTGATAGCGATCCGCGAACACCCCGCCGCTGCGGCGCGTGTTGGCGTTGAAGCGGCGCGCGCACGCGATCTGGAAGCCCTGCATGCCGCGCGCGAGCGCCATGTGCGTGTCCGCCTCGACGATCAGGTGCACGTGGTTGCCCTGGACCGACACGTGACAGATGCGGAAGTCGCTCCGCCGGCAGGTGATCGCGAGCCCGTGCCGGACCGCGAGCCAGCCCGCGCGCCGGCGAAGCTTGAGGCCCGGCCGCGCACGGATGACCACGTGCAGCGGATGGCGCGGATCGATCGCCGGACGTGCCTTGTGCTTCTCGCTCGACCGCGGCCCCCGCGGCGGACGCCCCGCGCCCGCGCGCTTCCCGCCGCGCGTGCGCCACGGGAGCTCCTGCTGGACCGGCGCCGACATCGTGATTTCGCCGTTATAGTATTCAGCGTCGAATAGTGCAACCAGAATCGCGCTCCTGAAGGTTGGACCTGAGCGAGATGGGGGTCTGGGACGCGCTCGGTCCCGTGCTGCGCGAACTTCGCCGGAGTACGCGCTCCTGCCCTCGCGCGCCCCGGCACGTGCTCGCGATTCAGCGCCGTCGCCGCCCCGGCCGCTACATGCTGCGGCTGGCGTCAGGAACGCGTCTCTTGCACGCCCACCCTCGCCGTCAGCTACCTAGCCTGGCCTGCCGCCTCCGCCTCATCACCGACCCGCGCCGCCACCCACCGCACCGGGCCGAGGCGCGCGGCCTCGCGCGCGACTGCCGCCGACATCGTGCCGACGATCGTTCCGCCCGTCTGCGCGAGCTGCGCGCCGTGCGCGGTGAGCCACGCGGCGACCGCGGCGATCTCCTCGGGGCGCGCGTCGTCGAAGAGATCGATCGTCGCGACGATCGTCCCATCGCCAGCGCCGAGCTCGCCGCGCCGCGCGTCGGCGGCGAGCGGCGCCACGCTGGCGACGCCGGGCGCGAGCGCGACCTGGACCAGCGCGGCGTCGGTCAGCCTGACGACGAAGCCGCCGGACGCCGCCTCGTCCACGGTTCCGAAGCCGGCGAGCACCGTCCGCAGCGCGCGCCGGCCGGCGGGCGTGTCGTCCTTCGCGAGCACGAGGTAGCCGCCGGGATCACCGGGCGCATACCCCTTGGTGTCCTCGGTGTACTCGTAGACCGGACCGGCCGCGGTGGCGTGGACCTGCCAGGTGTTCGGCGCGGCGGCACCGCAGCCGGCGGCGATCGCAAGGACGAGGGCAGCGACGCGTGGCACCGCGGCATGATGCCACGCGCGGCGCTACGAGGCGGAGTCACCGGATTGTCACACAACGGCGACGATGTCCGAGTACGTTCCGGCGCTCCGCCCATGCGCACTCGGTTGTTCACGCGGCTCGCCGCGCTGTTGGTCCTCCTCGGGCTCGTGTTCGGGTTCGCGGCCATGGCTGCGGCCGCCCCCGACGCACCCGCCGCCGGTTCCTCGAGCAGCACGACCGCCGCGCCACCGGCGGCGCCCGCCGCGGCCAAGCCCGAGGTGAAGCCGGCCAAGCCGCCGCCCCCGCTCTACGAGGAGCTGCTGCCGATCTCGATCCTGCTGGTCGTGATCGTGCTGGTCGTCGCGCGCCTCCCCAAGGTCGACGTCGGCCACACGCGCGCCTACCGCGTGCGCCGGGTCATGAACTGGCTGCCGCTCGGCCTGACCTACGCGTTCCTCTACATGGGCCGGTACAACCTCAACGTCCTGAAGGACGCCGGCGGCATCAGCGGCCACGATTTTGGCACGATCGACGGCATCGGCTCGCTGGTCTACGGCTTCTCGTTCCTGCTGAACGGACCGCTGACCGATCGCTGGGGCGGTCGCGTGACGATCCTGATCGCCGCTGCGGGCGCAGCGGTCGCGAACGTCGCGCTCGGGATCATGATCTGGCAGGGCACGCCGTCGGTGACCGCACTGGCGGTGGTGTTCGGCGTCAACATGTACTTCCAGAGCTTCGGCGCGGTGTCGATCGTGAAGGTCAACGCGGCGTGGTTCCATATCCGCGAGCGCGGCACGTTTGGCGGGATCTTCGGGATCCTCATCTCGCTCGGCATCTACTTCGCGTACGACTGGGGCACGCGCATCGTGCAGTTCGCGCCGGCGCAGTGGCTCTTCTTCGTGCCAGCCGGGTTGCTGGTGGTCTTCTGGGTGCTGTCGGCGATCTTCGTCCGCGATCGCCCGTCCGACGCTGGCCTCGTCGATTTCGCGCTCGGCGACGCGACCGGCACGGTGCCAGCACGCGCCGACGGCAAGCCCGAGACGGCGTTCCAGGTGATCAAGCGCCTGATGTCGAACCGGGTGATCCTCATCATCGCGGTCATCGAGTTCTGCTCGGGCTTCCTGCGCCAGGGCATCCTCAAGTGGTATCGCGACTTCGCCAAGGGCGTCGGCGGCAGCGACGCGTACGTGTTCGCGCACTGGGGCCTGGTGTCGTGCATCGCCGGCATCACCGGTGGCATCTTCGCCGGCGCGATCAGCGATCACCTGTTCGGCTCGCGGCGCGCGCCGGTGGCGGCGGTGCTCTACGGGATCATGCTGGGAGGTGCGATCGCGATCATCCCCGCGCTCGCCAACCCGATGGCGGTCAGCTGGCTGATCGCCATCATGGCGATGTCGATCATCGGCGTCCACGGCATGCTGTCGGGTACGGCGAGCGCGGACTTCGGCGGGTTGAAGAACGTGGGCGTCGCGGTCGGGTTGATCGACGGCTTCGTCTACCTGGGCAACGCCGCGCAGGCGTTTCTCTACGGCGATCTGCTCCCGGAGAAGGGCACGCCCGAGGCCGCGGTGGTGTCGAACTGGTACGCGTGGCCGGGAGCGATGATCCCGGTCGCGATCATCGGCCTCGCGCTCGCGCTCGTGCTGTGGAACGCTCGCCCTGCCTCGCGGCCGGGGTATGTTTCCGGCGCGCATGCCAACCCAGCCCCCGCCGGTGCGCCGGCGCACGACGGTCAAGAAAGAGCTGGCTGACGCCGTCGCGGCGGTGCTGGGGAAGGCGCGGCGCGCGCTCTTCATCACCGGCGCCGGCATCTCCGCCGACTCGGGCCTGCCCACCTACCGCGGCATCGGCGGCCTCTACGACGGCGCCGCCGCCGACGAGGGCCTGCCGATCGAGACGATCCTCTCCGGCGAGATGATGGCCCGGCGGCCGGAGCTCACCTGGAAGCACCTGCACCGCATGGAGCTCGCGTGCCGCGGCGCCGAGCCCAACCGCGGTCACGAGATCCTCGCCGAGCTCGAGCAGCGCCTCGATCGCACGCTGGTGTTCACCCAGAACGTCGACGGGCTGCGCCGCGTGGCCGGCTCGAAGAACGTGATCGCGATCCACGGCGATCTCCACGATCTGCGCTGCACCGCGTGCCACTGGCGCACGCGCGTTCCGGACTTCGCGCAGCTATCCTTTCCGCCCCGCTGCCCGGAGTGCCGCGCGATCGTGCGGCCCGAGGTCGTGCTGTTCGGCGAGGCGCTGCCGCCCGGGCCGTTCCAGCAGTTCGAGGACGAGCTCGCGAAGGGCTTCGATGTGGTCTTCGCGATCGGCACGTCGGCGCTGTTCCCGTACATCGCGCGGCCGGTGCTGGTCGCGCGCAGCGAGGGCATCCCGACCGTCGAGATCAACCCCGGCGACACCGATCTCTCCGAGGTCGTGCAGTACCGCCTCAAGGCCACCGCGCGCACCGCGCTCAAGGCGATCTGGGCGGCGTACAAGGCGCTCGCGCCGCGCCGCACGATGATCGGCCACTAACGCCAACGCTCGAGGAACCCATGACGACTCTCTTCGATCAGACCATCCCGCAGTTCTCCAAGATGCTCGGCAACCTCGACGCGTGGCTCGGCGCCGCGGTCGCGCTCGCGGAGCAGAAGAAGTTCTCGCCCGACGTGATCGCGAACTCGCGCCTCGCGGCCGACATGTTCACGCTCATCCAGCAGGTGCAGTCGGCGTGCGACGCGGCCAAGTACGCCGGCGCGTACATGAGCGGCACCACCCCGCCCTCGCACCCCGACACCGAGACCACGATGGTCGAGCTCCGCGCGCGCATCGCGACGGTCCGCGCGCACCTCGAGACGGTCACGCGCGAATCCTGTGCTGGCGCCGAGGAGCGCAAGGTCTCGCCGCCGTGGCTGCACGGCGCGTGGCTGACCGGCGCCGACTACATCACGCAGGTCGCGATCCCGAACTTCTACTTCCACGTCGTGACCGCGTACGACATCCTGCGCCACAACGGCGTCGCGCTCGGCAAGCAGGCGTTCATCGGCGCGATGCCGGTCCACACCTGAGCCGCAGGCCCGAGCGCATGTTCACGCAGGCGATCGTCCGCGCGCCCGGCCCCGATGCCGCGGACGGGCTCACCACCGTCGATCTCGGCCGCCCCGATGTCGCGGCGCTGCGGCGCCAGCACGCGGCGTATGTCGACGCGCTCACCCGCCTCGGCCTGGCGATCACCCACCTCGAGCCGCTCGCGGGGCACCCCGACGCGTACTTCGTCGAGGACACCGCGCTGATGTTCCCGGAGCTCGCGATCGTCACGCGCCCAGGTGCGGCCGCGCGCCTCGGCGAGGCCGATGCGATGGCGCCGGTGATCGCGCGCTTCCGGCCGGTGCAGCGGCTGACCGCGCCGGCGACGGTCGACGGCGGCGACGTGCTGCTGGTCGATCGCACGCTGTTCGTGGGCATGAGCGCGCGCACCAACGCGGCGGGCGCGGCGCAGCTCGCGGCGATCCTCGCGCCGCACGGCTATCGCGTCGTGCCGCTGCCGGTGCCCGAGGCGCTGCACCTCAAGAGCAGCGTGACCTGGGCCGGCGGCGAGACGCTGGTCGTGACCGCGGCGCTGGCGGCGATGCCCGAGCTCGCGGGCTATCGCCACGTCGTCGTGCCCGCTGACGAGGCCTACGCCGCCAACATCCTGTGGATCAACGGCACGCTGCTCATGCCGCAGGGCTTCCCTCGCACCCAGGCGCTGCTCGAGACGCTCGGGCTGCCGGTGTGGACGCTCGATCAGCGCGAGGTCGAGAAGATGGACGGCGCGCTGACCTGCATGTCGCTGCGGTTCTGACCGGCCGCGGCCGCGCACGTCGTCGTCGACGTGGGCTTTGACGTGGGCATTGACGTGGGCGACGACGTCGTCGTCGACGTTGACCTTGTCAGCGACGGCGACGGCGACGAAAAACCTCGACGGCGACGGCGACGCACGCGGTGCCCGCTGGTCTCGGCCTGTCGGCTCACGCCGACGGCGAGGTCAAGGGTCGGACGTCGCCGTCGCCGTCGCCGTCGACGCCCACGCTCACGCCCACGTCGAACGATCACGTCGACGTCGACGCACGTCGAGGCTACAGCGCGCTGATCCCGGCCTCGTCGTAGACGCCCTCGAACAGCGCGCCGGTCAGGTAGCGCTCGGCGGCGTCGGGCAGCACGACGACGATCGTCTTGCCGGCCCAGCGCGGATCCTTCGCGACGCGGACCGCGGCGACCGTCGCGGCGCCGCACGAGATGCCGCACAGGATGCCCTCCTCGCGCGCGAGCCGCCGCGCCATCGCGATCGCGTCCTCGCTCGCGACCAGCTCGACCTGATCGACGTACGCCAGATCGAGGTTCGCGGGCACGAAGCCGGCGCCGATGCCCTGGATCTTGTGCGGCGACGGCGTCGGGGCCTCGCCGCGGCGGGTCTGCGAGATCACCGGCGAGGTCGTGGGCTCGACCGCGACCGAGTGCAGCGCCTGGCCCTTGCCCTTCTCGAAGAACCGGCTGATGCCGGTGATCGTGCCGCCGGTGCCCACGCCGCACACCAGCACGTCGGTCTTGCCGCCGGTGTCGTTCCAGATCTCGGGACCAGTGGTGGTCTCGTGGATCGCGGGATTGGCCGGGTTCTCGAACTGCCGCATCAGCACCCACTTGTCGGGCTCCGAGGCCGCGAGCTCCTCGGCCTTGGCGATCGCGCCCTTCATGCCGCCGGAGCCTGGGGTGAGCACGAGCCGCGCGCCGAGGGCGGCCAGCACCTTGCGGCGCTCGATGCTCATCGTCTCCGGCATCGTGAGCGTGCAGGGGATGCCGCGCGACGCCGCCGCGAACGCGAGCGCGATGCCGGTGTTGCCGCTGGTCGCCTCGACGATGCCCTTGCCGGGTCCGAGCAGGCCACGCTTCTCCGCGTCCCACACCATCGCCGCGCCGATCCGGCATTTTACCGAGTAGGCCGGATTCCGACCCTCGATCTTGGCGAGCACCGTGGCCGCGGCGCCCTCGGTCACGCGATTGAGCCGCACCAGCGGCGTGTTGCCGATGCTGCGCGAGTTGTCGTCGTACACGCGGGGGTATTCCATGCGGCGAATCGTACCAGTGGTCGCGCGTGATCGCGCGCACGCGCCATGGCAGCCCGTGAATGGCCGAGGCACACCGCGCGTTGTCGTCGGTGATGAGGGGCGGAGACGAATACAAACAGGCGCGGCGACGCGCCGGGTGTTACGATTTCCTCGTGACCAATCGAGGGCGCTGGGGGGCGCTACTGACGGCCGTGGCGTGCGTCGCGATGAGCGGCGTCGCGCGCGCGGATGATGCAACACCCGCGTCGCTCGGCTGGCCGACGACCACGCGCTCGGTCGAGATCCGACGCCAGACCAAGGTGCTCGCCGACGCCGGCACCGGCACGCGGCTCGGCACGATCGGCCGGGGCGCGCACGCCGCGTGGCGACGCATCGCGATGACCCGCGATCGCTGCAAGGCGTGGGTCGAGCTCGCGCCGCGCGGCTGGGTCTGCGCCAAGGATCTGCTGCCGAAGGACGATCCGATCGCCGTCGCGCCACCGACCGCGGCGGCGGTCGCGGTCGCCCAGGCCACGCCCGCGGTGGAGGGCACGCGCTACGCCGATGTTCGCAAGGACGGCGCCGATGCCTTCGCCGACGCGGCGTCGATCCGCGCCGGCACGCCGTCGAGCCACGTGCCCGACAAGACCTACGTGGCGATCAGCCCGAACGCCCGCTCGATCACGGTGAACGGCCAGCGCTACGTGTGGACCGATCAGGGCTACATCTCGCGCGATCGCCTCGCCTGGCAGTCGCCGTCGTCGTTCGCGGGCATCGATCTCGCCGCCCAGCCGCCGCCGGCGTGGCCGTTCGCGTGGGTCGTGCCGCACGCCCACGGCGCCAAGGTCCTGGTCCGCAAGACCGCCGCGCGCCGCGGCGAGAAGGTGCGCGAGCTCGCGACCCGCGAGCTGGTGCCGGTGCTCGAGTCGACGCGCGACTTCGCCCGCATCGGCGTCGACGAGTGGGTCGAGCGACGCGACCTGCGCGTGGCCGCGCTCGCCGCGCGCCCGACCGGCGTGATCGATGGCGAGCGCTGGATCGACGTGGATCTCGATCAGCAGACGCTGGTCGCCTACGACGGCGACACCCCGGTGTTCGCGACGCTGGTCTCGACCGGCCGCGTGAAGTGGGACACCCCGACCGGCATCTATCGCCTCGACGGCAAGGCCGCGAAGGTCCGCATGCAGGCGCCGGTCGGCGCGGCCGAGGCGTGGAACGTCGCCGAGGTCCCGTACTCGATGCGCTTCCGCAAGAACTTCGCGCTGCACGGCACCTACTGGCACGACGGCTTCGGCCGCCGCCGCAGCCACGGCTGCGTGAACCTCTCGCCCCACGACGCGCACCAGCTCTACGACTGGACCGAGCCCTCGGTGCCCGACGGGTGGACCGAGGTCGAGGGCGATCCCAGGGGCACGCCGGTTCGCGTGCGCAGCACCTACGCGCCGGATCCGCCGTGGCGCGACTTCGACGGCAAGATCATCGAGCCCTGAGCGGCCTGCTATGGTCGCGGCGATGACCGCGACCGCGCAGCTGACGATCGCCCAGGTCGCGGGCCGATCGGTGGTCGCGGGCGCGCGCCCGGCGGGGCCGCTGCGGCTCCTGGCGCCGAGCGGCGGCGGCGATGCGGCGTGGGTCTATCAGGCCAGCCTCGGCGGCGGGCTCATCGGCGCCGATGACCTCGCGCTCGACATCGAGGTCGAGGCCGGCGCGACCCTGTTCCTGTCGTCGCAGGCGTCGAGCAAGGTGTTCCGCACGGCGCGCTCGCGCACCGCGATCCGCGCGCGGGTGGATCGCGGCGGCACGCTGATCGCGTGGCCCGATCCGGTCGTGTGCTTCGCCGGCGCGGCGCTCGATCAGCGCCAGGCGTTCGCGCTCGCGGCCGACGCATCGCTCGTGTGCGTCGATGCGATCGCGGCCGGCCGCGTGGCGCGCGGCGAGCGCTGGGCGTTCGATCGACTCGCCACCCGGCTCACCGTCGACATCGGTGACGAGCGCGCGCTGTCGGAGGCGATGCTGCTCGCACCCGAGCACGGCGCCATCGCCGCGCGCATGGGTGGCGCTGGCGCGATCGCGACGATCGTGGTCGCGGGCCCGCGGGTCGCGTCGATCGCGGCCGCGATCCTCGATGCCGCCGCTGGCCCGCTGCCGCGCACGATCGACGACGCGTTGATCACTGCGAGCCCGCAGCCATGGGGCGCGATCGCGCGGATCGCCGCGCCGACCGTCGAGGCGCTGCTCGCGGTGATCGCGGCTCACCTGCGCGCGCCGGTCGCGGCGCTGCTCGGCGATGATCCGTGGGCGCGGCGGTGGTAGCCTGACGCGGTGCGTCTCACCCCGCAGGAGCTCGACAAGCTGGTGCTGCACCAGGCGGGGGTGCTCGCACAGAAGCGCCTCGCCCGTGGCCTGCGCCTGAACTACCCCGAGGCGATCGCGCTGATCGCGACCCAGCTGCTGGAGCTGATCCGCGACGGCAAGCGGGTCGCGGAGCTGATGGATCTCGGCAAGCGCATGCTGGGAAGGCGGCAGGTCATGGCCGGCGTTGCCGAGATGATCAGCGAGGTCCAGGTCGAGGGCACGTTCCCCGACGGCTCGAAGCTGGTCACGGTGCACGCGCCGATCGCGCGCGAGGACGGCGACCTGGCGCTCGCGCTGTACGGCAGCTTCTTGCCGGTGCCGGCGCTGGCGCTGTTCGCGGAGGGCGAGCGCGATCCGATGTCGGGAGATTCCGACGAGGCGCCGGGCGCGATCGGGATCGCCCCCGGTGAGATCGAGCTCAACGCCGGTCGCCGCACCTGTCGCGTCGCGGTCACCAACACCGGCGATCGCGCGATCCAGGTCGGCAGCCACTATCCGTTCGCGCGCACCAATCGCGCGCTGCAGTTCGATCGCGCGGCGGCCGAAGGCATGC
Source organism: Deltaproteobacteria bacterium (assembly GCA_021413675.1). Classification (GTDB taxonomy): domain Bacteria; phylum Myxococcota_A; class Polyangia; order Haliangiales; family Haliangiaceae; genus JAIOQA01. Next base: position 31,844 of record JAIOQA010000154.1, on the reverse strand, counting down.
GCCTCGACATCCCCGCCGGCACCGCGGTGCGGTTCGAGCCGGGCGAGACCCGCGACGTCAACCTGGTCGCCACCGCCGGAGGCACGCCATGAGCATCCGCATCTCGCGCGCTCACTACGCCGCGCTCTACGGGCCGACCGCCGGCGACACGATCCGCCTCGGCGACACCGCGCTCTACGCGCGCATCGAGCGCGACGCGACCGTGCCCGGCGACGAGGTCGTGTTCGGCGGCGGCAAGGTGATCCGCGACGGCATGGGCCAGGCCGCCGGCGTCGCGCCCGCCGACGCGCTCGATCTGGTGATCACGAGCGCGGTGGTCATCGACTGGACCGGCATCTTCAAGGCCGACCTCGGCATCAAGCACGGCCGCATCGTCGGCATCGGCAAGGCGGGCAACCCGGCGATCATGGCCGGGGTCACGCCGGGGATGATCATCGGCGTCACCACCGAGGTGATCGCGGGCGAGGGCCTGATCGTCACCGCCGGCGGCATCGACGCGCACATCCACTTCATCTGCCCGCAGCAGGTCGAGGTCGCGCTCGCCAGTGGCGTGACGACGATGATCGGCGGCGGCACCGGGCCCGCGACCGGCACCAACGCGACGACCTGCACGCCCGCGCCGGATCAGCTGCGGCTGATGCTGCAGGCGATGGATGGCCTGCCCGTGAACGTCGGGCTGACCGGCAAGGGCAACAGCTCGCGGCCCGAGGGGCTCGGCGAGCAGCTCGCGGCCGGCGCGCTGGGGCTCAAGCTCCACGAGGACTGGGGCACGACGCCGGACACGATCGACTGCTGCCTGACGATCGCGGAAGCGCACGACGTCCAGGTGACGATCCACACCGACACGCTCAACGAGTCGGGCTACGTGGACGACTCGATCGCCGCGTTTGCCGGGCGGACGATCCACACCTATCACTCCGAGGGCGCGGGCGGCGGGCACGCGCCCGACATCCTCAAGGTCTGCGGCGTGCCGCACGTGCTGCCATCGTCGACCAACCCGACCCGGCCGGTCACGATCAACACGCTCGACGAGCACCTCGACATGTTGATGGTGTGCCACCACCTCGATCCATCGCTGCCGGAGGATGTGGCGTTCGCCGAGAGCCGGATCCGCGGCGAGACCATCGCCGCCGAGGATCTGCTGCACGACCTGGGCGCGATCAGCATGATGTCGAGCGACAGCCAGGCGATGGGCCGGGTCGGCGAGGTCGTGATGCGCACCTGGCAGACCGCGCACAAGCTCAAGGTGCAGCGCGGCGCGCTGGATGGGGATCCGGCGACCGACGACAACGTGCGCATCCGCCGCTACATCGCGAAGTACACGATCAACCCGGCGATCGCGCACGGCATCGCCGAGCACGTGGGCTCGGTCGAGGTCGGCAAGCTCGCCGATCTGGTGCTGTGGCGCCCGGCATTCTTCGGCGTGAAGCCGGAGCTCATCGTCAAGGGCGGCTTCATCGCGTGGGCGCAGATGGGCGACGCGAACGCCTCGATCCCGACGCCGGAGCCGCTGCGCATGCGGCCGATGTTCGGCGCGTACGGGCGGGCCGCGGGCGGCACGAGCCTGGCGTTCGTGTCGCGTGCCGCAGCGGGCGCGGGCGTCGGCGAGCGCTACCGGTTGAAGAAGGGCGTGGTCGCGGTGCGCGGCTGTCGCGGTCTCGGCAAGCGCGACATGAAGTGGAACGACGCGCTGCCGGCGCTCGAGGTCGATCCGGAGAGCTACGAGGTCCGCGCCGATGGCGTGATCCTGACGTGCGAGCCGGCGAAGATGCTGCCGCTGGCGCAGCGCTACTTCCTGTTCTGACGCGATGCTCGATCCGCTGTTGCTCCAGCTCGCGGACTCGGGGTTCCCCTCGGGCGGGTTCGCGCACTCGCTCGGGCTCGAGGCGCTGCGCGCGCTCGGGCACCTGCGCGGGGAGGCGGCGCTGGCGCTGCGGCTGCGCGAGCTGGTGTGGCATGTCGCGCATGGCGGGTTGCCGTTCGTGAATGACGCGCACGCGGGCGATGCGGCGTGTGTGGTGAGGAGCGATCGCGCGGCGGAGGCGTTTCTGTCAGGTCATGTCGCGAACCGCGCGAGCCGCGCGCAGGGGCAGGCGTTCCTGATGGCGGCGGACGCGGCGTTCGGGATGCAGGCGATCGCGGGGATGCGCGCGGCGCTGCCGTATGGCCACGGCGCGGTGGCGGTGGGCGCGGCGATGGCGGTCGCGGGGGTATCGGCGGAGGATGCGCGGACGCTGTTCCTGTTCGGCGCGGTGCGCGGCGCGGCGTCGGCGGCGGTGAGGCTCGGGGTCGTGGGGCCGCTCCGGGCGCAGCGGCTGGTGTTCGCGCTGCGGGAGGAGATCGGGGAGGCGGCGCGTGCGGCGCGAGGGTGGAGTGCAGAGGACGCGTGTGGCGTGGCGCCGATGATCGATGTCGCGCAGGGCGCGCATGACCGGCTGTATGCGCGGTTGTTTCAGTCATGAGCCCGGAGAGAAGGAGCGACGCGATGATTCACGAGCACGATGGGCTGGGCGCGCACAGTCACGGGGAGAGTGACGGCGAGTCCGGGCACGGGCACGGGCACGGGCACGGGGAAAGCGGGCACACGCACGAGGCGTGGCCGGATCCGGGGACGTTCGCGGAGCGCGACGCGCCGATCGCGCGCGACTTCGGCGCGCGCGCGTACACGATCGGCATCGGCGGGCCGGTCGGCAGCGGCAAGACCGCGCTGGTGCTCGCGCTGTGCCGCGCGCTGCGCGATCAGGTCTCGCTCGGCGTCGTCACCAACGACATCTTCACGCGCGAGGACGCCGAGTTCCTGACCCGCCACCAGGCGCTGCCCGACGAGCGCATCCGCGCGGTCGAGACCGGCGGCTGTCCGCACGCCGCGATCCGCGAGGACATCACGCCGAACCTGCTCGCGCTCGAAGCCCTGATGCGATCGGTGCATCCCGAGCTGCTGATCGTCGAGAGCGGCGGCGACAACCTCGCCGCGCAGTACAGCCGCGAGCTGGTCGACTACACGATCTATGTCATCGACGTCGCGGGCGGCGACAAGGTCCCGCGCAAGGGCGGCCCCGGCATCACGCAATCCGATCTGCTCGTCATCAACAAGACCGACCTCGCGCCGCTGGTTGGCGCCGACCTCGGCGTGATGGCGCGCGACGCGGCGCGCATGCGCGGGGCCGGGCCGGTGGTGTTCGCGCAGGCCGCGCACGGCGTAGGGCTCGACGAGATCGTCGCGCGCATCCGCGGCGCGTGGCGAGCCGCGGTGCCCGTGCGCTGACCTCGCGCCGCACCGGCGACCGCTGTAGGATGCGCGCGTGTCATCCGCCGATGCGCCGCCCGCGCCTGCCTCGCAGGCGCGCTTCGCGCTGGCGGTGCTGGTGGTCGCCGCGGTCGCGGCGCTGGCCGCGGTCGGCTTCCGCGACGGGCTCCACGAGGTCTACGCGCTGGTCCTCGGCGATCGCAGCGTGCTGCACGGCATGGCGATGCTGCCGTGGTGGGCGTGCATCGCGCTGCCCGCGAGCGGCGCGGCGCTGGCGGCGCTGATCGCGCAGATCGCGCGGGGCGGCAACAGCGGCGTCGGCGGCGTGATGGAGGCGGTCGCCCTCGGTCGCGGTCGGATCTCGTTCCGCGCCAGCGCCGCGCGCGTCGTCGCCTGCTTCACCGCGGTCGCCACCGGCAGCGCGATCGGCCGCGAGGGTCCGATCATCCAGCTCGGCGCCGGCATCGGCGACGCCCTCGGCCAGCGGATCGCGCTGCTCGCCGCGCAGCGCCGCATCCTGATCGCCGCTGGCACCGCCGCCGGCTTCGCGGCGGCCTACGGCACGCCGCTGGCCGCGCTGCTGTTCGTCGCCGAGGTCGTCACGATCTCGACGGCGATCCGGCTCATCCTCGCGACCGCGGTCGCCGCCGCGCTGGCCTCGATCATCGCCGGCTTCGGGCCGCTGTACGGCGCCCGGACATTCGCCATGGGCTCGCCGATCGAGCTCGTGGTCTACGCCGGCATCGGGGTCGGGGTTGGCGTCATCGGCGTGCTGTTCATGCGCCTGCTGTCGCTGGCCGAGCACGGGTTCGCGCGCATCCCGGGGCCGCCATCGGTGCGCGCCGCGATCGGCGGCGCGATCGCCGGCGCGATCGCGATCGGCGTGCCCGAGGTCGCAGGCAACGGCCTCGAGGCGCTGCGCGGCCTCCTCGACGTCGGCGCCGCCGCGGGCGTGCTCGCGCTGTTCCTGGTCGCGCGCGCGGTCGCGACCTCGGCGTCGGTCGGCTCGGGCGTGCCCGGCGGCGTGTTCACACCGGCCCTGTTCCTCGGCGCCGCGGCCGGCCGCCTGGTCGCGCTCGGGCTGGTCGCGGTCGGCATCCACGTCGACGGCGGCGCGTGCACCGTGGCGGGCATGGCCGCGGCCTGCGCCTCGACCACGCACGCCCCGCTGATGGCGGCGGTCATGATGCTCGAGCTGACCAGCGACGCCTCGCTCGCGCTGCCGGTGCTGCTCGCGTCGACGATCGCCACGCTCACCGCGCGCGCGATCCACCGCGAGTCGCTCTACACCGAGGAGCTGCGCCGCCGCCGCGTGGTCTGGCCCGCGCGCCTGGTCGGGCCCCCGGTGGCCGAGGTCGTCGAGGACGGCGGCGGGATCTAGCCGGTCAGGGCCCGCGCAAGCCCTTCATGACCGGATCGTAGTAGTGCGGATCGCGCGCCAGCTTGGCGCGCACGCGCACCGCGCTCGCGTCGACGCACTGATCGAACGTGACGCCGGGCGGCAGGCCCATGTTGCTCGAGTACTTCTCGATGCAGCCCAGGCAGGCGATCGCGAGCACCGGATCGCGCGTGTGCAGCCCCGTGACCGGGCTGCACGGGCGCATCACCAGCGGCGCGGGCGGAGATGCCGGCGCGCTCACCGACGCGGGGGCGCTCACCGGCGCCGGCGCGCCACCCGGCGGGCGCCCCGCCGTGCACGACGACCACGCGAGGCCGAGGATCATCAGGATCGTGCGCATGCTCAATCCATCGCCACGGCGCCGCAGATGCCGTCGAAGGAGATCGCGAGATCCAGCCCCGATGGCGCTCCGTCGAACTGGGTCTCCGCGAAGCCCAGCACCAGGCCATCGTCGAACGGGTGATACGTCACCGTCGGCGCCGCGCTCGATAGCGGGCTGCCGCCGACGCCCCTGCCCGACCACGGCGCGCCCGCGGCGCAGCGCCGCGCCGCCGCGATCAGCGCGTCGACATCGATGATCCGCGACGCGGGCTTCGCGACCCGCACGCGCCGGCCATCGCAGGTCCGCGCGACCGGATCGATCACCACCGTCACCGAGCCGCGCGAAGGCGACGCGGCCTCGTCGAACAGCACGCCCCAGGTCGGGCCTGCGCCGAGGCGCCCGAGCGCGAGCGGGTTGCGATCGAGCGCGCCGCCGCCCGGACCCTTGCCGCCGTGCGGTGCGCCGGCCACGCACTGGCGGGCGAGCGCGATGACGAGCGGCAGGTCGGTGCCCGTCGGCGTGGGCCGAGCCGCAGCGCGCGTGGCGATCATCGGCGCGAGCGCGAGGACCGCGAGGAGCGGTCGTGTCGAGGGTTGCATGGCGGGTGGTAACGCGCCGCCCGACCGATCGCGTGTCAGGCCTGCGTAAGGCCGCTCGCCGCGCAGTCGATCAGCACCCCCGGCGCGCCGCGCAGCAGGACCTCGCGCTCGGCGTCGGTGATCGGCCGCTTGCGCCCGTGATCGGCATCGGTCGCCACGTACACGGTCTCGGTGGTCGCGATCCGCAGGCCATCGGGCCAGCGCCGGAACTCGCAGCGGATCGTGAACGAGGTCGTCCCGACCGCGGCGGTGCTCACCGCGAGCTCGAGCACGTCGTCGAAGCGCGCCGACGCGAACCAGTCGGTCGCCTGCCGCGCCAGCCGCATGTCGACCGCGCCCGGCCCATCGACCGCGCCCCACAGCGCGCGCTGGTACTCGATCATCGCCGCGTCGGCGTACTCGCCATAGCGGGCGTTGAAGACGATCTTCTGGCCGTCGCATTCGCCGTAGCGAACGCGCAGCCGGTAACAGAACGGCGCGGAGCTCACGCGCCGATCGTACGCGCAGCGCGCCCGCGATCGCAGCCGGCGGTGCTATCCATCGGCGATGCCGAGTCGCCTCGCTTCGCTCGCCGCCGCCCTCGTGCTCGGCGTCACGGCGACCGCCTGCGGCGACAACCTGCACACCATCGACGCGGACCCGACGGTCAGCATGACGCGCGCGTTCCGCACCGACGACGTCGCCGGCTGCACCTGGGCCTCGCCGGTCGAGGTCGTCATCGGGACCGAGGCCCTCGCCGTGATCGCGACGACCGAGGGCGTGGTCGTCGCGTACGATCGCGCCGGCACCGAGCGCTGGCGCATGACCCTGCCCGGCCCCACCGGCGGCCGCGCCTGGCTGGCGGCCACGCCCGCGGTGGTCGGCGATCGCCTCGTGGTCGCGTGGCAGGACGCGATCGGCGAGGCCCGCTCCGCGCATCACGTCGCGGTGATCGACGCGACCACCGGCGTCCTCGACCCCGCGTTCCCGACGGTGACGCTCGCCGCATCGGCGCCCGGCGCGGGCGGCGACGTCGCGTTCCTCGCCAGCAACAACTTCTCGCGCGCCGCGCTGGTCGCCGCGAAGCGGCCGGGCGACGAGCTCGGCGTGGTCTACGCGACCTTCGGCAACCTGCGCGACATCCAGCCCTGGCACGGCTGGATCTTCGAACTCGATCTCGATGCGTGGCGCGCCGGCGGCAACGCGATCGCCGGCACGCTCGTCACCACGCCCGAGACCGACTGCGGCCCGCCCGGCGACTCGGGCTCCGATGATCGGATCTGCGGCGGCGGCATCTGGGCGCCGAGCGGCCCGACGCTGGTCCCGACCGCCGACAGCTACGAGCTGTGGGTCCCCACCGGCAACGGCCAGCTCGATCTCGCGCGCCACGACTACGCCAACACCGTCATGCGCGTGCCGCCGGATCTCGGCTTCGATCCCGGCTGCGATCCGGTCGCGTGCGCGAGCTTCGATACCTCGTCGCCCGCCGAGGCGTGCATGGCCTCGTGCGCCGATCTGTTCGTGCCGCGCCTCCGCCCCGCCGACCCGCCGCTCGCGCCGCCCGGCGATCGCTGCGCCGGCCTCACGCTCCTCGAGTGCTACGGCAAGCTCGATCTCGATCTCGGCGCCGATTCACCGACCCGCGCGGTGCTGCACCACGGCCAGGCGGTCGGGGTCTTGCCCGCCAAGGATGGCGCGGTCTACCTGTTCGACGCCGAGCACCTGGGCACGATGCTCGATCGCCTGCAGGTCCGCGAGTTCTGCGGCGCCGGCGCCAACGACTGCACCGCCAACTGGGCCGGCACGATGGTCACGCGGCCGGTCGTCACGACCATCGATGGCACCGCGGTCGCGCTGGTCCCGACCTTCTACTTCGACGATCACCACGCCGCCGGCGTGGTCGCGATCGACCTCGAGGCGCCCGACGGCACGCCGCGCCTGCGCGAGCGCTGGTCCGCGCCCGCGCGCGACTCCGCCGAGGCTGTCGCGCGGTTCCGCGAGCACACCGGCCGGCTCGCGCTGGTCGAGCACGACGGCGTCGCGTACGCGGTGATCGCCGATCCCGGCGCCGAGCACAGCAAGGATGGCGTGCTGTTCCTCATCCGCGTGCGCGATGGCGCGATCGTGGAGCGCGGCGCCCTCGACGGCCCCGGCCACAAGTACCTCGAGCCGCTGGTCATGGGCGATCGCGTGTTCGTCAGCTCGTGCGACGCGATCGGCGCCGGCCCCGCGCACCTCGAGGCCTGGGATCTGGTCACGCCCCCGTGACCGCGCGGGTGCTACGCTCCGCGCATGCAGCTGTCGGCGGTCCTCGGTAAGTTGATTCCCCTGCCCCGCGTCGACGGCGCCAAGAACGCGATCCGCGACGCCTGGGACTTCCTGTGCAACCTGCCCGGCGGCCGCGTCCTGTTCTCGCGCATCGTCGGGCGCATGGCGCCGTACACCGGCACCATCGGCGCGAGCGTGATCGAGCTCCGCCCCGGCCACGCCCGCGTGGTGATGGCCGACCGCCGCCAGGTCCGCAACCACCTGCAGTGCGTGCACGCGATCGCGCTCGCCAACCTCGCCGAGATGACCGGCAACCTCGCCCTCGCCTACTCGCTGCCCGACGACGCCCGCTTCATCGTCACCGGCATGGACATCGAGTACTCCAAGAAGGCCCGCGGCCCGATCACCGCCTTCGCCGACAGCCCGATCCCCGCCACCGCGGTCCGCGCCGAGTACCCGATCCGCATCAGCCTGCGCGACGCCAGCGGCGAGGAGGTCTCGCGGGTCGTGCTGCGCAGCCTGGTCGGCCCCAAGCAGGCCCGCGACCCGTCGAGCCTGAACTGACGGGCGAGCCGGGCAGTGGCGCGGCGATTCGCGATGCCAGCCGCGCGCGAACGGCCTGAGCTGGTATCGTGGCAGTGATGAGCGCCGGCGTTCGCAGCGTGCTGAAGATCGCCGTCATCGTGCCGCCGATGTCGAACCTCAACACGGCCTACGCCGCGTTGCCGCGACTCAGCGGTTGGCTGCGTCAGCTCGGCCACGAGGTGACGCCGATCGATCTCAGCATCGAGCTGTTCCTGCGGGTCTTCAGCCGGGCCGGCATCGAGCGCGTGTTCGACGCGATCGATCGCCAGCAGCTGACGAGCGAGCTCGCGCCGCTCTACGTCGACCGCGATCGGTACGCGGACACGATCGACGACGCGATCCGGCTGCTGCAGGGTCGCGACGCGTCGCTCGCGCTCAGGCTCGTGGACCGCTTGCCGCGAGGCCCCGGCTACCGGCGGCACGATCCCGAGACCTACGACGAGCTCTTCGGGACGTACGGCCATGGCGACCGCGCGCGGTACCTGGCATCGCGGATGATCCAGGATCTCGGATACCTCATCCAGCACACGGTAGCGCCGCTCTTCGGGATGACGACGTACGGCGACCGCCTGGCGTCGTCGGCATCGAGCTTCGATCCGCTCGCTGCCGAGATCGCGCGACCACCCAACGTGGTCGAGGCGATGCTGGAGGAGGCCGCCGAGGTGCTCATCCCGAGGGACGTCGACCTCGTGGGCTTCACGTGTCCGTTCCCGGGCAACGTGCTCGGAGCCTTTCGCCTCGGTGCGTGGGCCGCGCGGCACCGCCCCCGCGCGGCGCGGGCGCTCGGCGGAGGATACCCGTCGACCGAGCTGCGCTCGCTGACCGAGGCGCGCGTGTTCGATCACGTCGACTATGTCGTGCTCGACGATGGCGAAGTCCCGCTGCAGCAGATCTGCGCCCGCCTGACCACCGACCCCACGGCGCCGCTCGTGCGCACCTTCGCGCGCGAGGCCACCACGGTGATCTGGCACGCCGGCGCGGACGCGCGCGCGCCGCGGTTTCGCGAGTTGCCGGCGCCGGACTACGGCGGCATCGACTTGCGCCAGTACATCCAGCCGATCAGCACGCTCAACCCGGTGTTCCGGACGGCCGACGAAGGCCCGTGGCTCAAGCTCACGGCGGCGCACGGCTGCTACTGGAAGAAGTGCACGTTCTGCGACATTCACCTGCCGTACATCCAGGACTTCGATCCACTGCCTGCCGCGGCGATCGCCGATCAGATGGACGCGATGGCGGCCCAGACCGGGCTGGCTTCGTTTCATTTCACCGACGAGGCGATCCCACCGCCGCTCCTGACCAACCTCGCCCTCGAGCTGCGCCGCCGCCAGCGCGGGTATCAGTTCTACGGCAACGTCCGGTTCGATCCTGGGTTCACGCCCGATCGCAGTCGCCTGCTCGCGGCCGCGGGCCTGGTGGCGGTCACGGGAGGGATCGAGGTCGCCAGCGATCGGCTGCTGGCGCTCATCGCGAAGGGGATCACCGTCGAGCAGGTGATCCGCGTGCTGCACGGCATGACCCGCGCGGGCGTGCGGACGCACGCGTATCTCATCTACGGCTTTCCCGGCGAGACGCCCCAGGACACCATCAACAGCCTCGAGCTGTTGCGGCAGATGACGCGCGCGCGAATCCTGCAGTCGGGGTATTTCCACCACTTCTCGGCGACCGCCCATGCGCCGGTCGGGCGGACCCCGGATCGCTTCGGCATCCGGGTCGCGGAGCGCCGGTTCCAGGGATTCGCGCGCTACAACCTCGACTATCAACGGGTCGCGGTACCACCGGACCACGAGTGGATCCTCGCGGCGCTGACCGCGGCGTTGCGCCAGTACGCGCGCGGCAAGGACCTCGAGCGCGACGTGCGTGACTGGTTCACCAGCGCCCGGTTGCCGGCGCCCACGGTCGCGCCGGACTTCGTCACCGACGTGCTCGCCGCCGCGGAACCAGCCGGCGAGCAGACGCGGCTGTGCTGGCTGGGTGGCCGGCCGTTCTGGGCCAACGGCTGGCTGACCGTCGCCAGCGACCGAGGCGAGCAACTCCGCTTCCAGGTGCCGCGCACGATCGCCGATCAGCTGTCATGGTGCCGCGCGCAGGCCTGGCGCTCCGCGGTCGGGCCTCGGACGGCCGATTTCGACGACCCCACCTGGTTCGAACCGTTTCGTCCTCATGGCATGGTGCTGGTGTAGTGCCGCGGACTCACCTGTTCCTCGCGATGGGCAACGGCGCGTTCGGTGAAGCCGTGCTCGGGTTGCGGCTCGCGGAGGCGCTCCACGCGCGCGGCGATCGCATCCTCTTCCTCGCGCCGTCGAGCCTCTCGGTCGTGCTCAAGGACGCGCCGTTCCGCGTGGGCTTGACCGATGCGATCGCGACGCGCGTCGATCTCGCGGTCCTCGACCTCCTGGCCGCCGAGCGTTGCGACGACCTCGTGCTCGTCGATCTCGCGAGCGTCTTTCTGTCGCTCTCGTTGCACGGCCGGGCCGCGACGTTCCTGCGCGCCATGCCGGTCCCGGTGCTCGCGCTCGATGTCTGGAACCTGCCCGCGACCGATCTGGTGTGGGATGCGCTCGGCGCGCGCTGGGACCTGCCGCGCGAGGCGCTCGCGGTCGAGCGGCGCCTGGTGCCGGTGCCGTTCGTCGCGCCAGACGTGGCGGGCGGCTACGACGCGCTGCCCGCGGGCGCGCGCGTCGATCGCACCAAGGCGCGCGCGCGGCTCGGGCTGGCCGATGAGGATCGCCTGCTGATCACGACCACGGCGACCTGGCAGCGCCCGCGCGCGCAGCCCGATGCCGTGAGCGCCGAGGCGGCCGCGATGCTGCCGCGCGTGCTGTTCGACCACCTCGCGACGCTGGGCCCGCGCGTGCGGGTGCTGCACGTCGGGCCCGAGGCGTTCGGCGCCACCGCGCTCGGCGATCGCTACCACTGGCAAGCGCCGGTGCCGGCCCCTCGCTTCGCCGAGTTCCTGGCGGCCGGTGATCTGCTCCTCAGCCTCAACCTGTCGGCGACGACCGTCGGCGCAGCGATCGCAAACCAGCTACCGGTGGTGATCGCGACCAACTCGTTCGCCGGCACGCCGGACGAGATCGCCGCCGCGCTGCCCAGCCCGCCCTCGCCGGAGGTGCGGCGATGGCTCGCGCTGAAGCCGTCGCACCAGCGCTTTCGCGTGTGGCCGCTCGGGCTCCACGACTTCCTGGGCCCGGTCTTCGCCGGCAATCCGTACTGCGCGACGTTCGCGTCCGCCGAGGTGCTCGACCTGCCCGGCCTCCGCCAGACGTGCGCCCAGCTGCTGTTCGAGCCCGCCGTCGCCGACGCGCAACGCCAGCACCAGCAGGCGTACGCACGCCAGGTCCGGGCGCTCCCCTCGCCCGCCGACGCGTTCGATCGCGTGCGCAGCTGAGCTAGGATGCGGTCATGCGGATGGCCCTCACCGTGGTCGACGACTTCTACGACGACTTCGAGGCGATCCGCGCCACCGCGCTTGCCGCCGAGTACGAAGATGGCGTCAAGACGCCCCAGAGCGGCAAGTACCCCGGCCGCAACTCGCGCCGGTCGTTCGGCACGCGCGAGGCCCTCGAGAAGCTGACCGTGATCGCCGGGAGCCCGGTGGCCTTCACACCCGACATCGGGTCCGGGCACTTCCGGAGCACGGTGGCGGGTGACGAACGCCCTCGCAACGTGCACATCGACGCGACCCAGCTCTCCGCGGTCATCTACCTGAACACCCAGGCGCAGTGCGACGGTCGCATTGGCACGTGCTTCTGGAAGCACCGGCCGACCGGGCTGCTCGCCGCGCCCGCGGATCCCGTCGAGCGGGCGCGCCTGCTCCGCGAGCAATTCGCGCCCGACAGCAACGACAAGGACAAGTGGGAGCTGCAGATGCAGGTCCCGCTCGTCCCCAACCGCCTGATCCTGTTCTCGGCGTCCATGTTCCACTCGCCACACGACGAGTTCGGCCATGACCTGGCGACCGGCCGCCTGATCCAGGTGTACTTCCTGACGCGCGTGCGGGGGTAGCGCCGCTACCTGCGGACGAGCGTGGACGCCGGGATCAGCACCTCGAACTCCGCCAGCCGCGTGATCTGCGTCGACGAGATCGGGACGCCGCGCGCCGCCAGCTCCGCGACGACGACCTCGGTCGGTCGACCGTCGAACGCGGTCAACGCGGCGGCCTCCGCCGGGGCGACCTCGACGGGATCGATCGTGCTGTAGCCGCGCAGCCAGACGCGGTGGGCGTCGAGCGGCGTGACCTGATGCGGGCCGAGTCGGAGGGAGTCCGGCACCGTCGGGTCGCCATGGCGCTGGTACGCGGCGACGAGGACCTTCGCGCGGCCCGCGACCTCCGGCCCACACACCTCGAGGACGCGCGCCCAGGTCAGCCCGCGCACGAGCGCGTGCGCGCGCGCGAAGAACTCGCGCTCGCGTCCCGCCCACGTGCCCCAGACGAGGCGCAGCTCGGCGGGATCACCGACGCCGTCGAGCGCGCGATGCCCGAACGCCGGTGCGCTCGGCGCGCGAAACAGCGACGCGATCGCGGCGCCGCCGGGGTCCAGCTCGAGCACGCACCATTGCGCGAGCTGGCGTTCGATCGAGCCCAGCAGGTCCTGGAGCGCACGCCACAGGTTGCGCCCGATCGCGCCGCGCTCGAACTTGCAGTAGTAGCTCACGCAGGTCGACTCGCGATGCGCCCAGATCCCGCAGCGCCCGCCGGCATCGAGGAAGCCGCACCGCAGCGCGTTGCTCCGCCCGAACGCGTTGCCGCCCTGCGCGAACACCAGCTGATACACCGTCGGGCGCGTCATCCCGAGGGGCGTGATGCCGGCGCCGAGCCCGAAGCGACGATCGATCTCCCGGCGCCCGCTGGCGCTCGGATCGGCGAGGATCGCACCGACGGAGAAGTTCGGCAGGTCGGGATAGAAGGTGCAGCACTTGAGGCCCGGATCGAAGCGGCGCTCGCCGGGCGGATCGTCCGCGCGCGGCGCCATCGCGCACGCGTCGCAGGTCGCGCGCACCTCGCTCGGCAGGGTCCCGCCGAGCAGCGCGTCGATCCACGCGGCGTACAGCGGCGGGAGCGGCGAGCTCACGCGAACCGGGCCAGCTGCTGGCCGAGCCGGATCGCGACCTCCATGTACGGTCGCGGCATGTTCGCGCGGGTCCAGTACAGGTAGATCATCTTGGCGATCAGCGCGAGCCGCTCCTCGAATGACGGCGGCACGCGCCGCACGCGCGGGAAGTCGTAGGGCTCGCTGTCGCCGCGCTGGAACTCCAGCCCGATGCTGATCCGCGGATGCCGCGCGAGGTCGCTCGACCGACCGCCCCAGTGGGCCAGCGCTTGCGTCCAGCACAGGAACGATCCAGCGGTGGCGGGCAGCGCGCGCGCGTCGTGGAGCGCGCAGCGCAGCTTGGTGAACTCGCGCTGTTGATAATCGGCATCCAGGTACGCCGGGACCACGTACATGCAGCCGTTGGTCGGGTCAGCGTCGGTCAGGGGCACCCACACGGACACGGCCTTGGGCATGCCGTCGGGCAGCAGCGTGTCCGGTTTCCGATCGCGATGCGGCGCCCAGCCGGACTCGCTCGCCGCGGGGTCGACGTACCACGTCCACACGTTGGGCAACATGACGTGGCCGGCGCCGACGATGTCGTCGAGCAGTCGCTCGAACCGACGCGCGAGCTGCCAGAACTGGTCGTAGACGAACACGAAGATCGGCGGGATGCCGCGCTGGCGAAGGTTGACGACGGTCGACGCGAGGTTCGCGGTGAAGGCCGCCGGCACGACATCGGCGAGCTGCGCGTAGCCATCGTGCACCATGCGATGGCGGAGCGAGCCCGGGAGCGGAAACGGCTCCAGCGCCTCCGCATCACCCTCGACCGTCATCCACGGCGACATCCGGCGCCACATGCTTCGATCTCTCGCGCGGGCCACGATCTCGTCGGCGTGCACTGCCCGACGATACACCGACTCACGGACGCGCCTCCACAAACAGGCTGTACGACTCGTCCCCGCACGCGAAGCCGGCGTCGTGGCTGTACTCGTCCAGGATGAGCTCGGCGATCGCGCCCTCGCGATACGCGACCCGCTCGACCGTGCGGAAGCCGTTGTCGTGGAGCAGCATCTCCAGCGTCTCGAAGTCGTAGCCGTTCTTGTGGCCGAAGAAGTCGCTGTGCCCGCGACCGCCGCCGGCGCCGGACATCACCTGCAGAAACTCCATCGGAGTACGCACCTTCTCTGCCCAGTCCCAGTAACGGCGATGGCCTTCGAAGAACGTGCGGTCGTCGCGGGCATACGCCCGGGCATACGCGCCGATGTCCGGCACCACGATTCGCACCGCGCCGTCGTCCGCGAGCACGCGGCGGATCTCGCGGACCAGGAACTGCGCCTGCCCCGGATAGAAGAAGTGCTCGAGCGCGAGCGCGAAGTAGACGTAGCGCGCCGCGCCGTTCTGGAACGGCAGGCCGCGCCCGAGGTTGGCGACGACCGTGGCAGGGGGGAAGCCGACCGTGATCCACGGGGGCGGCGCCGTGCCGGTGATCGCGATCCGCAGATCCTGCGTGAGATCCTGCGTGAGCCGCTCGAGCTGCCCCGCGACCTGGCTCCCGTGCAGAGCACGCACCGCGCCGGCCATCGCCGCCGCGCGCTGGAGGAACTGCCGGAGATCCTTGCGCACGGGATCGCGCAGGCCAGGCGGCAACGCGCCCAGATCAGCCGCGATCTCGTGGATGAGCGCCGCGAGGCGCGGGAGTGGGTCGTCATCTTCCATGGGCAACCGCCTGAACTACAACACGTTCCCGCACCACTGGATCCCCTGCGGCAATTCCAATATCGTACGGGAAGGTCACGGGGGGGGGCCCCGTAGTACGTGCAGCAGTTTCTCTTTTCACCCACAGAGCGGGAGACGACCCATGGCTGAACATGAAGGTGGAGGCGCCGGAGGCTTCCTCGAGAAGTACATCTTGCCGGCAGCGCACGTTGCGGAGCACTTCGCAGAGCCGCTGATGCACAGCGGCGTTGGCGCGACCGTAGGCAAGGCGCTGCCGTTCCTCGGAGCCGCGATCGGTGGCGGGCAGGCGGCCTACCACGGCTACGAGATGATGCAGCACACGGACCAGGCCCAGGGTTCGTACGCCAACAACGAGTTCTACACCGAGATGGGTGAAGCGACGCTCGGTGGCGCTGGTGCCGCCGCCTCGTTCTGCCCGCCCGCCGCGCTCTACCTCGGCGCAGGCGAACTGGCCCTCAACGGACTCGGCGCCCTGTCGGGTGCGGTCCTCGGCGACGACTACAGCTTCTCGGCTGGTTCCGTGGTCGGTGGTATCGAGCACGGTGTCGCTGACGCCGGCGCGGCCATCGGCGGCGCTGCGTCGTCCGCGTGGGACACCGTCACGAGCTGGTAGTCCCGGCGGATGCTCGCCTGCCCCCGTTGCGGTGACATTCTCGCTGCAACGAGTGGGCGGTCCATACGCTGCGCATGCGGCGCGCAGTTCCCGGTCCTGGCTGGGGTCGTGCCGGTGCTGGTCGTCGACCCGCAGGTACATCTTCGTGCGTCTCGCGCGCGTTACGGTCGTCACGCGTCGATGATGCGGAGTGCGCTGGTCGGATTCGACGAGCTGCGTACGCAGCGCGCACGCGACCCGGAGGCGTTGTCGCGGATCAGCACCGGATTGCAGCGCAATCTGGTGCTGCTGGAAGCCTGGCTGGCGCTGATCAGCGAGGCGCTGGGCCCGGGGCCGGCGGACCCTGCCGGCGACCTCGACGGCGGGCCCCGCCACGCGGGTGGCCTCAACCTCAACGCGATCGTTCGTCACCTGGTCACGGACTGGGGATGGCGGGCGCGCAGCGAGCAGATGCTGGCGCAGGTCGCCACGATCATCCGCGACGGGTGTGGCGACCTCGGTCCAAAGACGCGCGCCGTGTGCCTCGGCGCGGGTGCCGGGCGGATCGGGTGGGAGCTTCGCGAGCGCTGCGCGGAGGTGGTCGCGATCGATCTCGAGGTCGCGTTCGGCGCGACCAACGCGCTGCTCGCGTCGAGCGATCTCGTCGCGTGTGATCCCCTCGAGTCCAACGCCCGCGCGATCGCGGACCTCTGCCCGGAGATCACGCTGCACCGCCCCGCCGCGCCCAACGTGATCACGTGCGTCGCCGACGCGTTGCGTCCGCCGATCCTCCGACAGCACGCGGACCTGCTGCTCTCGTCGTTCTTCACGGACATCGTCGGATTTCCCCAGCTGCTCCGCGTCGCGCACGCGCTGTTGCCGCGCGGCGGGACACTGATGCACTTCGGGCCGCTCGGCTACGCCCGCTACGAGCCGGCCGAGATGTGGACCGTCGAGGAGAGCCGGCACCACCTGGCGGAGAACGGATTCCAGATCCGCCGCGAGGCGTGGCTCGACCACGAGGTGTGGCCCAACGCGAGCATGGTCACCAATCGCGTCAGCTCGTGGCTCGTGGTCGCGACCCGCACGTGAGGCGACGAAGTCGCCGGCTCAGGGTCCGGATGAGATCGGGACCGTCGTCCTCGACGGGGCCGATCGATCGAGAGAGAGCCTGGAAGCGAAAGCTTCACAGGCTCTGAGCCGAGCCCCCGCGCTCATCCCCGCTGCGGGGGCGGGGGCATCGATCGAATGAAGGCCGCGAGCCGCGGCCCCCGGCGACGAGTCTCGCGACTGTAGAACTCGAGCCCGGGCACCAGGACGCGCACGACCTGGACCGGATAGTCACGCGGCGTGTAGACCGTGCGCAACACGCGCCCGAACCCTTGGCCCGTGAGCCGCGACAGGATGTCGGCCCGGAGCGCCCCGACCGTGTCGAGCGCCGCCCCGTCGACGAACGTCTGGTCGAACGCGACCGCACCGGGCGCGGCCCCGAACCCCGCCAGGAATTCGTGATACTCGCGTTCGACCTGATCGCGGGATTTCCCGTCGTGATGCGCCCAGCCCGCGAGGTCGTCACGGCCGCCGTGGATCAAGCTGAGCCGCGCCTGGAGCGTCTCGCAGATCGCGCGCGTGGCGGCGATCTCGCGCGAGGGATGGCAGCCGGACCCCGGGAGCGTCATCCTGCGTTGCTCGCGATCCGACGAGAACGCCAGGTAGCATGGCAACTGGAACGGGTTCGGCAGCGCGCGCAGCGTCAGGTCGAAGCCGGTGTCGGCGAGCCGCGCGGCGAGGGCGGCGAGCGCTGGCGGCAGCGTGGCAGGGTCGACCAGCAGCGAGCGCCCACGCACGCGGTGAAACGACAGGACGTCGCGTTCGACCACCTCGCACAGACCGTGCACGGTGGCTTCTTCCACCGTGTTCCCCGAACACAAGCCGTTGGTGCTGGTGCCGAAGTAGCTGAGTCCCGAATTCTGCTTGAACGGGTGAAACACCAGCTCTGCGGGGACCAGCATCGGCGTTTCCGTGACGATGTCGTGCATCTCGACACAATCGAGCACGGCCTCGAACGCGATCGGTTGGCCCCAGATCGGACACAGGTCGAGCAGCGCGTGCGGTCGCGTCGCGCCATCGAGCACCGCCGATGCCGGCTGGCGATGCACTCGCAACGACGCCCGGTTGTGCTCGGCCCAGGCGTATTCGATCGCTTCCATCGTGGCGCCGACCATCGCCTCCATCACGGTCATGCCCTTGCCGGCCGTGACACACAGACTGCCGGGCGCGGCGTCTGGGCGGATCGCGACCGCCACCGGGACACCGGCGCGATCGAGCCACGTCGTCTCGGTGATCCGCGTGATCCCGAGCGTCGGCGCGAGCGCGCGAGCCCGCGCCCACGTCACCTCGAGCGCGACGTCACGAACGCTGGAGCTGGTGCGGATCGCCATCTCGGTGATGTTCCCCAGCCCCGCCGCGCTTGGCAAGGAGCGGGCGCGCACGTCGCGTCCCTGCCCTTCGCGCGCTGGCACGGTTACCATGGCGAGTAGAGCCGCTCGCCATGCCCAGCCTCCACGTCCGACCGTTCCTGTTCGCGGGCCCGACGCTGTCGCGCGCGCGCGCCATCGCGCCACTCGATCTCGAGCCCTACATCCTCGAGCCACCCGCCGAGCGTGGAACCATCGCGGCGATGGCGGCGCGCCACCCCGCCGGGTGCGCGATCCTCGTCGACGGACTGTTCCACGAGTCCCTCGCGGTGGGGCACGCGGAGCTGCGCGATGCGATCCGATCGGGCTGGCAGATCTGGGGCCTGTCGTCGATGGGCGCGATCCGCGCGCGCGAGATGCACCCCCTGGGGATGCGCGGCTTCGGGCGGGTCTTCGAGCGCTACTGCCAGGACGACGACTTCCGGGACGACGAGGTCGCGCTCCTGCACGCGCCGGAGCCTCCGTATCGCGAGCTCAGCGAGCCGCTCGTGCACGTGCGCGCGGCGCTCGCCGCGGCCGTCGCGGATGCCCGCCTCTCTTCCGACGAGCACGTGGCCATCCTCGGGCAGCTCACGGCGTGCTGGTACGGCGAGCGGACGCTCGCCCGCGTCCGTGATGCGGTCGTGGCGTCGTGCCCGAGCAGCCCGGCGTGGGTCAACGCGTGGCTGGCGAGCTTCGACGCGTATCGCTGGAAAGCCCTCGACCTGATCGACTTCGTCGCGGCGCGCCCCTGGGCCACCGCGGGCTGATCGCGGGGCCGCGCGTCGGGCGGCAGCCGCGAGCTACCGATCGACCCACATGCGCAGGAGGTTGTGGCGCACCTTCGACAGGCTGGTCAGCGTCTTCTGGCGCTGGGGGGTCGGCTCCTCGCGCAGCGTGGTCTCGATCACCGTCGCGAGGTCGAAGAGCAACGCGCGCTGGGCGCCGTCGCGGATCAAGCTCTCGACCCAGCACACCGCCGCGATCCGCACGCCCCGGCGCACCCGCTCGACGCGGTGGATCGAGGTCGCCGGATAGACGACCGCCTCGCCGACGCGGAGCTTGACCATGTTGGACTCGCGATCCGAGTCGATCACGAGCTCCCCGCCGTCGTACGTCGACGGATCCGACAGGAACACGGTGATCGCGAGGTCGCTGCGGACCCAGCGTCCGCCACCGAAGTCGTGGACGCCATTGTCGACGTGGTCGTCGTAGTACATGCCCTCTTCGTAGCGATTCACGATGAAGGCGGTGTTCTCGCGGGGCAGGGCCCACGCGCGGTAGATCGCGTGTCGCGAGAAGGCGCGGGTCAAGATCTGGTTGATCAGCGCCCCCCCCTCTGAACCCTCCGGCGAGAGCTCCTGGTTGTGTTTCGCCTGTCGCGCGATGACGCCGCTCGTGACGGCGCCGTCGCCGAACGTCGCGCTCGCGATCGTGCGCTGCACGGTCTCGAGCTCCTCCTTGGTCAACAGCTGGATTACATGCAGCGGCATTCGCTTCCTCGAATCGGGCTAGAGTCCGGCCATGGCAACGCGACGACAGTATCTCATCCGCGCCGCGATCAACTTCGGCGCGATCATCGTGCTCGCGATCGTGATCTATCCGTTCCTGAAACCAGAGCAGCGGCGCGGCGCGTACATCGTGACCGCGTGGATCGTCGGCGTGATCGTCGTCGCCGGCGGCATCCTCGTCGCGATCAAGTACTTCCTGGACCGGAGGAAGAGCTCGGGAGGAGCTCCACGCCCGCCCAGAGCTGGCTGAGGGCGACGGGGCCACGCTCGAAGTCCGGCCGGCCCTTGCCGGCGAGGTCGAGGAGCGCGGCGCGATGCGCGTCGAGCGTCGTGCCGTCGGGTGCCGCGATCAACACGGACCCCGCGTAGACCAGGAACGTATAGAAGAGGTGGATACGGGCGCCGCCCGGCTGCGCTTGCGTCTGGATGACGATCAACGGCCAGCCGTCATCGGTGGTCGCATCGGCGGAATGGACGACCTCGATCGCCGCGCCGCGCGGGTAGGCCTCCACGACCGCCGCTTGCGCCCAGCGACGCGGATCGTCCGGGCGAGGGATCAGCGGCGCGATCGTGACGGTGATGCTGGAGCCGGCGACGTGCGCGATCCGCGTACCGTCCCGCGACTCAACCGACCAGTCCCCCGGAAGTGGTAGAATCAGATCCATGAGCGCATCATACTCTCCCTGCGCCGAGGCATTGCAATGAGCGACATGTCGCTGAGCGGGTGGCGGCGTACGATCCTGGCGGATGGCGTCCTGCTCGCATCGCCCGAGGGTCCAGACAACGGCACGATCCGGGTCCGGACCCGGAACACACCGCTGATCTCGATTGCCACCCTGATCGCGCAACTCCGCGGCACGATGCCGGCGTCCGCTCGGGACTTCAAGGCAGGCCCGGTCGAGCGCATCCAGACCAACGAAGGCGAGTATGCGGCGCTTATCCCGATCTCCGTGACGGTCGGCGGCCGCCTCGTCACCCGCACCGTCGGCGTCATCTTCGGCGATGACTTCTTCGCGGCGGTCGACGGCGCGGCGGTCGATCCGGTCGCGGGCGAGCGCGTTCGCGGCGTGGTGCGGCGGCTCACCAAGCACTACTCGCTAGGGCTCGGCGACAACCGGCGACGCCCCTACGTCTACGACGTGCCCCAGGGGTGGGCCGGGCTGCGGATCCACCGCGGCGTGGCCTGGATGGCCCCGCACTTCCCGAAGGACCACGGCCTCATCATGGTCTTCGATGCTCGCCCGAGCGCGGTGTCGCTCGATCACCTGCAGGATCGGATGCTGCTCGAAGACCTCTCGCAGGACTTCACGCCCGGGCCGCCGCAGGCGCCGGTGCAGGTCGTGACCCGGTCGGGCCTGCGCGGCCAGATCACCATCGTGACCGGCCACCTCCCCGGTGGCGTGACGCGCACGGTGCACAACTGCGCTCTCGACGATGGCCGCAACCTGTACATGCTGCGGCTCGAGAGCGACGAAGCCAACCTCGTCACCAACCGCGGCGTCTTCATGCAGCTGGTCCACTCGGTGCAACTGCTGCCCATTCGAAACCAGAGCGCTGGCTCGTTCATCCTCTGGCAGGACTGACCGCCTGTGCTGAGGACCACGCAAGGCGATCGCACGCTCACGGTGCGCTTCGGGTCAGGCGGGTTGTTCACGTTGTTCGCGGTCTTCTTCCCCCTCCTCGCGCTGGGGCTGGTCGGGGTGGCGGTCGCGCTCCCCAGCCAGGCGACGCTGACCTGTGACCGCACGAGCAAGCGGTGTGCGATCGAGAGCGCCTCGCGGATCTCGAGCTCGCGCGAGGAGTTCGCGCTCGACCAGCTCCAGGGCGCGCATGTCGCGACGACGTCGAGCGGCGCCACCGTGCTCGCCCTCGATCTCACGACCGGTACGCGCGAGCTGGGCAAGTCGTTTCACGATCCCGAGCTCGGCGCGCAGGTGGCGCAGAACGCGCGGGTGATCGCGGCGTTCACGGCGGCGCACGACGGCGCCTCCCTCGCGGTCACCGCACCGATCCGCCACTTCGACATGGGCTACTGGGCGAGCGCCTTCATGTGCGGCTTCTTCGGCGTGCTCTGCCTCGCGTGGCGGACGCGCGGCACGATCACCGCATCGCGCGACGATGGCCAGCTTCGCTGGCGATCGCGCGGCCTCTTGCGTTCGGCAGACCAGGCGTGGCCGCTGTCCGAGATCACCGGCGTCGACCCGCAGGCGGGTAGCTTCTACTCGGTCGGCATGGCGCTGGTCCTGTCCGGTGGGCGCCGCGTCACGGTCGTGCGGCAGTGGCGGAGCAAGGGCCAGCAGTGCGCGATCGACGAGACCGCCACGACCTTGCGGGTGTTTCTCGGTCTGGCGCGATGAACCGGTTGCGTGCGGCCATCCGCGGCGCTGGCGAGGCACTCGCGCTGTCCGCGCACTTCGCCGCGCCACAGCACGTCGACGCGGTCGCCCGCGCCCAGAGCTGGGGGCCGCGACGGTTGCAGCGCCTGGTCGATGGGTTGCTGCTCGAAGGGCTGTTGCTCGCGGACGCGGACGCGCGCGTCCGCGCCGCCGATCGGTGGCCCACGGGTGATCGCGGCGCGCCGGGCGCGGCGCTGCTCGCGCAGATCATCCAGCGAGACCGTCCGTTCGACCCGAACCAAGATGGCCTGTCGCTGCGGGTCGAGAGCGCCGCGCTCTCGGTCGCTGGCCTGCTGAGCGACGCGACGGGCGCGCCGGCGCGTGAGCTCGGCGCGCGCCTCGCGACGACCTTGCCGACCACCGGCACATGCCTCGACGCCGGCGGTGGGTGGGGCGACGTCCTCGCGGTCCTCCTCGCCGAGACGTCCGAGATCCGCGCCGTGCTGGTCGATCGCACCGATCGGGTCGCGATGGCGCGCCAGCGACTCGCGCGCCACGCCGCGCGGCTCGAGACCGTGTCTGCCGATCTCGTCGCGTATGCGCCGGCGCCGTTCGCGGACGTGGCGCTGCTCAACAACGTGTTGCACGAGCATGGTCCGCGCACCGGCGCGACGCTCGTCGCGCGAGTCGCGCACACGCTCCGGGCCGGTGGCGAGCTCTGGATCAAGGAGCCGACGCGCGGCGGTGCCGAGGCGCTCCGCGCCTGCCTCTTCGCGCTGGGCGCGGCGATCTTCACCGCCGAAGGCGACCTCTACGACGCCGCGACGATCCGCACGTGGATGACCGACGCGGGCCTGACCGACATCCGGACCTTCACGCTGGCGAGCGCCCCCGAGGCGACCGTCTACGCGGGGAGGCGCCCATGATCCCGGGGCGCCGCGAGGTCGAGACCTGGGCCGCAACGCACGGCGTGGCGGTGCGCTGGCCCGACGGATTCGTCGTGGCGCCCGAGCGACGCGATCGCGCGGCGCTGCTCGCGGAGGCCCCCGAGCGGTTCGACAGCGAGACGAATCCGTGCGTCGACTTCGGCAAGCTCGAGGAACGGATCCCGGCGTTCGTGCTCGGCCCGCGCGACCTCGCCCAGCTGATCGCGTGCGTGCGCTTCCTGGCCGACGCGAGGGTCGCTTACGTCGTTCGCGGAACCGCCCACTCGTCGGGTGGCCAGCCGCTCGGCGTGGGCGCGGTCATCGATCTCACCGCGATGTCGCGCATCCTCGCCGATCGCCCCGAGGCCGAGGAGCTCGAGCTCGAGGGTGGCGCGCTCTGGCGCGACGCGGTGCTGCAGCTCGCGCCGCAGGGGCGCCGGCCGCTGGTCCTGACCAACAACCTGCGCACCACGGTCGGCGGCACGCTCGCGGTCGGCGGCTTTGGCGACGCCTCGCACCTCCACGGCCTGCAGATCGACGGCGTGATCGCGCTGACCGTGGTCACCCCCGATGGCGAGGTCCATCGCCTCACGCCGCGCGACGAGCTGTTCGGCTTCGTGCTCGCCGGGCGCGGTCAGCTCGGCATCATCGCCGCGGTCACCCTCCGCACGATGCGGCGCCCGATGGTCCTGGTGGGCCGGCAGGTGCGGTGGAGCTCGGTCGATGACTACGTGCGCGACGCCGGGGCGATCGCGGCATACCGGCTCTACGACTACCTGCAGGTCCGCGTGTGCTGGCACCCCAACGGCTTCTCGACCACCGTCGAGGGCTACCTCGGGAACCTCGCCGATCGGGTGACCGGTCCCGATCCCGGCCTGGCGCTGATCCGGCCGGCCTGGATCAGCGCGCCCCGGCTCCTCGATCTCGTCGACGCGCGCGCCGACGCCCCGACCGACACCGCGCTGTCGACGCCCGCGCTGGAGCTCACGTTCCCGCTGCCTCACGGGCTCGAGCGGTGGCGCACGATCGCGCAGCAGGTCGCCCGGCACGGCATCACCCGCGCGCTTCCGCTGGGCTCGGCGATGATGCTGGTCCGCAACCTCGGCAAGCTGCCGCTGGCGCCGCTCCCGCCCGGCGACTTCGCGTTGATGGTCGCGCTGCGGCCGTCGGTGGCGCCCGGCGAGGCAGCGGCCATGCTCCCGGTCCTGCGCGAGCTGGGCGCAGCCGCGGTCCGGGACGGCGCGCATCTGTACTTCATGTCGATCGATCTCGGCGACCCGGCGCTGATCGATCATCAGCTCGGGGCGGCCGGGCAACGGCTCCGCGCCCTGAAGGCCGAGCTCGACCCCCACCGCCTGGTCGGCGGGGACTGGTTGAACCCGGCGCCCGCGGGGTGAGCAGGAAAGCCACCGCGGCGTCGAATAAGTTGCCCCGGTCCGCGCGTCTCGATCTAGTAATGAGCATGTTTCGCCGGTTGGTCGTCCTCGCCGCGCTCGCGGCCGCTGCGCCGCGCGTCGCCCGCGCCGATGCCGCCGCGGGCCGGGACTTCGCGAGCGACGCCCGCCTGTTCTACCGGGTGGTGGCCTGCGCCGATGACGGCCCGGTGCCGCCCGGCTTCGACGCGAAGATCGTCGACGCGCACTGCAAGGAGATGCGCGAGCGGCTGACGAAGTTCGAGACCAAGTACCTGACCCCGGCGTCGGCGTTTTTCGGCGAGGTCCGGCCGAAGGGCCTGCCGACCACGGTGGTGTACCCGTTCGGCGGCGGCGACCTGGTCTCGGCGCTCACGGTCTACCCGGATGCGCGCGAGATCACGACGATGTCGCTCGAGCACCCGGGCGATCCGACCCGGCTGGCCGGCCTCGACGCGCGCCACCTGAAGTCGTCGCTGCGGCTGTTCCGCGACTCGATCCGCGGGCTCCTGGTCAACAACGACTCGGCCTCGACCAACATGATGAAGCTCGAGCGCGGCCCGATCCCCGGCCAGCTCGCGTACTTCATGACCGGCCTGGTCGCGACCGGCTACGAGCCGGTGTCCTTGCGCTACTTCAAGCTCGGCCCCGACGGCGCGGTCATCTACCTGACCGACGCCGACATCACCGCGCTCGCCGACGAGAAGGCCAAGAAGATCAAGGGCAGCTGGGTCGACACCGACTACTCGCGCGCCTACGACAACATGGAGCTCACCTTCCGCAAGAAGGGCGTGGCGTCGGCGCCGCTCATCGTCCATCGCCACTTCTCGGCCAACCTCGCCGACGACAAGCTCAAGGGCTCGCCGCTGCTCGCGCACCTCGAGGCCAAGGGCAAGGTGGCGGTGATCACGAAGGCCGCCAGCTATCTGCTGTGGCTCTCCGACTTCAAGGTCATCCGGGACTACCTGATCGCGCATCTGGTGTTCATGGCGTCCGATTCGACCGGCATCCCGCCGCGGTTCGCGAAGAAGGCCGGGCTGGTCCAGACCACCTACGGCTCGTTCGATGGCAGCTACCTCGGCGCCTCGGAGAACGACAACGACGCGTTCCGCAAGCTGTGGAAGTCGCAGCCGAAGCGCAAGCTGCCGTTCCGGTTCGGCTACCCCGACTCGGCGGGCCACGTCCACCTCATGCTGACCACGCCCGGAGCGCCATGAATCGTCGCTGGCTCGCACCGCTCGCGCTCGTCGGCTTCGTCGGTGGGCCCGCCGCGGCCAAGCGCAAGGCCTCCGAGGAGCACGCCTCGCACCGCCTCGAGAAGACCGAGGACAAGGTCGAGGGCGGCACCCACTGGCGGATCAAGACCGCCGAGGGCGCGGTCCACGTGTGGATCCCCGCCGGCTACGATCGCGCGACCGCCGGCACGGTGGTCTACGTCCACGGCTACTGGACCGACGCCGACGGCGCCTGGCGCGACCACAAGCTCGCGAAGCCGGTCCGCCAGAGCAACCCGAACGCGCTGTTCGTGGTGCCCGACGCACCCAGCAACAACGACGAGTCGGTGAAGTGGCCCGCGCTGACCGACCTGCGCAAGGCGCTGGCCCAGGCCAACATCCGCATCCCCGACGGCCCGACGATCGTCATGGGGCACTCGGGCGCGTTCCGCACCGTCATGCAGTGGACCGATCACCGCCTGATCGAGCAGATCATCCTGCTCGACGCGCTCTACGGCGGTGAGAAGGCCTTCGACGAGTACATCGCGACCGGCAAGCGCGCCGACGAGCACAAGCTGATCGTCGTCGGCTCGGACACCGCGGTGGCGTCGCAGGGCTTCGCCAAGAAGTACCCGTTCGCGTCGGTGCGCGACAAGATGCCGTCGGGCGCCTTCACCAAGCGCGAGCGCCGCTCGCGGCTGCTCTACATTCGCTCGCAGTACGGCCACATGGAGATCGTGACCAGCGGCAAGGTCATCCCGAAGCTGCTGCGGCTCACGCACCTGAAGGCGCTGTAGCCGCTCGCGCGTGGACATCCTCGTCGTCCGGAGACCGCGGCTCGACCGCTGGCGCGACCGTCCGTTCGTCGACGTGACCCGCACCGGGCGCGAGCACGAGGACGTGTACGAGCGCGACGTCGGCACCGAGCCACCGGGGGGGCCAGGGCCGGTGTTCCGGACCGTGCAGACGTCGATCCTCCGGTATTCGATCTTCCCACCGTCGCTCGTCGCCGGCGTGCTCGATCGGGAGCCGGTGGCGGTCGGTGACGCGGTCGGGGTGCACTTCGTGCGGTTCCGGATCGTGCGGCTGTTCTTCGCGGCGCGCGTGACCGACGTGTTCGACCGGGTCGACGGCGACTGGGCGCGCGCCGGGTTCACGTATCGCACCCTGGTCGGGCATCCCGAGCTCGGGGAGGAGACCTTCTCCGTCGAGAAGCACCTGGCGACCGGCCGCGTCCGGGTGGCGCTGCGCAGCTGGAGTCGGCCGGGCACGCGGCTCGCGAGGCTGTTCGCGCCGATCGTGCGCGCGATGCAGGTTGACGCGAGCCGCCGCGCGCTCGACCACCTCGCGGCCGTCGCGCGCGATCCCAGCGCCACGCCGAGCTGATAGAATCGAGGCGTGCTGGCACCGCCCGTCGTGATCGCGATTCCCGGCGGCGAGCGCCACGCGCAGCGGCTGGTCGAGCGGCTCGGCGGCGAGCGGGCCGACGTGCTGGTGCGGCAGTTCCCCGACGGCGAGGTCTACGTCCGCATCGACTCGCCGGTCGTCGATCGCGAGGTCGTGCTGGTCGGCGGTCTCGATCAGCCCGGCGACAAGCTGCTGCCGCTCCTGTTCCTGGCCGCCACCGCGCGCGATCTCGGCGCGAAGCGCGTCGGCCTGGTCGCGCCGTACCTGTCGTTCATGCGCCAGGACGCGCGCTTCCACCCCGGCGAGGGCGTCACCGCGACCTACTTCGCGGCGCTCATGTCGCGCACGGTCGACTGGCTCGCCACCGTCGATCCGCACCTGCACCGCCTGGCCTCGCTCGATCAGATCTACCGCATCCCGACGAAGGTCGCGCGGGCGGCGCCGGCGATCGCGGCGTGGATCCGGCGCGAGGTGCCGCGGCCGGTGATCGTCGGGCCGGATGCCGAGAGCGAGCAGTGGGCCCTCGCGGTGGCGCGCGACTGCGACGCGCCGTGCGTCGTGCTCGAGAAGACCCGCCGCGGCGACCGCGACGTCTCGGTCACCGCGCCGCAGCTCGATGCGCATCGCGATCGCACGCCGGTCTTGGTCGACGACATCATCTCGACCGCGCGCACGATGATCGAGACGGTCGTCGCGGTGCGCGCCGCGGGTGCGGCCGCGCCGGTGTGCGTCGGCATCCACGGCGTGTTCGCGGATGGCGCCCACGCCGATCTGCTGGCCGCGGGCGCGGCGCGGATCGTCACGTGCAACACGATCGCCCACGCCTCGAACGCGATCGAGGTCGACGACGCGCTCGCCGAGGCGGCGCGCGCGATGCTCGCGAGCTGACGATGGCCTACAAGGACGAGCTGGCCGCACGGATCCGCGCCGCGCTCGGTGGACGCGCGGGCGTCGAGGAGCGCGTCATGTTCGGCGGCATCGCGTTCCTGCTCGACGGCCACATGTTCGTCGGCACGCTGACGCCGGGCTTCGCCGGCATCGCGAGCGGCGGCATGATGGTGCGCGTGGGCCGCGACACCCACGACGCCGCCCTCGCCGAGCCCGACGTCGTGCCGATGGTGATGGGCGGCCGCACGATGCGCGGCTTCGCGGCGGTGCTGCCGCGCGGCTGCGCGACGGTCGCCCAGGTGAAGCGCTGGATCGCGCGGACCACCGGCTTCGTCGCGACGCTGCCGCCGAAGGATCCGCGCGCGCCGCGGAAGAAGGCGCCGACGACGATCGTGCCGCCACCGGCGAAGCGCGCGAGGCCCGCGAAGCCAGCGAAGGCAACGCCCCACGTCGCGAAGACGATGACGAAGGCGAAGACGAAGACGAAGGCGAAGGCGTCCTCGCGATCGCGCGGCTGACTCCTAGCCCGCCGGCACGCCTGGTGTCTCCGCCCCCACAGCACGTGGCAAGCCCCGGCAGCGCGCGCCGCTGTGCACGCCGCGCCGCGCGCTGTGGTGTGACCGCGCGTTGATGCCTCGCCCTCCGCGCGCGCCAGAGCCGCGATCCCGCGGCGCACGCGCGCTGGCCCGCCGCGTGCTCAAGCGATCGCCATGCGCCTCTCCTCGACCTTCCGCCTCTTGCCGTTCCTGTTCGTGACCTCGCTCGCCTCGCTCGGCGCCTGCGCCGACTCCGACGACGGGCCGCCGAAGATGGTCTCGGTCGCCAACGAGACCGGCGCCGTGCACCGCGTGCAGTTCGGGACCGCCGACTTCGCGGCGGTCGCGCCCGCGGCGATGTCCGACTACCGCGAGGTCGGCGACGGCGAGCAGATCGTGCTGGTCGACGGCCGCGAGGTCGCGCGCGAGACGCTCGGCTCCGACAACGTCGGCGGCTCGTGGACGCTGCACCTGCAGGCGGTCGGCTCGCAGCTGCTGGTCGGCGTCACCTCCGACGACTGACCGCGCGCGCGCGACCGCGCGGCGCCATCGCGAGGAGCTCGTCCTCGTCGCGCACGAGCAGCGACCGCAGGAGCGGGTGCGGGAACGTCCGCGCGATCGTGATGGCGTAGAAGCTCTCGAACAGCTCGGGCACGACGCAGTGCTCGTGCAGCACGCCGCTCCGGAGCTCGTCACGCACCACGACCGAGGGCACCAGCGTCAGCGCGTGCGCGTCGCGCGCCAGGAGGCGCATCGTGGCCATGTCGTCGACCTCGGCGAGGACCCGCACGCGCACGCCGCGCTGCTCGCACAGCGCGTCGAACGCCGAGCGGATGTCGCTCTCGGGGCCCGGGACGATCATCGGCTCGTTGGCCAGGCTCGCGGGAAAGCGGAACGCCTTGCGCCGGCGCGCACCGACGATGCTGACCGGCTGGTGCGCGATGCGGCGACAGCGCAGCCGGCGCTCCGGCTCGCGCACGGGCGGCCGGTTCGCGAGCACCACGTCGAGCGCGTGGGCCTGTAGCCGGACCAGCAGGTCATCGAGCGCGCCGGCCTCGAGGCACAGGCGCACGTCGGGCTCCGCGAGCAGCGGTGTGATGAACGACTCCTGGAAGTTGCGCGAGAGCGTCGCGACCGCGCCGACGCGCAGCACCTGCTCGCGGCGCCGCCCCCGCGCGAGGGTCGCGACCAGCTCGCCGCCCGCGGTGAAGATCTCGTCCGCGTACGCGAGCGCGATCGTCCCGGCCTCGGTGAGCGCCAGCCGGCGCCCTTCGCGGGCGAACAGCGCCTCGCCCAGCTGATCCTCGAGCAGGCGGATCTGCGCCGACAGCGCCGACTGCGCGACCCGCAGCCGCGCCGCGGTGCGGGTCAGGTTGCCGTCCCGGGCGACCGCCCAGAAGTAGCGGAGGTGGTGGAAGTTGACCTGCTCGACCGAGACGATCATTCGCTTATCGCGAACATTATCAGCCAAAGAATGTGTTTTTGAAGAACTACGTCGATCGCGTACACGTACCGGCATGAACCCACTCGAGCAGTGGCCGCTCGTGGTGCCTGGCCTGGCGCTCGCCGTCCCCGCGATCCTCGTCGTCGCCGCGCTCGCCCCGCCGTCCCCGCGGTCGGCGACCCGCGCCGCCCGCGTCGGCGCCGTGGCCCTCGGGCTGGCGCTGCTCGTCACCGTCGGCACCGCGCTCGCGCCGGGCGCCGCGCCCAGGTTGGGCGTGCGCGTCGACGCCGTCACCTGCGCGATGCTGCTCCTGGTCGCGGGCATCGGGCTCGTGATCATCCGGTACTCGCGCACCTACCTCGACGGCGATCCCGGGCTGGCGCGCTATCTCCGCTGGCTCCTCCTGACGCTGGCCGCGGTCACGTCCCTCGTGATCGCGAACAACTTGCTGATCATCGCGATCGCGTGGACCGCGACCAGCCTCGCGCTCCACCAGCTCCTGACGTTCTACGCCGACCGCCCCGCGGCGCTGATCGCGGCCCACAAGAAGTTCCTCGTCAGCCGGTTCGCCGACGCGTGCCTGTGGACGTGCCTCGCGCTCATCCAGACGAACGTCGGTAGCCTGGAGCTCGACCGGATCGCGGCCTGGGCGAACGCGACCCCGGCGCTCACGCCGTCGATGCAGCTCGCCGCGGTGCTGGTCGTGCTCGCGGTCGCCCTCAAGTCGGCGCAGCTGCCGTTCCACGGCTGGCTGATCCAGGTGATGGAGGCGCCGACGCCGGTGTCCGCGCTCCTCCACGCGGGCATCGTCAACATCGGCGGCTTCGTGATGATCCGGCTGGCACCGCTGATGGCGCACGCCGCGCCGGCGCAGCTGCTCCTCGTCGGGCTCGGGCTCACCTCGGCGCTGATCGCCGCGCTCGTCATGACGACCCGGATCAGCGTCAAGGTCGCGCTCGCCTGGTCGACGTGCGCGCAGATGGGCCTGATGCTCGTGCAGTGCGGGCTCGGCGCCTGGCACCTCGCGCTGCTCCACCTCGTCGCGCACTCGCTCTACAAGGCCCACGCGTTCCTCGAGTCCGGGTCCGCCGTGGATCGGTGGCGTTTGCACGCGCTGCGAGCGCGAGCGCCGCGACCCTCGTGGCGGCGCCTCGGCGCGAGCGCGGCGATCGCCCTCGGGGGCGCGGCGCTCGGCCTCGCCATCGCGGATGAGCTCGCTGGGGCCGGCGGCCTCGAGCCCCTCGTGCTCGCGATCCTCGTCGCCCTCGCGATGGTCCCGCTGATCGCCAGCACCGGCGCCGGCGGCGCCCGCGCGCTCGCGATGCGCGTCGTCGGCGTCGCGCTGCTGTACATCGGCTGGCACGCGGTCGCCGCGCGGCTCGTGCCGCCGGCGCCCTCGGGCGCGTGGCACACGCTCGGCTGGGCGCTGGTCGGCGCCGGCTTCCTCGCGCTCTTCGCGGTCCAGAGCACCCTCGCGCGTCGTCCCGACGGGCGCCTCGCGCAGACCCTCTACCCCTGGCTCTTCGCCGGGCTGTATCTGGACGAGCTCTTCACCCGCCTGACCTTCCGCGTCTGGCCGCCTCGCCTGCCGCGATCCGAGGCGCCGCGCGTCATCACCCTCGAAGCTCACGGGGAGGCCTGACCATGACCGTCCCATCGCCCGCGAACCGCACCAGCCCGGCCCCGGATCTCGCCGACGCGATCGCCCGGGCGTGCGCGCGGATCGCGCCGACCTGGCCGCTCGATCGCTTCATCGCCGTGAATCCGTTCTGGCCGCAGATCGACCGCCCGCTGCCCGAGGTCGCCGCCTCGCTCGCGTCGGTCAGCGGCGCGCAGCTCCTGATGCCCCGCGCCTGGTACCGTGACGCGTATCGCGCGGGCCAGCTCCGCGACGCGCACCTCGCCGCGGCGATCGAGCGG
Organism: Deltaproteobacteria bacterium; assembly: GCA_021413675.1. Classification (GTDB taxonomy): domain Bacteria; phylum Myxococcota_A; class Polyangia; order Haliangiales; family Haliangiaceae; genus JAIOQA01. The sequence continues at coordinate 33 of JAIOQA010000154.1, read as the reverse complement.
AGCGGGGCGCGCATCTCGCTCACCGCGCTGCGC
>JAIOQA010000153.1 GCA_021413675.1 Deltaproteobacteria bacterium | reverse complement strand
ATCGGCGCGCGGCGTGCGCGCGTCGTTGGAGCGGCGCGGGTCGCCGCCGCGGGTGTCGTTGGGGCGGGGCGAGCGCGCGTCGTTCGGGCGCATCGCGCGCGCGTCGGGCGACCGCGGTGAGCGCGGATCACTCGCGCGATCGCGGGTCCGCGGATCGTTCACCCGCGGCCGCTCGGCGCGCGGCAGCGGCCGCGGATCGCCTGACCGCAGCGGGCGAGCGTCCGCCGAGCGGTCGGCGCGGGTCGCCGTCGGATCGACCTGGCCCGCGCGGGTGGCCGAACGCGGCTGCCCGGTGCTGGTCCGCGGGTTCGTGCGAGGCCGCTTCGGTCCGGTCTCGCGCGCCACCGCCTTGGCGGTCGCGCGGTCCTTCCACTGCCGCGGCGCGGGCGCCGCCGGCATCGGCTCCTCGAGCTTCACGCCCTTGCGATCGAGCCCGGTCGCCTGCAGCGCGGTCTTGAGCTTGTTCCGCCGCTCGGTGCGCGAGGGCTTCTGGCGCACCGCGCCGGTGGGACGGGACCGCTTCATATGGGCGCACCCTACACGATCCGTCGCGCCGCGCGTCCGCCGACGCGCGTGCTACAACGCCGCGCCATGCCCATGCCCCTCGAGATCGTCGGTCTCAACAAGCCCGAAGTCTTGTTCGTCTGGGACGAAGGCGTCGAGCACACCTGGTCCGCGCGCGATCTGCGCCTGCGCTGCACCTGCGCCTATTGCCAGTCGGAGACCACCGGCGAGCGGCTGCTCGATCCCGCGTCGGTTCCGATGGACCTGACCGTCACCGACATGAGCCTCGTCGGCAACTACGGCGTCGCGATCCACTTCTCCGACGGCCACACCACCGGCATCTACCGGTTCCGCGAGCTCCGCACCGCGGGAGCGGCCAGATGACGATTGACCCACGCGAGCTGGCGGCGCTCCTCGAGTCGCGGCGCAGCGTCCGCGGCTTCCGCCCCGATCCGATCGCCCCCGACGACCTGACCGCGCTGTTCACCGCGGCCCAGCGCGCGCCGTCGTGGTGCAACATCCAGCCGTGGCGCGTGGTCGTGACCGCGCCGCCGTACACGCAGGAGCTGTCGGCCGCGCTGGTCGCCGCGGCCAGGGGCGGCTTCCCCGGGCCCGACCTCGCCTTCCCGATCGACTACCCGCAGCCGTACCTCGAGCACCGCCGGGCCTGCGGCGGCGCACTGTACACCGCGATGGGCATCGCCCGCGACGACAAGATGGGCCGCTACGACGCGTGGCTGCGCAACTACGCGCTGTTCGACGCGCCCCACGTGGCGATCGTGTCCGTCGACAAGCGCCTCGGCCCCTACGCGCTGGTCGATCTGGGCGTATGGCTGGGCATGCTCCTGACCCAGGCCACCGCCATGGGCATCGACGCCTGCCCGATGGCCTCGGTCGCCGCGTACCCCAAGGTCCTCCGCCAGCAGCTGCCGATCGCCGAGACCGATCAGATCGTCTTCGGCATCGTCCTGGGGTACGCCGACCCGGACGTGCCGGCCAACACCACCCGCACCACCCGCGCGCCGGTCGGTGACAACGTGGTCGTGGTCACCGGGCCAAAAGGTTCGTGATCTTGCCAACCGGGTGGGAGGGTCTAGCTGGCCTTGCCCACCCGTTCGGGTTATGCTCGCGCCCCGGGACTTGCCTATGAAACTACGCCTATTTGCAGTGATTTTGATCGCCGGCATCGTGATCGGACGAAGCTCGGCGCAGGCGCAACCCGCGGGCACGACCCCGCCCGCTGGCGGTGCTGCCCCTGCGGCAGGCGCGCCTGCGACGCCACCGGCCACGCCGCCCGCGACGCCGCCGGCCACGCCGCCTGCGGCCGGGCCCGGCAACGCCGCGCTGACCGCCGCGCAGTCGGCCTTCGACGAGGGCCAGGTCGCCTTCCTCCAGGGCGATTTCGACAAGGCCGCGCAGAAGTTCAAGGACGCGTACGCGGCCCGGCCGTTCGCGCAGTTCCTCTACAACATCGCGGCGTCGTACCACCGCAAGGGCAAGACCAAGGCCGACCCGGGCGCGTACGACAACGCGGTCATCTACTACAAGCAGTACCTCGTCGACGATCCCAAGGCGCAGGACAAGGAGAAGGTCGAGAAGGCCATCGCCGTCCTCGAGGAAGAGGCCAAGCGCCTGCGCGCCAACCCGACGCCCGCCACCGGCGCCGGCACCGCGCCGACCGCGCCGTCGGCCGCCGTGCAGTCGCTCGGCGACGTCGGCGTGCGCGGCCTGATCGTGATCGAGTCGTCGCCGCAGGGCGCGCTCATCTACATGGACGGCAAGGCCAACGGCCCGCTCGGCACCACGCCGTGGTCGGGCACGATCACCGGCGAGCACCTCTTCACCGTCGAGAAGCGCGGCTACAAGCAGGGTGAGAAGCGGATGGCCGCCGACCCCTCGAAGCTGGCGGTGCTGTCGTTCGTGATCGCCGAGGAGGACTACCTCGGCTGGCTCGAGGTCAAGTCGAACGTCCCGGGCGCCGACATCTACCTCGACGACAAGTCGGTCGGCGCGATCGGCAAGACCCCGTATTCGGGCAACTTCAAGCCCGGCAAGCACACCGTCTGGATCAGCGCCGACGGCTACGACGAGTACCAGCAGGACATCGAGATCATCGCGGGCGAGGCCCACGAGGTCACCGCGCAGCTCAAGGGCTCGCCGGTCGGCTACCTCAACCTGCGCGGCCCCGGCATCGAGGACAGCCGCATCTACGTCGACAACGAGGTGCTGTGCGAGCGCGGCCCGTGCCGCAAGCCGGTCAAGGAGGGCGTCCACACGATCACCGTGCGCCGCCCCGGCTACAAGCCGTACGTCCGCCGCCTCGAGATCCAGGCCAAGACCGAGGCCTCGCTCAAGATCGAGCTCGCCAAGAAGCCGGGCCGCGCCGACGCGGTCGTGGCCTACGTGATCTCCGCCGGCTTCCTCGGCGGCGGCATCTACGTCGGCCTGCAGGCCAAGAAGTACAAGACCGATCTCGCCAACGAGATCGCGGCCGGCAACCCGCCGCCCGACGCCAACGATCCCCGCTTCAAGCGCGGCAAGATCTACGCGATCGCCGCCGACGGCGCGTTCGCGCTCGCCGGTATCACCGCGCTGACCGCGGTCTACTACACGTTCCGTGACAAGGGTGCCGCCTCGGCCGCGACGATCGACGTCCGCGCCGTGGCGCTGCGCCCCGAGATTGGCCCGGGCTACGCGGGCCTCGGGATGGAGGTCCACTGGTGATGCGGACGCTCAGCAAGATCCTCCTCTGTGTCGCCGCGGCCTCCGCGGCCTCGGGTTGCTCGTGGGCCGCGTTCGACGATCTCGCCGACGAGACCTGGGTCGACCGCGCGGGCGCGCCCAGCGGCGTGGCCTCGAACCTCTTCGGCGAGCAGATCGCCGCCTCGGGCGTGCGCGGCGCCGGCGCCAACTTCCTGGTGCTCGGCCGCAACAACGCGTCGGTCGGCAAGCTCACCTACGACACCAACGGCGTGAAGACCCAGATCGACGCCGGCTCGCTCGGTAGCTTCGACTTCGCGGCGTTCCAGGAGCACCCGGCGATCGCCGGCGACCCGCTGGCGACCAAGGTCGGCTTCTCGGTCGTCACGCTCAACGGCAACGACCCCAACTCGAACACCAAGTTCATCGTGTACGAGGTCGGCGGCGCGTTCGCCGGCGCGCAGTTCGAGGCGCCGCCCGTGCTCAAGGCCGCGAAGCGGGTCAACGGCATGGAGTTCGCCGACGTCGACAACGACGGCAAGCGCGACATCATCGCCGCGCGCACCGACCAGGCCGTCGTCGTCACCGACTGGGCCTCGTTCTCGGGCGGCGGCGCCTTCGCGTTCACCGCCTGCAACCACGGCGAGGAGGACTCGTACGCGATCACCTCGGCCGACTTCGACGGTGACAACATTCCGGAGATCGTGCTCGCCGCGGGCGGCACCGATCGCGCCAGCTCGTCGAACGTCTTCATCTTCGAGCCCAGCGCCGCGACCCAGTTCAACGGCACGCTCAGCGCCGCGCCCGGCAGCTGCTTCGCCAGCACGCCGGCGATCGCGACCCTGTCCAAGACCAGCATCAGCGTCCACGACCTCGGCGCGCAGCTCGGGATCGTCGACGAGGGCATGGGCCCGTGGGTGGTCGCGACCTCGCCGCTCACCAACCAGCTGTTCGTGTTCCAGAACGCGACCCAGCCCGACGTGACCGACCTCGTGGTCCAGTCGCCGCCCGGCGCCGGCGCCTTCGGCGAGTCGCTCGCCATCGGCGACATCAACGGCGACGGCAAGCCCGAGCTCGTCGTCGGCGCCCCCAAGACCACCGTCAACGGCCAGGTCAACGCCGGCGCGGTCTACATCTACTCGTACGACGGCGCGGCCTTCAACGTGGTGGCCGAGCTGCACGACTCCTCGCCCGAGGCCGAGCAGCACTTCGGCAAGTCGGTCTCCGTCGTCCCGTTCGGCACCAGCAACCAGTCGATCGTCGTCGCGGGCGCCGACGGCGAGGTCTTCACCTACTTCAAGACCAACCTCTACCTCGACGTCCGCGCCGGCCACCAGTAGCGCGCCGACCGCTCGCGGACCGCGCTGCCCCGACCCACCGTCGGGGCATCGTCGTTTTCGGGGCAGCCACACGGCCGCGCGAAGCGCGCCTCCGAAGCGCCCGCGTGGTAGCGTCGAGCCAGATCCGCGTGTCGCAGTACTGGTGCCCGAGCTGTAATCAGTTCTACCAGGAGGCTGGGTATTGCCCGTTCGACGGGACCCGCCTCCAGGTAGCGCCGTCCGCCGTGTCCGCGCCGATCGCCCAGCAGATCCGCGCGGTGTCCGCCCACGACGACGGCGCCGCCGCCGCCATGGCCCAGCACCACGCCGCCAACGTCGGCCTGGAGTACGACCGCCTGGTCGGCACCACCCTCGACGGCCGCTACTTCATCGAGCGCAAGATCGGCGAGGGCGGCATGGGCGTGGTCTTCGCCGCGCGCCACGCGATCATCGAGCGCCCGCTCGCGATCAAGGTCCTCAAGAAGGAGGTCGCGCGCGACACCGCGACCGTCAAGCGCTTCGTCCAGGAGGCCAAGGCCGCCTCCCGGATCGGCCACCCCAACATCGTCGACGTCACCGACTTCGGGACCACGCCCGACGGCCTGACCTACTCCGTCATGGAGTACGTCGACGGCCAGACCCTGTCCGGCGCGATCAAGGCCGGCGCGCCGTTCAAGCTGCCGCGCGCGATGACCATCGCCGCGCAGATCGCGCGCGCGCTCGGCGCCGCCCACGCCAAGGGCATCGTCCACCGCGACCTCAAGCCCGAGAACGTCTTCGTCCTAAACCGCGACGGTCGCCACGACTTCGTGAAGATCGTCGACTTCGGCATCGCCAAGGTCACCGCCGTCGAGGGCGGCCCCGCGCAGGACGGCCCGCGCCTGACCCGCGCCGGCGCGGTGTTCGGCACGCCCGAGTACATGGCGCCCGAGCAGGCCGCAGGCCGCAACGACACCGACGGCCGCGTCGACATCTACGCCCTCGGCATCATCCTCTACGAGATGGTGACCGGGAAGGTCCCGCACAAGGCCGACAGCATGGTGCGCACGCTCGCCATGCAGATGCTCGACCCGATCATCCCGCCCAGCCAGGTCCGCCCCGAGGCCAACTTCCCGCCCGACTTCGAGGCGATGCTGATGAAGGCGCTCGCGAAGAAGCGCGAGCAGCGCTACCCGACGATGGAGGCGTTCCTCGCCGACCTCGAGCGGGCGTCGGGCGGCGTCGAGCTGGGCACGCCAGTGTCGGCGAGCGTGTCGTCGGCGGCGCCGGCGTACACGGTCGGGCCGCTGCCGCCGGGCGCGGATCCCGCGCTGCTCGCCGCGTCGCGCACCACCGCGCGCCCCAAGTCGCCGACCGCCAAGCAGCCGCCGAAGTCCGCGCCGCCGCGCTCCGCGCCACCCGCGTCGACGCCGCCGCCGAAATCCGGCACGCCGCCGCCGAAGTCCGCGCCGCCGCGCTCCGCGCCGCACGAGGCCGTCACCCAGCGGCCCGAGGAAGGCCCGCGCGCGACCAGCAAGCGCGTCGCCAACGAGCCCGCGTTCGTCGAGCGCCCGCTCACCTTCGATCACGTCTCCGACGACATGCCCGCCGAGCGCGGGCCGCGCTCGAAGGTGCCGCTGATCCTCCTGATGATCGTGCTGTTCGCCGGCATCGGCATCGGCGCGGCGCTGCTGTTCCAGAGCGGCAAGGGCGGCGGCGAGACGCCCAGGGCCGCCGTTCCCGCCGATGCCGCGCTGGTCGCCGCGATCGACGCGCCGGTCATCGGCGACGCGACCGCGATCGTCACCGTGCCGCTCGACGCTGGCGCCACCGACGCGACGACCGTCGCGACCGTCACCGACGCCGGCCGCATCGTCTACAACCACCGCGACGGCGGCGGCATCCCCGATCGCCGCGTCGACGCGGCCGGGCCCGCGACCAACCCCGGGCTACAGCGCCAGACCGTCGTCGTCGAGATCATCACGCGCCCCGATGAGGGCACGCTCTACGTCAACGACTCGTACCGCGGCCCGAGCGGCGTCCACATGGAAGAAGAGGTCGGCGCCCGCGCCCGCGTGCGCTGCTCGCACCCCGGCTACGACGACGGCTTCGTCGACGTGGTGTTCGACGGCAAGACCGAGGTCGTGCTGTGCACGATGAAGCGCGCGCAGCGCTGCGTCGACGGCCTGCACAACCCGTTCGACGACTGCCCGGAGTAGCGCCGCACTCCCGTGGCCACCCGCGCGCGGTCGTGGCACGATCGATCCGTGCAGGACGCGACCGTGTCCCGACGTACCGCGCGCGTGCTGACCGTGCACGCGCTGCTCACCCTCGCGGTGCTGTGCGCGACGATCGGCGTCCTCGCGCTGTTCGGCCAGACGGGGCTGGAGTGCGCCCACGACGAGTGCTGGCCGGCGTGGCTGCGCGTCCGCCTCGCCGCGACCGCGCCGCTCTGGGGCCTGATCGCCTGGCACGCGCTCGTGCTCCGGCGCCTCGACCTGCCGCGCGGCCTCGGCGTCGCCGCGATCGCCGCGATCGTCGCGGGCCTCGCCGCGATCGCCACCGATCTGGTCGCGGTCCCCGATGCGCTCGGCACGCTCCGCGACGAGGAAGCGCCGCGGATCGCCGCGATCGTCGAGCTGCTCGCGGCTGGCGTCTGGCTGATCGCCTCCGCGCGCGCCCTCGGTCGCGTCGCCGGTCGCCTCGCCGCCAGCCCGTTCGCGCTCGCGGAGCGCTACGAGCGGGCGCGCGCCAGCTGGGTCGCGGGCGCGTTCGCGATGCAGCCGATGATCCTCGCCGCGGCCAGCGGCTTCGCCGCGTTCCTGCACCCGGCGGCCGGCGGATCGATCGGCGCGAGCGTCGTGGTCTGGTTCGCGTACAACCAGCTCATGCTCGCGCGCCTGCTGGCCGCGAGCCGCGATCTGCCCGAGGCGAGCGCAGCGAGCCGGCTCAGGGTCCGGATGAGATCGGGCTGCGCGTCCTCGCGCGGGCCGATCGATCGATAGGAGGATGTCATCCGGAAGGATGGCATCCTCGAGGCCACGGCCGTCGACCGGCACACCTGACCCCGATCGCACACGGCACGCCGCTGCGCACGTGCGACCCGTGTTACCAGCGGGCATGGCCAAGGTCATCCGCCTCTACGAGTCGCTGATCCCCTCGGGCAACGCCTACAAGGTGTCGCTGTTGCTCGCGCACCTCGGGCTCACCGACGAGGTCGAGGTCGTCGCGCTCGACATCCTCGCGAACCCGCCCGAGACCCGCCGCCCCGACTTCCTGGCGGTGAACCCCAACGGCCGCATCCCGGTCATCGAGCTCGACGACGGCACGATCCTCGCCGAGTCCAACGCGATCCTCTGCTACCTCGCGCACGGCACCCGCTACCTGCCCGGCGACGCGCTCGGCCTCGCGCGCGCGCTGCAGTGGATGTTCTTCGAGCAGTACAGCCACGAGCCGTACGTCGCGGTGCTCAAGTTCTGGACGCTGTGGGGCGGCCTGCACCACAAGCGGCCCGAGGACATCGCGCTGTGGAAGACCCGCGGCCAGGCCGCGCTGCACGTGATGGATCACCACCTCGCCAGCCACGCGTGGTTCACCGGCGCCGACTACGGCGTCGCCGACATCGCGCTCTACGCGTACACCCACTCGGCGGGCGCGGTCGGGTTCGACCTCGCCGCCGTGCCTCACGTCACGGCGTGGCTCGATCGCGTGCGCGCGCAGCCCGGTCACGTGGCCATCAAGGCCGACCCGACCCGCGCATAGCGCGGGGAGCGCGCTACGATGGGACGATGCGCCTGATCGCCGTTCTCGTCTCTGTCTCGATCGCCGCCTGCGGCAGCGCCGGCGGCGCGCCCGACGCCGGCGGCGCGCCCCGCGTCGATGGCGGCCCGATCGTGAACCCGCCGACCGCGTGCGTGATCCCCGACGAGGGCAAGCCGGTCGACACCTCGGGCTCGACCAACGTCGTCGGCGACGGCACGCCCGGCAGCTGCACCGAGGGCGCGTTCAAGGCGGCGATCGACACCGGCGGCATCATCACATTCGCGTGCGGCGCCGCGCCGATCACGATCACGCTGACCTCACCCGCGATCATCAACAACATCGCGGGCGCCGACATGCTCGGCGACACCACGATCGACGGCAACAACCTGGTCACGCTGTCGGGCGGCGGGCTGTCGCGGATCCTCTACCTGAACGCGTGCGAGGCGCCGTTCAACAACCCGCGCTGCGACATCTTCCCCCACCCGCATCTCACCGTGCAGAACCTGACGTTCGTCGACGGGCGCGACAGCAGCGCGAGCGGCGGCGGCGCGATCTTCCGCCACGGCGGCGCGCTCACGGTGATCCACTCGCAGTTCTACAACAACAAGGGCGCGACCACCGGCCAGGACACCGCCGGCGGCGCGATCCGGCTCGAGCAGGCCACGCCCGCGCTGATCGTCGACAGCATCTTCGGCACCGCCGGCAAGGGCAACGCGTGCTCCAACGGCGGCGCGATCGGCTCGCTGCAGGCCCACCCGGTGACGATCATCAACAGCGTCCTCGACTCGAACACCGCGACCGGCGTCGGCGGCAACCCGGGCAACGGCGGCAACGGCGGCGGCTTCTACCAGGACGGCACGAGCCTCGACGTCACGATGTGCGGCGTGAAGGTCACCCACAACACCGGCAACGCCTTCGGCGGCGGGCTGTTCTTCGTCGACAACGCCGGCGACGGCAAGCTCACGCTGACCAACACCGAGATCACCGACAACACGATCCCGGAGCACGCCGGCCAGCCCAGCCACGGCGGCGCCGGCTACGTGCAGGGCGCGCAGCTGCTCGTCACCAACGCGACGATCGCGAACGACGCGGCCGGCTTCGCCGCCGGGCTCTACGTCAACGCGATGAACGGCAAGGGCTCGTTCAACGCGACCAACCTCACCGTCACCGGCATGGCCGGCGATGGCCTCACCGTCGAGGGCGGCCTCAAGGGCACGCTGCTCAACACGACGATCGCCGGCAACACCCGCGGCCTCAGCGGCGGCGGCGGCCTGACCCTCGACAACACGATCGTCGCCGGCAACCAGACCGGGTGCGAGCCCGCCGCCGCCGGCGGCACCGCGAGCATCCAGTTCCCGGGCGCGAGCTGCGGCGTGGCGCTCCCGACGATGGACGCGCTCCTCGGCGCGCTCGCCGACAACGGCGGCACCACCGGGGTGCGCACGATGGCGCCCGCCGCCGGCAGCCCGGCGCTCAACCTGGGCGTCGTCTGCCCGTCGGCCGACGCCCGCGGCCTCGCCCGCCCCGCCGATCACTGCACGAGCGGCGCGCACCAGGTCGAGTAGCGCTACTTCAGCTTCGCGAGCAGCTTCTCGGGGTGCTCGTCCATGGCCACGCACAGGGCGCGGGTCCGGGTCGTGCGACACGCGAACTTCGCGTGCGAGCCCGGCCAGTCGGGCGGCGGCGTCAGCCAGATCACCGCGAACATCAGGTCGCCGCCGGGCGCGAACTCGCCGAGCTGGACGGTCGGGATGTTCAGCATCGCGTCGAGCGAGACCCGCTCCTTCAGCGGATAGCCGAAGCTCCGCAGCGCGGCGACGATCGCCGCCGGATCGGGCTCGCCGTGCAGCGTCGCGCGCACCGCGTCGATCACCTTCTGCGCGCGCGTCGGGTCGTTGTCGTCGTGGGTGATCGCGACCATCGCGTAGTCCTTGTCGACGAAGAACGCGCCAGGCGCGGCCGGCGCCACCAGCTCGGTGACGTACGCCGAGCTGTCGCCCACGTCGCCCGAGACCTGATCGTATCCATCGAACCGGATGAAGCTCTGCGCCTCGCGCATCCCGGCGCGGGTCGCGATCGGGACGAGCTTCGACGGCCGCTCCGGCGGCCACGCCTCCGGGTCGACCGCCGCAGCGCCACCGAGCGGGGCGAGCGGGGGCAGCGCGTTGTCCTGCTCGCCGGGGTGCGGTCGCACCAGGCCCTGCAGGAACCGATCGACGATCGCGGACGCATCGCCGACGCTGATGTTCTGGTCGGCGTCGATCTCGGCCGGGCACGGCGCGGCCTTCGCCGCGATCACCGTCGAGGCGACGACCTTCCCGGTGCGCCGATCGTGGACCTTCACCTCGGTGTCGAAGATCAGCCGCTCCTTGTCGACGCGCGTGCCGTGGTCGTCGACGTAGTGGCAGGGCGAGCCCTTGCGCGGCGGCCGCTGCCCCTCGACCGACACCAGGTCGACGTTGCCGACCTCGGCCTCCTCGGCGCCGACGTACCCCGAGAAGATCAGCGTGCCGTCGGTGGACCGCATGCAGCGCGCGAGCAGATCGCGCGGGTACTTCGCGCCCTTGTCGCCAGGCATCGCGATGCCCCGGGTGATCGCCGCAGCCAGCATCGCGTCGTGGAACGATCCGAGGTCGAGCCGGAGCTCGTCGCCGTGCCCGCTCGCGGTGCCGGCTTCGTTCGCGATATCGATCGGCAGGCGAGCCTCGACCTGCGAGCCGGCGATCGTGCGCACCGGCACGCGCGCGAGCAGATCGAGGGCATCGAGCTCGGCGGTCCCGCCCACGGCGACCTTGCTACCGGGGAAGCTGACGACGGTGCCGGGTGCGCCATCGACGCCGATGCGGAGCGTGGTGCCGGTGATGCTCAGCCCACCGCGCCAGGTCTTGCTCTCGACGCCGACGCTGATGGGCCCCGGGCGATCGACGAAGGTCGCGGTCGCGTCCGGCAGCGGCGCCGCGTCGACAGAGGCGCTGGCCGCCCCGGCGTCGTTCGCGGTCGCGCTGCCGCTGCCACTCGCAGTGCCGCGATCACTCGCACCTCCGCTCGCGCTGCCGCCGCTCGCGCTACCGCCGCTCGCGCTACCGCCGCTCGACGAACCGCCACCCTTGCAGGCCGGCAGCGCCGCCAGCGCGAGCGCCATCACCGCTCGGCGCATCACGCCTTCACCCGCCCCATGGTCAGATGCGCGCAGAGCTCCGCCAGCGGCTTCCACGTGGCGCGATAGTCGACTTCGCTCTTCAGCCCCGCGTCGCGTCGATGCACGACGATCTCGCAGGTGAAGCCCATCATGGGTTGCGATGGATCATGCGCGTCGGGCTGCGCGACGTGCACGCGCCCGGCGATCGCCTCGTCGGTGGTCGTCGACCACTGGACCGCGTACGACCACGCGTGGTCGCCGATCGGCGTCACGTCCTCGAGCGGCACCTGTTTGCCGGCGGCGCTCGTGGTCCCGTCGTCGTGGTCGCGGATGCGCTGGAAGCCCTCGGCCGCGCCCGCAACCACCGCCCTGGGCTCGCCATCGGAGGCGTAGCGCGACCAGGGCCGCACCCGGAACGACGCGACGATGTCGCCGTGCAGCTCGACGTAGAGCTGGTCGTCGCCGCGACCGTTGCGGTTGTCGCCGTGCGCCCAGTCCGGCATCACGCCGCTGACCTGATAGTAGCCGCCGCCGCCGAGGGTCAGCGTGGTCGGCTTGGTCTTGATCTCGGGTGCGGTCGGAGGCGCGGCGGCGCTCTTGCCGCACGCCGCCAGCGCAAGGACGGATACCAGCGCGAGCTTCATCCGCGACGGCGATTGCACGGCGCGGACCACGCGCGCGCCGAAGGGCGACAGGCACTTGCGCGCGGTCGCATCCCGGCGCGACGACGGACGTCGTCGCGGCCGACCGGACCGCGGCGCGGGTCAGCGATTGACGACCGCGACCGTGTTCGACTTGCCCCAGCCGATGCCGATCTGGAGCGACATCGACGGGATGTAGCGGCTCGAGCTATTGCCGCTGGGGTCGGTGCCGTTGCTCTTGTAGAACGGCAGCGTCAGGTCGGCCTCGCCGAAGATCCGGATCGTGCTCGACCGCAGCATCTCGTAGCCGGCGATCGCGTGGCCCTCGATGCCGGAGCCCGCGTAGTGGGTCGAGCTGTCGTAGACCGCGTTGGCGCCCCAGCCGACGCCGCCGCCGAAGTAGACCGAGTCGTCGCCGATCGGGTTCTGATAGCGATAGGCCGACAGGCGGATCCAGTCGCCGGTGACGCCGGCGCCGTTGCCGCTCGACGACGAGTCGCTCGCGACGATCAGGTTGAACGCCGACACCTCGATCGCCAGCGCGTCGAGCTCGTAGCGATAGCCGATGCCGAACGCCGGGCCGGTGGTGGTCTTCGAGCCGGTGACCGCGCCGTAGCCCAGGCGCACGAACTTGAGGTTGTCCGAGGCGGCGCGGCGCGGCGCCATCTGATCGTTGGTCGCGTTGGTGCGATCGATGTTGCCGCCGCCGGTGACCAGCGGCTGACCGGTGACCAGCGAGTGCGCGATCTGCTCGTAGACCAGCGGCAGCTCGTCGAGCTTGGACGCGCGCGCCTCGCGGTTGCCGGTCGGCCCGTTCACGTAGACCGTGATCGTGTCGCCGAGCTTCACGTTGTAGACCGTGTAGGTCTCGGTGCAGTTGGCGTTGGTGACCGCGACGCCGTTCTTGGACAGCGCCTGGCCGAAGCTGATCATCGCGGCCTTGCGATCCTCCGGCGCCAGCGTGTCGCGCGCCTCGTCGAGCGTGACGCAGACATCGGCGGCAGCAACGCGAGCCAGCGACGCGAGAATGGTGACCCCGAGCGCGATCCTGAACATGAGCCCTCCAGCCAGCAGTCCAGTCTCCACGCTAGGCCCTTCCGCGATACCGGGCAATGGGCAGGCCCGGCCGCGGGCAGTGAGGGGTGAGCCAGGCCACGCGCGCCTGCGCGGTTCGTCACGCCACCGTGAGGCGGCATGGCTCGCCGCGGGGTCGCGCTACGGCAGCCCGTCGACGAACGCCAGCACCGCGCGCGCGAAGGCGTCAGGATCCTGCCACGGCGCGAAGTGGCTGAGCCCCGGCAAGATCACCAGCGCCGCGCCCGGGATGAGCTTCGCCATCTGCTCGGCGTGGGCGCGCTTGATGATCTCGTCGTGCTCGCCATCGGCGATCGCCGTCGGGACCGCGATCGCCTGGAGCTCGGCCCTGGTGAAGGTCGGCTCGCGCTTCCACATCGCGCGCAGCTCGTCACGGAAGGTGGCGAGCTGCTTCGGCGCCGGCGACAGCCGCAGGAAGTCGTCCTTGCACCGCGCGAAGTAGCCGCCGATCGTGGTCGCGCTCGACGACTTCATGCCCGACAGATCGTAGTTGGCGCCGAACGCGAACAGCCCGCGCAGCCGATCGCCGTGGTGGATCGCCAGGTCGAGGCCGATGATGCCGCCGTCGCTCCAGCCGACGATCACGACCCGCTCGAGCTCGAGCCCGTCGAGCACCGCGACCACGTCCTCGGCCATGTGGTGATACGACAGCGCGCCGGTGCCGCGATCGCTGCGGCCGTGGCCGCGGGCGTCGATCGCGATCACGCGGTGGTGCGCGGCCAGCGCCCCGATCTCGCCGCTCCAGTGCTCGCCGTTGCCCATGCCCCCGTGGAGCAGCACGATCGGGTCGCCGCTGCCCCACGCGGCGTAGCGGATCGCCGCGCCATCGACGACGACCTCGCCGCGGGTCACGCCATCCGGCACCGCGACCGGCGCGGGCAGCTGCTTCCACAGCGGCGCGGGCTTCGCGGCGGCCACCGGCGCGAGCGCGACGGTGGCGAGCATCGCGAGCGTGAGCAGCCGGGACGATCGCATCCATCACGACGGTACCGCGATCGCGCCCGTGGCGCAGGCCCGATCACTGCACCGGGCAGAGATCCGCCACGACGAGCCGCCAGGCGTAGTCGGTGCCCAGGTCCCGGCCCCAGTTGGCCCACTGCTGCAGGTCCACCGATGCGTCGGTGGTCTCGATGCTGTACGCGTGTCCGCCGGGGTACTGGTCGTGGTAGTCGGCGCGAATGGCGGCGGTGACGCGGTCCCCGGTGAACGCCCAGGGCAGGTAGGCCGTGACGATGTACGTCGTGTCCGCGGCGAGGCTGGCGGTGAGCGGCGCGACCAGCCAGCCGCCCGTGTAGCTCGACGGCACCACGAACTCGCTCCACCAGACCATGCCGCCGGTGGCGTCGCGGAGCTCGTAGCGGATCGTCGGGTATGCCGCCGCGCCGGTGGCCTCCGAGTGAAACGGTCCCTCGAAGTAGAACGCGAACCCGGCGATCGAGGTCGCCTCCGGGACGGTGAAGCTCTGGCCCTGCCCGACGCTCCGGATCATCTGCTCGGGGCGATCATCGCCGCCGAACCAGCGCGACCCGGCGTTGCTGGGGTCGTACTGGATGTCGGGTCGGTCGACGGTGCACGCGAGCCCGTCCGGACAGAACCCGGCGTTGCAGGTGTAGGCGCACCGGTCCGGGTGACTCCAGCCGGTGCCCGGCGAGTACGTGATCTCGACCATCCCCGGTTGCGACGTCGCGTCGGCCGGTGGATCGTCGTCGCACGGCACCAGCAGCGTGTTCACGCAGACGTGGTCGGTGCAGATGTAGCTCCCGCAATCCGCGGGCAGGTTGCACTCGACGGGCGGTGCAGCGGCGTCCGGCGCGCGGCTATCCGGGGTGCGGCCATCCGGCGCCCCCGGGACCACCGACTCGATCGAGCCACACGCCGTCAAGACACCGAGGACGATCAGCCAGGAGGTGCGCATCGCGGAGGTAGCGTGGCGCCGCCCGCACATGTGACCGCCGCGCCGTCGGCCGGAGCCGACGATCGCGCGGCGCTCACGCGATCGCCGACAGCCGCAGCCGCCCCGCGACCTCCGGATCACGAACCGGCACCACCGACTCGACCGGCACGATCAGCGCGTCGCGATCGTTCACGTGGGCGCGCTGCGCCGCGACGAACGGCGTGATGTCGGTGATCGACACGCACCAGTCCTCGACGTACTCGCGCAGCGTCGCGCCGGAGAGGCCGAGCTGGATCGCGCGGCGCACCTGGGGCGCCCCGGACGGATCGTGGTCGGGATCCCACTGCAGCCGCACGTCGGAGGCGACGAGCGCGGCCTGCCAGGCCGTCCGGTCGCCGTACACGTCGCGCTCGTAGCTGGCGTGGACGGCGCGCGCGAGGATCGCGTCGAACCCGGCGCGCGTGAGGCGGATCGCCAGCACGTGCTCCTGCCCGGGCTTGGTGGCCCAGCCGGCGCGATACATCATCCAGAGGAAGCTGGGCTTGATCCAGCTCATGCGGCCGAGGCTGAACTCGCCGCCGAAGCGCTGGTGGCGCACCGCGTGCTCGGCGATCGCCGGGCGGTACGCCTGGTAGACGACGATCGTGTCGGCGTCGTGGTGCGCGAGGATGTGGCGCCCGGCCGCCGGCCAGGTGGCGGCGTGCTCGCGGTACGGCGCGGTCGTGAACGGCAACATGACCCGTTCACGTATGGTGTCAATCTGACACTATGTCAACGCGATTCCTCTACGGCGCGGCCGTGATCGTCTGGATCACGTCGACGGAGTCGGACTTGCCGCAGTCCATGTTGCCCTCGCACGAGGCGGCGAGGACGTTCTCGACCTTGGTCGTGAACACGACCTGCTTGCCGATCAGCGCCGAGGCATCGGCCTGGCCGCCCTCGCACAGCTCGAACGAGCCCTCCTGGCTCTTCTCCTCGCCGTCGGCGCCCTTGAACGCCACGTAGCAGGCGCGGTCGCCGTTGGTGAGGCTGACGAGCGTGACCGCGGCGGGCGCCGCCTCGGTGGTACCGCCCGTCGGTGCGGTGGTCGCGGGCGCGGCCTTGTGGCCACACGCGGCGAGCATCATGAACAAGCTGATCGCGATCCCCGAGCGGAGGTTCCTCATCGCCGTCGATCGTATCGCAGGTCCGCGGTGCACACGGACCCCGGCGCGCCGAAACGCGAAGAGGCCCGGTCGCCCGGGCCCCGACACGTAACCGCGCGCTACCCGCTCAGCAGCGCTTGCCACCGGGCGCGAAGCAGTTGTCGCGCACGCCCGAGACGCCGAAGGTCGAGTCGCCGACGTTCTTGCGGACCTGCAGGAGGATGTCGCGCCACGACGCGCGGTTGCCGTGCTCGAGGGCCCACACGATCTTCGCGATGGCCGGCGCGGCGAACTCGTTCGCGGTCGCGCTGACCTCGACCACCGACGACATCAGGTCGAGCTTGGCCCAGCTGTCGCCCTTGCCGTGGAGGATCGGGCGCACGTAGTACTCGAAGCCGAGGCAGCCGCCGTAGAGGAAGATCTGGTAGGTGCTCGGGTACGACGGGCGCTCCCAGAAGTCGCTGGCGCCCAGCATCGAGTGGCCGTCCCACGCGACGATCTCGTGCTCCGACAGCGCCTTCTGGAAGTTCGCGAAGTGCGCGTAGTCGTCGAGGCCCGAGAACTCGTGCGGCGAGTAGAGATCGATCTGCACGGTGACGCCGGCGACGACCTTCTCGAAGCGCTTGCCGAGCGTGGTCGGGACGTCCTTGTACTTGGCCTCGGTGAGCCACTTCGCGTACTTCGAGTAGCTCTGCATGCCGAGGTCGTCGTCGGTGATCGCGCCGTCGTCGATCTGGCCGAACATGATCACCGCGGTCAGCTTCTTGTCGGCGACCAGCTGGTCGTACTCGGGATAGACCGCCTTGGTGGACGCGGTGAAGGTCTTGGAGACCGTGACCTTGAGGTCCTGCAGCGGGATCTTGCAGCTCGAGTCCGGCTGCCAGCGGTACCAGTACACCGACTCGTCGAGGCCGATGTGGTCGTCGTTGTCCGCGCAGGTCTTGCCCGCGTCGGCGAGCACGCTGAACGGCTTCTGCGGCACCGTCGCGGTGAACTCGGTGCCGACCTTGGCGTCCTTGCGCGCGGTGAACAGCAGCACCGCGTTGAGGCCGCGCAGGCGCCAGTGCTTGAGGGTCGCGCCCGACGGGATCTTGTCGGCGGTGTACCAGGTCCCGTTGACCTGCCACTCGGCCTTGTCGTCAGCGCTCGCGTCCTCGGCGAGCGACTCGATGTACATCGTCTCGTTCTTGCGGAAGAACGTCGTCGCGTACTGGCCGATCGTGGCCGGGCCATCGGCGAGGCGGTACGCGGGACCGGTGACGTCGCCCTCGAGGTCGACCTCGACCTCGAACCCATCCGGGTTCAGGTAGGCCGAGTCCTCCTTGCCATCGTTCTCCATGTTCTGGGTGAACGGGTTGATCTCGTTGTCCGTCGCGGACGCCGAGCAACCGACGGCCAGGAGCGCTGCAGGCAGAGCGAGCCAGGTCTTCCTCATCATGAACCCACCTACAGCACGGCCTGTGCCACGCGGGTCGCAAGTGATTCAGGCAGGTTGGCGATGTAGGTGGCGGCAGGAGGATCAGCCACCAGCCATGTCGGTCGACCCCAGCGCTGGCGCCGGCGGTGGCCAGGGAACCTTCGTGCGTCAGGGCGTTCGCGGCATCGCCGGGCGGACGCGCCGGGTCCACTGCACGACCGCCGCGTGGCGCGGCGCGAGCGCGACCAGCCCGCCGACCGCGCCCGCGATCAGATCGAGGTGGAGCGCGCGGCTCGAGCACTGCCGGGCGATCAGCGCGCGCAGCACGAGCTCGGCCTCGCGCGGCGCGAGGCGCGCGAACGCGATCGCGGCCGCGGCGAAGATCTCGCGGCGCGAGGCCAGCGCGGCGGCGCGCGGCTGATCGGCGAGCGCGATGACCCGGCGCACGTACTCGCGGACCTGCCGCAGGTGGCGATCGAGCTGATGGGCCCCGGCCACGCGAAACGCGAGCGCGAGGTCGGGGCTGTCATCGAATGGCGCGGCCAGCGCGAGCACGCGATCGGCGAGCCCGACCGCGGCCAGATCGTTGCGGCCGAGCCCGGCGCGCAGCGCCGGATGGAAGCCGTTGGGCGCGGGCGGTTCGAACGCGCGCCACGCCGCGCGCAGCCGCACCGGCGCGGCGCTCGCGCGTCGACTCGCGAGCACCGCGGCGACGACCGGCGGCACCCGCGGATCGCGGACCGCGAGCCGATCGACCGCGCGCCCGAGCGCGACGACGCTGGGCTCGTCGTCGAGGCTCGCCAGCGTGTGGACCAGCGCCGGGGCCGCGCGCGGGTGATCGATCGGCAGCTCCACGCCGGCGACGAAGGCCGCCGCGATCACGCTCGACCAGTGCGCATCGCGCGCCGGATCGAGGCGCCAGACGTGATCGATCGGCGCGGCGCGGGCGAGCTGGTAGGCCGCGAGCGGCGCGCGCAACGCAGGTTCGCGGGCGGCCAGCGCGTCGAGCGCGCGCGCGTGGCCATCTATGTCGTCGGGCGCGTCGCTGGCAGCGCGCCACACCGCGGCGTCGCGGATCACGGTCGAGGTCACGGTGAGGTCCTGATCACGTCGGGCAGAGCGCGGTTCGACCGTTGGATGCGCGCGTCGCGAAGTGTGACGAAGATCGTTCGACCGATCGTCGCGGTGCACGGGCGACGCGGCTTGCCTGAACCCGCGGTTCCGTCGAAGATGGGCGGGATGTGGCTCCTCTGGGCCTGGTGGTCGCGGTCGCTGGCCGCGGCTGCGGCGGTCGGAGCCCCCGGGCCGAGATCGCCGAGCGCGGTGATCGCGCCGGGCCACGGCGTGGCGCCGGCGACCGACGGCCTCGATCCCACGACCCGCGCCGAGCGCGCGCCGGGCGCGGTCGAGACCTCGTCGGGGGTCACGCGCGATCGCGTCGCGTACCAGCTGCGCGACGAGGATGTCCTGCGCGCGCTGCAGCAGCGCCAGCCCGCGTTCATGCGCTGCTACCGCCGGGCGAAGCGCGACGACCTGATGCTCGATCGCGCGACCGTGCGGCTCTACGTGCAGGTCGGCCCGACCGGCGCGGTCGATGTCGCGCGCGCCGATGGCGGCACCCGCGCGCTCGCCGACTGCGTGGTCGCCGTGGCGCGCCAGCTGACGTTCGCGCCGCCCGCGATGGTGATCGACGTCGAGCTGCCGCTGTACTTCGTCAACACGCCGTAGCGCGCGCCTCGACCCGCTCGCGGGCTGCTATGCTCGCGGCGCAACCGAGGAGGATCGCCATGGGTATCGAGGATCTCGTCAAGCAGATGCAGGGCCAGACGTCGGGCGGGCCATCGACCGATGACGTCGATCCCGCGCACGCCAGCAAGTTCGCGGGCCCGCTGGGCGACATGCTCGGCGGCGGCGGGTTCACCGACATCCTCGGCAAGCTCACCGGCGGCGGCCTCGGCGACACCGTGAAGTCGTGGATCGGGACCGGCGCGAACCTGCCGATCTCGGCCGACTCGCTGACCAGCATCCTCGGCACCGGCTTCATCGGCTCGCTCGCCGCGAAGGTCGGGCTCTCCCACGACCAGACCTCGGGCGTGCTCGCCAAGGTCCTGCCGAAGGTGATCGATCAGCTCACGCCGACCGGCCACGCGCCCGCGACGCCCGCGGCCGCGCCGTCGTCGTCGAGCGTGACCGATCTCATCGGCAAGATGTTCAGCTGATCAGCGCGGCCGGAAACGGACGCTCGCGTACTTGCCGATCGGGATCGAGCCGATCGCCTTCGCGCCGCGAAACACGGTGAGCGTGATCGGCACCTCGCCGTCGTCCTCGGCGCGGCTGGTGCCGACCCACAGGTCGCCGGGCCCGACGTCGACGAGGCCGCCGCTGGCGAGCGGCTCGGGCTTGCAGCCGTCGTACAGCGCCCAGCGGTCCGGGATGAGCGAGGCGTAGCCCGCCTGCCCGTAGACGACGAGCAGCCGCGCGGGGTCCGCCGAGATCCAGTGGAACTCGTCGACGTGCTCGTCGGCGGCGGCGTCACCGGTGAAGACCTGCGCCTTGTGCGCCCACGGCGCCCGGCAGCTGACGTTGTCCTCGCCAGTGGCGGCGGTGTAGCCCTTCGGGGCGATCGTCGGCCACGCGTAGGTCGGCGTCGCGAGCGGCGCGGTCGCCTCCGCGCGCGCGGCCGAGGGCCAGAGCCGCGCGTTGACCCACGCCTCGCACACGCCGCCGTCGTACGGCAGGGCCCAGGTGCACTGCGACCACCAGACCTCGCCGCCGCGGATCGCGAGGCGACCGAAGGACGTGGTCGCCTCGAGCGCGGGATCGTCGACCGCGGGCCGCGGGCTCGTGAAGGTGGCCGCGTCCGGGAACGGCAGCGGCACGACGCCGTCCTTGTCGAGCCGCAGCACGTCGCCGTCGCCGCGGGTCACCGCGAGGGTGTCGCGATCGATCCACGCGCCATCGAACGCGAACATCTCGGGGTCCGCGCCTGGCAGCGTGAGGCGCGCGACCTCGCTGACGGTGTCGCCCACGCGCACGAAGACGATCGCGCCGTGATCGAGGATGACCAGGTCCGCGTCGGCCCAGCCGGTCGGCATCGCGGCGATCGGGGCGCCCGGGCTCGCGCTACCGCTGCCCGCGCTGCCGTTGCCGCTGCCCACGCTGCCGTTGCCGCTCCCCGCGCTGGCGCTACCGCTCCCCGCGCTGCCCGCCGCGACCCGCGGCGGCTTCGATCCACACCCGATCGCGACCAGCGCGCACGCGCCTCCGGCCACTGCCCCGATCATCCTCATCCAGCGAGTCTATCCCGCTGGCGGGCCTCACGCGGTTACTTCAGGCCGCGCTCCTCGAGCAGCGCCTGGACCTTGGGGTCGCGGCCGCGGAACTTCCGGTACATCTCGGCGGTGTCCATCGAGCCGCCGCGCGACAGGATCATGTCGCGGAAGCGCTGGCCGTTGGCGCGGGTCATGCCGCCGTGCTCCTTGAACCAGCCGAACGCGTCGTCATCGATGACCTCGCTCCACAGGTACGCGTAGTAGCCGGCCGAGTAGCCGCCGCCCCAGATGTGCGCGAAGTACGGCGTGCGGTAGCGCGGCGGCACCTCGGGGATCGAGACCTTGGCGAGCGCCTTGGTCTCGAACGCGAGCACGTCCTGCAGCGGCGCGTCGGCCGACACCGTGTGCCACGCGAAGTCGAGCAGCGAGGCCTCGATGTACTCCGAGGTCGCGAAGCCCTGGTTGAACGTGCGCGCCTTCTTGATCTTGTCGACCAGCGCCTTGGGCATCGGCTCGCCGGTCTTGTAGTGCTTGGCGTAGCGCGCGAACACGGTCGGCTCGTCGGCCCAGTGCTCGTTGAACTGCGACGGGAACTCGACGAAGTCGCGCGGCGTCTGGGTGCCCGCGAGGCTCGGGTACTGCACGTTCGAGAACATCTCGTGCAGCGCGTGGCCGAACTCGTGGAACATCGTCGAGACGTCGTCGTAGCTCAGCAGCGCCTTCTCGCCCGGCGCCGGCTTCGCGAAGTTGGTGACGTTGTAGACCACCGGGCGCGTGCCGAGCAGGCCGGACTGGTTGACGAACGTGTTCTCCCACGCGCCGCCGCTCTTGTTGTCGCGCGCGAAGTAGTCGCAGTACCAGAGCGCGAGCGACGAGCCGTCGGCGTCGAACACCTCGAAGACGCGGACGTCCGGGTGGTAGACCGGGATGTCCTTGCGCTCCTTGAAGGTGAGGCCGTAGAGCTGGTTGGCGGCGTAGAACACGCCGTCCTGGAGCACGCGATCGAGCTCGAAGTACGGCTTGATCTGGCTCTCGTCGAGGTCGTACTCGGCCTTGCGGACCTGCTCGGCGTAGTACTGCCAGTCCCACGCGGCGAGCTTGAAGCCGCCCTTCTGCTTGTCGATCAGCGCCTGCATCTTCTTGACCTCGCCCTTGGCCTTGGCGAGCGCCGGCCTGGCGATGTCGTTCAGCAGCTTGATCGCGGTGGCCGGCTTCTTGGCCATCTGATCGGCGAGCTGGTAATCGGCGAAGGTCTTGAAGCCGAGCAGCTTGGCGCGCTGGGCGCGGAGCTGGGCGAGGCGCTGGACGATCGCGCGGGTGTCGTTGGCGTCGCCCTTCTCGGTGCGCGTCGACGACGCGACGAACAGCTTCTCGCGCAGCGCGCGGTTCTGGAGCGAGCGCTGCGGCGGCTGCTGCGTGGTGTTCTGCAGCGGCAGGACCCACTTGCCGTCGAGCTTGCGGGCCTTCGCGGCCTCGGCGGCGGCGCCGATCTCCTCGTCGGACAGGCCGGCGAGCTCGGCCTTGTCGGACACGACGACGGCGTTGGCCTTGCCCGCGGCGAGCAGCTTGTTGACGAAGTCGGTCTGGAGCGACGACTCCTCCTTGTTCAGCGCGCGCAGGGTGTCCTTGTCCTTGTCGGACAGGAGCGCGCCGGCCTTCACGAAGTCGCGGTAGGTCTTCTCGACCAGCTGCAGCTGGACCGGATCGAGCTTGAGCGTCTTGCGCGCGTCGTAGATCGCCTTGATGCGCGCGAACAGTGCGGCGTCGAGCGTGATCGCGTCCTGGTGCGCGGCGATCAGCGGCGCCAGCTCTTCCTCGACCTTCTGGAACAGGTCGTTGGTGTTGGCCTGGGTCAGCCCGAAGAAGATCCGGCTGGCGCGGCCGTACAGCTGCCCGGTCTTCTCGAGCGCGACCAGCGTGTTGTCGAAGGTCGGCGCGTCCGTCTGCGCGGTGATCAGCGCGATCTCCGCGAGCTGCTCCTTCATGCCCTGGAGGATCGCCGGCTTGTAGTCGGTGTCCTGGATCTTGTCGAACGGCGGCGCCTGATCGAACAGCGTGCTCGCGACGAGCAGCGGGTTCTGCCGCATCGGCTTCGCCGGGATCTGCACCGGCGGCGTGGGCGGCGCGGCGGGGCCGGCGCTGCCAGCACCGACGACAGGCGGCGGCGCCGGCGGCGTGGCCGGCGCGGTGGGGTGAGAGCAGCTGGCGCTGAGCGCGCCAGCGAGGATGGGCAGGGCAAAGAAGCCGCGGAACCGCATTGCCGAGCGCTATATCAGGCCCCCGGGCCATCTCCAACCCCGCCGATGCCCGGTGCGCTGGGACACGCGCGCGGTCGCATGTGTCGCGGGTATGCTCGCGCATCATGACGCGCTACGCCGCGCTGCTCCGCGCGATCAACGTCAGCGGCACCGGCAAGCTCGCGATGACCGACCTGCGCGCGTGCTGCGAATCGCTCGGCTTCACCGACGTGCGCACGTACATCCAGAGCGGCAACGCGGTGTTCGCGACGAAGCTGTCGGAGGCCAAGGTCGTCGCTGCGCTCGCGCCCGCGCTCGCCGCGCTGGTCGGCAAGCCGGTCGGCGTGCTCGTGCGCACCGCCGCCGAGCTCGCGGCGATCGTGGCAGACCACCCGTTCCCCGAGGCCGCGCCGAATCGCCTGGTGGTGGCGTTCCTCGACAAGCCCGCGACCGCCGCCGAGCTCGCCGCGATCCGCGCGCCGGGTGGTGAGCGCGTCGCCGCGCGCGGGCGCGAGGTCTTCATCCACTATCCCGACGGCATCGGCGTGTCGAAGCTCAAGCTGCCGTTCGTCGCGCGCATGACCGGCCGCAACCTCAACACCGTGCGCAAGCTGGCGGAGATGACCGCGGCATAGCCCGAAACGGCGACGGCCCCGACCGTCGGAGACGATCAGGGCCGCGGCGATCGAGCGATCCCTCAGTGCGTGGCGGGCTTGGCGGGGCTCGTCGAGCCACCCGCGCCGCCCATCATGCCCTTGGCCATCCCCATGATGGTGTTGATCTCGGCCTCGCTCACGGTGACGCCCATCTTCAGGTAGACGCCTTCGTTCACGACCAGGATCGACTTGGCGGCGGCCGACAGGCCGAACTGCCCCATCATCTGCGTGACCTGCACGAGCTGGCCCTGGAACGTCTCGACGGCCTTCTTCGCGGCAGCGGCGGAGTTGGTGCCGACCTTCAGCGCGATCGCCAGGTCCGCGGTGAGGTTCACGCCGAACGACACGGTCTTGGCGACGACGCCCGGCATCTGCGCGTTCGACTGGCTCTTCGCCGGCACCAGGACCGTGGCCCACATGTCCGCGGTGGTGTCGGTCGCGGCGATCGCGTCGCGCAGCGCCTTGGCCTTCTTGGAGGCGGCGACGTTGTGGCCCTTGCCCGCGCCCTTGCCGAGGACGACGTCGATCTCGCCCTTCAGCTGGCCGCTCTTGGCGAAGAACAGGCGGTTGTCGATCATCGCCGCCTCGCTGTCCTTGGACGCGTAGATCGTGACTCCCTGGTAGGTCGAGGTCTTGACGTCGGGCAGGCTCGCCAGCTTGTCCTTGGGCAGGCGGCCCTCGACGACGACGACCATGTTCTTGACCTTGTCCATGTCGAGCGAGTCGGCGCTGCCGCCCGCGATCATGACGGTGTCGATGTCCTTCATCGGGTCGATGCCGATGGCGGCCATCTTGGCCTTGGCGTCGGGCTTGGCGGCGAGCAGCGCGGCGTAGCCCTTCTGCAGCAGCGACGAGTCGCGGGCATCGGCGACGTCGAACACGATCACCATCTGGCTCGCCTCGGGCGCGAACTTGAGCAGGTCGGTGCCGTGACCGGCGTGAGCGGGCGCGGCAGTCGCAACGAGCGCGGCACCGCAGAGACAGAGAGCGAGCGTGGTCTTCATCATTGATCTCCCGGCGCGATGCGCCTCATGCCGAGCCCTCCCGGCAGCCCTGCGGGTATAGCCCGACGGCGACCTGAGACGCTGGAACCCGCGCGGATATTCGACGGGCGCCAGGGTCGGACGCCAACCCCGCGAAAGATCGTGCCCGAGGCGCTGCGCGGTGGTGCGACGAATCGCGCGAGCCGCGGTAGGGTCGCGCCGTGATCGATCTCCCACGCTGGAATCTCGATGACCATCCCGATGCCGACGCCGCGGCGACCGCCTACTGGGCGCGCCAGGCGCAGCTCACCAAGCCGCCGCGCAGCCTCGGGCGGCTCGAGGATCTCGGCGCGCAGCTGGCGCGGCTGCAGCGCGCCGAGCGCCCGGTCGCGCGGCCCGCGGCGTGCGTCCTCTTCGCGAGCGATCATCCGGTCGCGGCGCGCGGGGTCAGCGCGTATCCGATCGAGGTGACGCGCGCGATGGTCGCGAACTTCGCGAGCGGCGGCGCGGCGTCGACGGTGATGTGCCGGGCGCTCGGCATCGAGCAGCGCGTGATCGACGTCGGCGTGCGGGGCGCGCCGTCGAGCGGCGTGCACCGCGCCGCGGTCGCCGAGCTGCCGGTCGGCGATCTGGTCGTGGCCGACGCGATGCCGCGCGCGACGTACGTGGCGGCGCTCGCCGCCGGCGCCGAGGCGATCGCCGCGCTCGGCGACGTGAAGCTCGTCGCGCTCGGCGAGATGGGCATCGGCAACAGCACGTGCGCGGCCGCGGTCGGCGCGGCGATCCTCGGGCGCCCGGCGCGCGAGCTGGTCGGGCCCGGCACGGGCGTCGCTGGCGCGGCGCTGGCCGCCAAGCTGGCCGCGGTCGAGGCCGCGCTCGTGCGCATCGGCGCCGACGCCGGCCCGATCGATGGCCACGTCGCGATGCAGGCGGTCGGCGGGCGCGAGCTCGCGGCGCTGATGGGCGCGATGGCGGCGGCCGCCGAGCGGCGCATCGCGGTGCTGGTCGACGGGTTCATCGCGACCGCCGCGGCGCTGGCCCTGTGCGCGGTCGCGCCGGGCGCGCGCAAGGCGATGATCTTCGCGCACCGCTCGCGCGAGCCGGGCCACGCCCGCATGCTCGCGCACCTCGACGCGCGCCCGCTGCTCGAGCTCGAGCTGGCGCTGGGCGAGGCGACCGGCGCGCTGGCCGCGCTGCCGCTGTGCGATCTGGCGTGCGCGATCACCGCCGAGATGGCGACCTTCGCGGGCGCGGGCGTTCCGGATCGCGCGTGAGCGATCTCGGCCCGGAGATCGAGCCGCCGCGCCGGGGCTGGCTGCCGCTGCGCGCGCTGCGCGCCGGCATCACGTTCCTGACCCGGATCCCGGTCGGCGGGTTCCCGTACCACGCCGACGACTGGCGCTGGGCGAGCGGCCACTTCCCGCTGATCGGCGCGCTGCTCGGCGCAGCGCTCGCCGGCGTGTGGTGCGCGACCGCGAGCCTCGGCGCGATGCCCGCCGCCGCGCTGGTGCTCGCGGTGTCCTTGCTCGCCACCGGGGCGTTTCACGAGGACGGCCTCGCCGACACCGCCGATGCCCTCGGCGGCGCCTACGATCGCGCGCGCGTCCTGGAGATCCTGAAGGACAGCCGCATCGGCGCGTTCGGCGGCGCGGCGCTGGCGATGACGCTCCTGACCCGGTTCGCGCTGCTCGCCGCGCTCGGCGATCGCGCGCCGCTCGCGCTGGTGATCAGCGAGGGCGTGTCGCGCCTGCCGCCGGTCGTGCTGATGGCGATCCTGCCGTACGCCACCGACGACGCCCGCGCCAAGAGCCGGCAGATCACCCGGGCGCGCGGGCCCCAGGTCGCGCTCGCCGGTGGCTGGACCGCCGCGATCCTCGTCGGGGCGATCGCGTGGGGCGGGCTGACGCCGCTGACCGCGACCGCGATCCTCGCCGCCATCACCGCCGCCGGGGCGATCGCCGGCTGGCGGTTCGTGCGCCGGGTCGGCGGCGTGACCGGCGACTTCCTCGGCGCGACCCAGCAGGTCGCGGTCGTCGCCGCGCTGATCGCGCTGCGCGCGGCCTGATCCGGCCTCGCATCGGTCAGCGTGCGTCGGCGCACGGTCGGTGCCGGTCGGTTGACAGCCTCGTCGGTGCGGACGAAGCTGGTCGCATGATCGTCAGCGTCGTCGGGAAGTACGCGCGCGCGCGCGCCGCGTGGATCGCGATCGCGATCGCGGGCCTCGCCCTCGGCTGTCGCCAGGTCGACAACGGCGCGTTCTGCTGCACGAGCGCGGACACCTGCGCCAAGTTCGGCGTGACCGCGCCCAACGGCTGCGCCGAGGGCCTGGTCTGCGACGACGCCGCGCACGCGTGCCTGGTCCCCGGCACCGATCACTGCAGCGGCCCCGAGGACTGCAGCCCCGCGCTCCCGTTCTGCGTGAACCAGACCTGCGCGCAGTGCGACGGCGCGATGGGTTGCAGCGCCGCCGCGCCGGTGTGCGCCGACCTGGCGTGCGGCGCGTGCGCCGCCGAGGGCGACTGCGCCGCGTACGTCGCCAGTGACCTCGGCCACTGCGAGGTCGCGGGCGCCAAGGCCGGCCAGTGCGTGGCCTGCCGCAGCGGCGCCGACGGCGCCGGCGACTGCGCCGATCCGGCCGCGCCGATCTGCGATCAGAACGCGTGCCGCGGCTGCACCGCCGACAGCGAGTGCGCGAGCAACGTCTGCGACACCAGCACCGGCGCGTGCGTCGCCGAGAACACCGTCATCTACCTGGCGCCCGGCGGCAGCGGCACCGACTGCAAGCTGGCCACGCCGTGCGGGACGTTCGCGCTCGGCCTCGCGCAGGTGACCGGGCTGCGCAAGACCATCAAGGTCGGCGCCGGCAACTACACCGAGGCCGTGACGATCGGCGCGAAGACGGTCACGATCCTCGGCGCTGGCGCCACCCTCACGCCGGGCGCGATCAACGGCGCCGGCATCGTCGTGACCGACGGCGGCAACGTGCGGGTGGCGGGCCTGCGCATCACCAACGCGGTCGGCAACGGCAACGCCGACGGCCTGCGCTGCGCGCTCCTGAGCAGCGGACCGACGCCGGTGCTCGACGTCGAGGCGATGATGATCGACTCCAACGCCGCGCAGGGCATCGACGCCTCGATGTGCCAGCTGACCGTGCGGCGCTCGTCGCTGGCGTCCAACGCCGGCGGCGGCCTCACGATCGCCGGCGGCGAGTGGACCGTCGAGAACAACATGATCTACATCAACGGCGGGCTGTCCTCGATCGGCGGCGGGGTGCTGGTCTCGCAGATCACCACCGTCGGCATGCACGTGCTCCGCTTCAACACGATCACCAAGAACGGCGCGGGCTCGGGCGTGAACGCCGGGGTCGAGTGCAGCAGCGTCACGGTGCCGCTGGCGTTCTCGAACTCGATCGTCTTCGGCAACCAGGTCCAGGGCGGCGGCAAGCAGGTCGGCGGCAACAACTGCTCGTGGACCTACTCGGACATCAGCGACACCGTGAACGGGATGGGCAACACCACCGACGACCCTGGCTTCGCCGACGCGGGCCAGAACAACTACCACCTGTCGACGAGCTCGCTGCTCGAGGACAAGGCCGACCCGGCGGCGACCCTGGCGGTCGACTTCGACGGCGATGTCCGGCCGCAGGGCACGGCGCGCGACATCGGCGCCGACGAGATCACGCCGTAGGCGATCAGTCGGCCGGCAGCACGTAGCGGAACGCGAGCTCGATCGTCGGCCGCCTGACGTCGACGAGCTGGCTGACGCCCAGGCGGTACTGCACGAGGTGGCGCGTGAACGAGATGCCGCCGCGCACGAGCGGCGCGTCGTGGCGCGCGGCCCAGCTGTAGCCGCCGCCGCCGTAGATCCCGAGCGCGGTGCGCGGGTACAGCCCGAGGCGCTCGCGGCGGAACGCGCGCTCGAGCTCGACCTCGCCGGTGACGAAGCCGCGCACCGCGAGCGGGCCGAAGCCCTGGCCGAGCTCGCCGGTGACCGCCTCGCGCATGCGCAGCGTGTCGCTGATCCAGTGGGCCACGCCGACGCCGAGGCCGCTGCGCCAGCCCTGGAGCGAGAGCTCCTGCGACGAGTGCACGTCGAGGCGCGGCGCGCGCGGCGGCGGCAGCAGATCGATGTGATCGGCGTCGATCAGCTCGCCGTCGCGCACCACCGGGCTCGCGAACAGCGGATCCGTGGCGCCGAGCACGGCATCTCCCACGCCGCCCAGCGCGATCGCGCCGCCGACGCTCGCGAGCACCAGGCGCCCGACCAGCTCCTTGCCAGCGGCGGCGAGCCCGGCGGTCACCGAGTCGTCGGTGCCCGGCTCGGGCGAGCTCGGCGCGAACAGCGCGAGCGCGGTGATCGCCGTGCCGCCGACCAGCTCGATCGGCGCGGCGATGAGCGCGTGGCGGCGGCGCTTGCTGCGGCGCGCGTGCTCGTCGGCGAGCGTCGCGGGGTAGTTCGTGTAGCCAGCGGCGTTGTGGCCGATCGCGCCGCGCGAGTAGACGCAGGCGCCCAGCGACAGCGCGACGACAGCGGCGATGAGGCGCATCTGCGCGCTAGCTGCAACGGTCGGGCCGCCGCGAACGCGCGCGCGATGCGGCGCGGATCACGCGGCGCGCGTCGAGGCTTCACCGCGATCGGTGGCGTTCCACCGACGCGTGCGCGATCCGTGACGCGCTACGGCGTGCCGTGCGCGCGGGCTTCCTGCACGCGGATCGCGTAGCCGCGCACCGGCGGCGCCGGATCCTTGGCCGAGCGCACCCGGACGATCGATCCCGGCGCCTCGACGATGCCGGCGGTCATGCTCCAGCCCGGCGGCACCCAGGGGTCGCTCCAGAAGTACAGCCAGCGCGCGTCCTGCGGCGCGAGGTTCAGGCAGCCGTGCGAGCGCGGCGTGCCGAACTTGTCGTGCCAGTAGGCGGTGTGCAGCGCGAGCCCCTTCTCGGGGCTGAAGA
The DNA here is from genome assembly GCA_021413675.1 of Deltaproteobacteria bacterium. Classification (GTDB taxonomy): domain Bacteria; phylum Myxococcota_A; class Polyangia; order Haliangiales; family Haliangiaceae; genus JAIOQA01. The sequence continues at coordinate 14,279 of JAIOQA010000153.1, read as the reverse complement.
ACTGGGTCCACGGCACGGTCGCGACCGCGTACGGATCCTCGCCGGACAGCCCGCGCATGTCGGTCTCCGAGACCTTCTTCCAGACCCGGTAGATGCCGGGCTCGGTCGCGGTGTCCCTGGCGCCGCTCGAGGTCAGCGCCACGTAGACCGCGGTCTCGCCCTCGTACGCGACCACCACCTGGCGATCGAGATCGACGTCGAACCAGCGTTCGCCCGGCTCGATCAGCGCGGGTGGCGGCGCGGCCTCGATCAGCCGGATCGCGCTGGTGTCGATCCACTCGGCGGGCCCGATGCGCACCGCGAACGGCACCTGCTTGGCGTCGCGCGCGATCTCGAGCACCGGCAAGGCCTCGCGCACCGGCGCCTGCCGGATCACGCCGCCGCCGATCGCCTTGCCGTGGGTCCACGCGTACTGCGCCTGGCCGCGCGGCCACACGAACGCGACCGGCAGGGTCAGGCCGGTGTCGTCCCCGAGCCGGATGCCGCGGGTAGCGCTCGGCGTGTGCTGGCGGATGCTCGACGCGAGCAGGTATTCGTTCTTGCGCGGGTCGATGTGCCAGTAGGTCTTGCCGGCGACGGTGACCTCGCCGTACTTGCGCACGTTGACCGAGCCCAGCAGCGGATCGCCGGGCACCATCTTGCGGCCGGTCGGATCGACCTCGACGTCGGCGTCGGGCGCGGGCTCGACCTCGGCGGGCGCGGACACCGGGCCGGTGCCCTTGTTCTTGCCGCGCTTCTTGTCCTTGGCCTCACGCTTCTCGTCCTCGGGCGTGAGCAGCTTGTAGATCAGCGCGCCGTCGTCGACGACCTTGCCGTAGGTGCCGGGCACCAGGTCGCCGAGCTCGAGGCGGGGCAGCTCGGTGCCCGATGGCGATCGGTCGCTGGCCTCGAGCGCATCGCCGCAGACCCAGCCGCGCGGCGCGATCTCGACCCACGACCGCTTGCAGCCCTTGCCCTTGGCGGTCTGGGTCCAGGCCACCCGGGTGTCGTCGGCGATCGTGCCGATCTGCTTGCCGTCGCTGGCCGGCGTGAACCGGACCGGGGCGCTGCGAGTCAGGCGCAGCGAGACCGTGCCTGCGGGAAATTCGGGGGGCGGCGGCGGGGGTGCCGGGGTGAGCGGGGTCGGCGGCGACGCGGGGGCCGCGTCCTTCGCCGGGGAGGCGCCGCTGCCGCACGCGGCCAGCGCGAGCGCCGCGATCGAGAGCCGCCGGGACTGCACGCCCGGAAGGTAGCAAAGCCCGCGCGCCGGTGCCCGCGCCGCGGGGCTATCCCGTCGGCTGCGTGATACCCTGGCGGGGATGAAGCTCGGGGAGATGCTCGTCCGCGACGGGCGCGTGACCGAGGACCAGCTGCAGCAGTGCCTCGCGCACCAGGCCCAGGTCGGCGGTCGCTTCGGCACCGTGCTGGTCGAGCTCGGGCTGGTCGACCTCGACGCGCTCACGGTCTACCTCGGCCTCGAGCTCGGCATCCCGATCGCCACCGGCGCGATGCTCGAGCGCGCCAAGCGCTCGGCGGTGCGGCTGCTCGAGCCCGATCAGGCCTATCGCTTCAAGTGCGTGCCGCTGATCGTGCAGGACCGCCAGCTGATCGCTGCCGTCGAGGATCCCCACGACTTCGACACGCTCGACACGATCGCGTACCTGACCGGCTACCGCGTGATCCCGCGGATCGCGCCCGAGATCCGGATCTACTACTACGTCGAGCGCTACTACGGCATCGCGCGCCCGAACCGGTACTTCATCTTCGGCGACTCACCGCGCGGCGATGTCCCGCCGGCCGAGGGCGCGCTGCCCGCGCCGCCCCTGCCCGGCCTGCCGCCGATGACCGCGCAGCCGGTGACCGCGCCCCGCCCGGCGCCGGCCCTGCGCCGGCTGGTGCCCACCGAGCCGGCGTTCGAGGCCGACAGCGAGGCCCTCGAGCTCGAGGCCGAGGATCTGCTCGAGGAGCTCGAGCACGACGGCGGCGGCCGCGCCGAGACCGCGCCGCACGTGAAGCGCACGCACACCGCGACCGATGCGCCGCCGATGGCACCCGCGGTCGAGGGCTACGCGCCGATCGACGCCGACGCCGCGGTCGCCGCGATGGCGACCGCCAACGATCGCACCGGCATCGCCGACGCGGTCATGGCGTTCGCGACCGGGATGTTCGACACCGCGGTGCTGTTCATGGTGAAGGACAACCTCGCGCTCGGCTGGAAGGGCGCGGGGCCGGGCACCGATCGCGTCGACTGCCTGCTGATCCCGCTCGACGCGCCGTCGATCTTCCAGGCCGCCGCCGCCTCGTCGGATGGCGTCTTCCACGGCGCGCCTGCGCCGTCGACGGTCCACGGCTATCTCTACAAGGTCCTGCGCACGCCCGAGCCGGGCATCGCGTCGGCGGCGTCGATCGCGATCGGCAAGCGCGTCGTCAACGTGCTGTGCGGCCACCGCAGCGGCCGCCAGGATCTCGACGACGCCGAGGTCAGCGCGCTGCGCCGGGTGTGCGCGGCCGCGGCCGAGGCCTACGCGCGGCTCGCGGTGTCGAAGCGAGCGCGGCGATGAGCGACGCGGACGCGCCGCGGAGCATGTCCGTGGTCGTCCGCGTGCGCCGCACGATCGTCGAGGAGGTCCACGTCTCCGTGCCGATCACCGAGGCGGTCGTCACCGACGATCGCCTCGACGGCGCCAAGATCTTCGACGCGGCGCTGGCGATCGCGCGCGACGCCGAGCACCGCTGGCGCCCCGAGGGCGCGCCGGTGATCGAGGTCCATCCGCTGCAGACCCCGCCGCCGGATCTCACGGGCACGCCGCGCTCGATCGTCTGATCGGTCGCTGTCGAGCACGACGTGAGGCGCGTCATGATCACGGTCCGCAGTCGGGAGCCACCGAGTTCTCGTTCGAGTCCTCGGCGTCGTGATCGAACCAGTGCACGCGCCGCGCGAGGGTCGCGCCGGTTGGCGTCACCGCGTACACGTCGAAGTCGCCGACGTCGTGCACGACGACCAGGCGTGGGCCGCGCGCGTCGCGGAAGACGCCGGCCATCCAGAAGCGCGCGGCGCTCGCACCCAGCGGGAGCGCCGTGAGGCCCCGCCCACCGTCGACGAGGATCGTCGTATCATCGTCGTGCGCGAACGCGCACGGGCGCGGGCCGGCGACGGGCCCGATCCACGTGCGGGTCACGTCGAACGCGCTGCCGCTTGGCACCGTGTTCACGAGCCACAGCGGCTCGCAACCCGGCGTCGCGCACGCGTGCGGCGGTAGCCGCGCGGCGATCTCGGGTGGGAGCGGCGTGGCGGTCGGAGCCGGCGCCCAGTGAACGCCGCGTTCGCTGGACTGCACGCGGGCGCGCGCGGCGACCTGGACCTGCCGCTCCCACGTGCACGTCCCCAGGTCCTCGTCGCCCGCGAGGCCGTACGTGACCGCGTAGGGTTCGGCGGGCTTCGGGCACCCGGTGGTCTCGACGCCGAGCTGCGTGCCGATCGGACCGTCGTCGTGTTCCATGCGAAAGCCGCGGGTGACCGTCGCCTTGCACGGCGGCATGCCATCGACGTACAGCCAGACCGCGGCCGGCGGCGTCACGCCGAGCGCCCGCAGCGCCTCGAGCGTGATCGGCTCGTAGCGATCGATCGACTCGCCAATGCCGCGCTGATCCGCGAGGAACACCCGCCAGCCGTCGGTGTCGAGCCAGCCACCTGGATCGTCGCTACCGAAGCTGCCGGCGTCGTACCAGCCCGCGACGACCACGCGGTCGGCGGTGGGACACGCGCCATCGGACCGGACGGCGCCGGGATGCGCCACGCCATGGCACGCGGCCAGCGCGAGCACGGGCATGAGGCGCTTCATGATCACGGTCCGCAGTACGGCGCCATCGAGTGGTAGTGCGAGTCTTCCTCGTTGTTGTCGTACCAGCGCACCGAGCGCGCCCGGGTCGTGCCGGTCGGCGCGACGGTGTAGACGTCGAAGGTGCCGACGTTGTCGAGGACCAGCAGGCGCGGCCCACCGGCGTCGCGGAACACGCCCTCGAAGGTCGCGACGTAGCGGTACTCCTCGGCCCAGGTGATCGGCGCGAGGCCCTTGCCCGCGTCGACGAACACCTCGACCTCGTCGTCGTGCTCGATCTCGCACGTGCCCTGCCCGGCGACCGGCTTCATCCACGTGCGGGTCACGCCGTAGGCGCTGCCGCTCGGCAGCTTGACCGCCGACCACAGCGGCACGCAGGCCGGCTCCGCGCACGCGTGCGGCTTGAGCAGCGGCGTGACCTCGGCGGGCAGCGGCGTGGAGGTCGCCGAGGGGGCCCACGGCTCGTTGCCATCGCCTGCCTCGGCGCCGCCGCGCTCGGCGACCTTGGTCGGCTGCTCCCAGGTGCAGGCGCTGAAGTCCTCGTCGCCAGCGAGGCCGTAGGCCAGCGTCGCGCCGTCGGCGCCCGCGGGCTTCGGGCAGCCGGTGGTCTCGAGGCCGAGCTGGGTCGAGCGCGGGCCTTCGTCGCGCTGCATGCGGAAGCCGCCGGTGACGGTCGCCTTGCACGGCGCCGCGCCGTCGACGTAGATCCACACCGCGGGCGGCGGCGTGAGGCCGGCCGCGCGCGCGGCATCGAGGCTGAGCGGCTCGTAGCGATTGCCGCCCGGGCTCTCGGTGCCCTCGCCCGTGTCGCTCTTGTTCGACAAGAACACGCGCCAGCCAGCAGCGGTCATGCCGCCGCCGTAGGTCTCGTCGCCGAAGCCGCCGGCGTCGTACCACTCCGCGATCACGACGCGATCGGCGGCGGGGCACGCGCCTCCGGAGGTGGCGGTCCCAGGATGCGCCTTGCCGCCGCACGCGGCGGCGAGCACGAGAAGAGCGAGCGAGCGTTTCATCGGAGTCCTTGAAGAGCGGATGGCTGTCGACACAACGCCGGCGACCGCGCGGTCATTCGCCGCGCGCCCCGACGCCCGTAGTGTCGCGCAATCATGGCGCCCCCGGCGGCGATCGCGGTGGCGAAAGCGGCGGCGCGTCAGGCGCCGATCGCCGGGTCGCTCGCGCTCGGCAGCCCGGTCTCGACGTGCCCGGCGATCCGGCGCAGATAGCCCGCGTCGGCATCGCACGTGATGCTCAGGTCGTACCAGTGCGCGCTCGCCGCCAGCGGCCACTCCTCGAGCGCCTCACCGCCGGCCGCCAGATCGAGGACGCGCGGGGCCTCGTCGCTGTAGAGGTTCGCGGACAGCGTGAGGCGACAGGGCGCCTGTCCCGAGTTGTGAATGCGCAGCACCAGCCGCTCGCCCGGCACGTCATACTCGACCGCGACCTCGGGGTTCGCACCCCCGGCGGCGATCGCGCGGGCGAGGTCGCCCTGGAAGACGCGGAGGAAGCCGTTGGGTCCGTGGACCGCGAGGTCGTAGATGCCATCGGTGTTCTGGACCGCGCTCCAGTAGTCGGACAGCTGGGTGCCCGCGCCGAGCGTGTAGAACCACGGCCCGTCGCCGCGGTTGCGGGCGTACACCGTGAGCCCGACGCCCGCGGCACCGGCGTTGTCGAGGTCGAGCCAGTAGCGGCCGCTCTGCGCCTCGATCCTCCCCGCGATGTGGAGCTGATAGGGCAGCGCGCGGGCCGGGCGCGATCCCGGCTCCTGCCGCGGCAGGACCTGCTGGGCCGGGACCTGGGGCGCGGCGAGGCCGCACGCGCGGTCCGCGTCGGCGATGTTGCCCTGCGTGTCGGGCAGCGTCGGCCATGCGCCACTGGGCGTGGCGAAGTCGAAGGCCGAGGTCAGATCGCCGGCCACGGTCCGCCGCCACGCGCTGATGTTCGGCTCGGCGACCCCGAAGCGCGTCTCGAGGAAGCGCAGCACCGAGGTGTGATCGAACACCTCCGAGCACACCCAGCCGCCCTTGCTCCACGGCGAGACCACGAACATCGGCACGCGCACGCCCAGCCCGACCGGCACGCCGTTGTAGTTCTCGGTGCCGGTGTCGACGGTGCTCAGGCCGAGGCTCGTCGTGACCGGCGGGATCGGCCCGGGCGCGTGGTCGAAGAACCCGCCGTTCTCGTCGTAGTTGATGATGAACACCGTCCGCGACCAGACCTCGGGGTTGGCGACCAGCGCCTCGAGCAGGCGCGCAGCCAGGTCCTCGCCGTAGCCCGGCGGCGCCTCGGGGTGCTCGCTCATGATGTAGGGCGGCACGAGCCACGACACCGACGGCAGCGTGCCCTCGCGCACGTCCTTCGCGAACGCCGCCACCAGGTGTTCGCCGCGCGACGCGGCCGCGTTGGCCGCGGTCGAGCCCGCCACCCAGGCGCGGCCGCGCTGGTAGAGCTCGGAGGTCGGATCGAGGTTGCGGAAGGCGGCGAAGAACGGCAGCGAGTTGTCGCCGTAGTTGTCGTACTCTTGATAGACGCGCCACGACACGCCGGCCTCCTGCAGCCGCTCGGCATACGTGGTCCAGCGATGGCCGACGAAGCCAGGGTTGTCGCGCGCCATGTCGGCGGTCCAGTTGCCGTCGTCGGCGTTGCTGACCGCCTGCGGGCCCAGGTCACCGACGGTCATGCCGCTGGTCCCGGCGAACAGGTGCATGCGGTTCGGGTTCGTCGGGCCGTGGTGCGAGCAGTAGTACGCGTCGCAGACCGTGAAGGCATCGGCCAGCGCGTAGTAGAACGGCAGATCGGCGCGGGTGAAGTGCCCCATGCACATCGGGCCCTTCGCGCTGATCCACGCGTTGTAGTCCTTCCAGCGGGTGTGGCTGCCCTTCCAGCTGTGGTCGAGATCGCCCAGGCACTGCGCCGCGGTGCTGTCGGTGTCGAGGTGAAACGGCAGCACGTAGCTGCTCGCGCCCTGGGGCTGGTGCCACACCGAGCGACCATCCGGCAACCCGATCGGCCGCGGGTCATCGAACCCGCGGACCCCGCGCAGCGCGCCGAGGTAGTGATCGAAGGAGCGATTCTCCTGCATCAGGATCACGACGTGCTTCACGTCCATGATCGAGCCCGCCGGCGCGCCATCGACGCCGCCGTCGACCCCACCGTCGGTCGCCGCCGGGGTGTCGAGCGCCTGCTTGATGCAGGCCGGCACGAACGGCAGCGCCATCGACGCGCCCGCAAGCCTCAGGAAGTCACGACGCGACCGATCCGATCCCATGCGCAGATGAGGAACCACCCGCGTTACGCGCGGGTGACGAGCGGGTCGCCGATCGACGAAGCGACCGCGGGAGGATCTCCGGGCGAGCGAAGCGTGTGCGGGCTCGCCGCGAAAGTTCCCGGTCACATTCGTGTCTGTGAGACACTAATGGAGACCATGCTGGAACAACCGATCGTCGCGCGGCTGGCCGGGTGCAAGCGCGTGCTGCTCGCCGGCTGCGGCGGTGGCTACGACATCCTCGGCGCGGTGCCGCTCATCCCGGCGCTGCGGGCGCGCGGCGTGGAGGTCCACCTCGCGAGCCTGTCGTTCACGTACCTGAACGGCCTCGATGGCGCGCGCCAGGACCCTGCGCACCCGAACCTGTACGAGGTCGACGGCGCACACGCGACCGAGCTCAAGTACTGCCCCGAGGCCTGGCTCGCGCGCTTCCTGTCGACGCGGCTGGGCGAGCCGCAGGTCGTGCACTGCTTCGACAAGACCGGCGTGGTTCCGCTGACCGCGGCGTACCGCGCGCTGATCGCGCGGTATGCGATCGACGCGATCGTGCTCGTCGACGGCGGCATCGACGCGGTGCTGCGCGGCGACGAGCGCTCGATCGGCACGCCCAGCGAGGACCTCGCGTCGCTGGCGGCGGTCGCGGATGTCGAGGTGTCGACCAAGCTGCTCGCGTGCGTCGGCCTCGGCAGCGAGTGGCGCGATGGCATCAGCCACGCCGACGCGCTCGAGCGGGTCGCGGTCATGACCCGGCGCGGCGCGTTCCTCGGCGCCGCCGCGCTCGTGCCCGGCATGCCCGAGGCCGACCTCTACCGCGACGCGCTCGCGGACGTGTTCGCGCACCAGGCCGACATGAAGCGCAGCCACGTCCACGCTGTGGTCGATGCCGCGTGCCGCGGCGAGTTCGGCGATCGCGGCCCGCACGTCTGGCTGTCGCCGCTGCTCAACCTGTTCTGGTTCTTCGACGCGACCGCGGTGATCGCCGACCACGCGTTCCTGCCCGAGCTACGCGGCACCGACACGATCTGGGAGGTGAGCGCGCGGGTCGAGGCCGCGCGCAAGACGCTGGCGCTCCGGCCGCGCGCGGCGATCCCGATCTGAGCCGGCGCTACAGCACCGCGGCGAGCGCCTCGAGCAGCCGGTCGTTCTCCGCCGGCGTGCCGACGGTGATCCGCAGACATCCAGCGAGCGGGCCGGGGCGATCGAAGTTGCGCACCAGGACGCCGCGATCGGCGAGCGCGCGCCACACGCCGGAGGCGCGGCCGTCCATCGGCGCGCCGATGCGCACCATGACCAGGTTGGCCTCGCTGTCGAAGACCCGGACGCCGGGCAAGGCGCGCAGCCCGGCCATGAGGCGCGGCCGCTCGCGCACGACCGCGGCGGCGGACTCGGTCATCCACGCGCGCGCGTGCTCGAGGAGCCAGGTCGCGGCGCGCAGGTTGAGCGAGCCGAGGTTGTACGGCGGGCGGACCTTCTCGAGCTCGGTCACCAGCTGCGGATGCGCGGCGAGGTAGCCGACGCGCAGGCCGGCCATGCCGATCTTCGACAGCGTGCGCATCACGACGAGGTTGGGCAGCTCGGCCATGCGCCCGAGCAGCGTGCGGCCGCCGTACGCGATGTACGCCTCGTCGCTGACGACGATGATGTCGGGGTGACGCGCGGCGAGCGCGGCGATCTCCTCGGGCGGCCACAGCGTGCCGGTCGGGTTGTTGGGCAGCGCGAAGAACGCGATGTTCGGGCGCTGGCGCGCGATCGCGGCCTCGACCGCCGCCAGATCGAACGTGAAGTCGCCGTGCAGCGGGACCTCGAGCGGGATCGCGCCGTGAGCCACGGACGCGATCCGGTACACGACGAAGGTCGGGACCGGATAGAGGATCGCGGGGTGTCCGGACCCCGGACGAGGCGCGCCGAACGCGGCGATGAGCAGCGCGATCAGCTCGTCGGAGCCGTTGCCGAGCACGACCTGCGCCGGCGGCACGCCCAGCTCGGCCGCGAGCAGCGCGCGCAGCGGGCCGCCATCGGCGGCCGGGTAGCGCTCGAGCGGGACCTTCGCGAGCTCGGCGGCGAGGCCCGACATCAAGGCCGGCGGCAGCGGGTACGGCGACTCGTTGGCGTCGAGCTTGGCGACGACGTTGGGGAACTGCGGCACGTGATACGCGGCGCCGCCGCGCAGCCCGGGCGTGACCAGCTCGGCGAGCGCGGCCAGCCGATCGCTCACGACGGATCTCCGCTGCGCATGAGCGCCGAGCGGCCGTGGGCGTGCAGGCCCTCGACGTTGGCGAGCACCGCGATGTCGGCGGCGTGGGCGGCGGCGGCGGCCGCGTCGTACTCGACGATCGACGTGCGCTTGAGGAAGTCGTAGACGCCGAGCGGCGAGGCGTAGCGCGCGGCGCCGCCGGTGGGCAGCACGTGGTTGGCACCGGCGAGGTAGTCGCCCGCGGCCTCGGAGGCGAACCGGCCGACGAAGATCGCGCCCGAGGTGGTGAGCCGCGAGGCCACGCGGCGCGCGTCCTCGATCTGCAGCTCGAGGTGCTCGGGCGCGTAGCGGTTCGCGAACTCGACCGCCTCGTCGATCGAGTCGACCAGCACCGCGGCGCCGTAGCGGCCGATCGCGGCGCGCGCGATGTCCTTGCGCGGCAGGGTCGCGAGCTGGCGCTCGAGCTCGTCGTCGACGGCGGCGGCGAGGCGCGCCGACGTCGTGACCAGCACCGCGCGAGCCTCGGTGTCGTGCTCGGCCTGCGCGAGCAGATCGGCGGCGACCCAGGCGGCGGGCGCGGTGTCGTCGGCGATGATCAGCACCTCCGACGGACCGGCGACCGCGTCGATGTCGACCTCGCCGAACACCTGGCGCTTGGCGACCGCGACCCACTGGTTGCCCGGGCCCACGATCTTGTCGACGCGCGGCACGGTGTGCGTGCCGTAGGCGAGCGCGGCCACGGCCTGCGCGCCGCCGAGCTCGAAGACCCGGTCGACGCCGGCGAGCCGCGCGGCCAGGAGCGTCTCGGGCGACGGGCCGGGCGTGACCATGATGATCTCGCCGACGCCGGCGACCCGCGCCGGGATCGCGGTCATCAGCACGCTCGACGGATACAGCGCGGTGCCGCCGGGCACGTACAGGCCGACGCGGGCCAGCGGCGTCGAGCGCAGCGCGAGCCGCACCCCGCCCTCCTCGATCTCGAGGTCGGGCTGGTGCTGGCGCTCGTGGAACGCGCGGATGCGGGTCGCGGCGACGTCGAGCGCCTGGCGCACGCGCGGATCGACCGAGTCGGCCGCCGCCTGCCAGCGATCGCGCGGCACCTCGTACGAGCCATCGGGTCCGGGCGCGCGCCGATCGAAGCGCTCGGTGTACTCGCGGACCGCGCCGTCGCCGCGCGCGCGGACCGCCGCGAGGATGTCGCGCACCGCGTCCTCCACATGCGCCGCGGTCAGCGTCGAGCGATCGAGCAGGCCCTTGCAGGCGGGTTCGTCGAGGCGGACCAGGCGGAGCAGCATGGGCCCAGCATGGCGCCAGCGTCGGCGGATGCCTAGCGCTCCGAAATGGAAACTCGCATGCGCTGAGTCGCTCTCAGCGCTACGGCGCCTGCTTGAGCCGCAGGTTCAGCGTCTGGCTCGCGCTGCCGACGGTCACGGTGATCGCCCACGCGGCGCCCCGGCGCGGCAGCGGCGCGATCGTGAGCAGCTCGTCGACGAGCGGGCTGACCGCCGAGGCGCGGTAGCCATCGCCGTTCAGGCGCTGGGTGATGCGGACCGGCGTGGCGTCGCCCGAGCGCCGGCGCACGAACAGCGTGATCCGGTCGGTCATGTGCGCGACGTCGAGCTCGCAGGTCGCGCCGCGCGTGGACCGGCGCCCGCACTCGACGACCGCGGCCTTGAACGGCTGGGGATAGTCGACCAGGCGCAGGCCATCGGCGGTGATCGTCTGATCACCGACCGAGGCGACCACGCTGAACGCGCTGGCGCGCAGCGCCGGTGCCCGGAACATGATCAGGTAGACGGCGTGGCCGTCGACGATGCGGCCGCTCGTGCGCCGCGCGCCGGCCGACACCGAGTCGGTGACGTCCACCCCATCGGCGAGCAGGTGGATCGCCGGCTGCGAGGCCGCGAGCTGATCGATCGTGATCGAGCCCTGCGCGCCGTAGTCGACGTAGACGACCACGTCGTCGATGTCGGCGGACAGCGCGTGGTTGCCGGAGCCCGGGCACACCGGCGGCTGCACGCCGGTCGGCGGCCGCGCCGCGGTCTGCACGGTCGCGCACGCGCCCGGGTAGTCGCGGGTCGCGACGATCACCTTGGCGCGCGACAGGTCGAGCGCGACCCGCGCGTCCGGCGCGGCGTCCTGGCCCGCGTCGACGAGATCCGGCGCGTCCCCGACGCCCGCATCGATCGTCCCCGACGACGATCCGCTGCCCGGCCCGGGCCCCGCGATGACCTGGGTCTTCACGACCGGCGGCGCCGCGGTCGCGAGCGCCGCCGCGCCGATGGCGACGATCACCTTCGCCGCCGCGCTGCCGCCCGCCGCGGTCACCTCGCGCGCCGGCTGGCGCTTGAACAGCCACGCGAACACCACGCCGAACCACGCGATCACCGCCGGCACCGCGTACTGCCCGAACAACAGCACCAGGCCCGCGACCAGCCCGGTGATCGCGGCGCGCGCGATCAGCTTCGACCAGGAATCACCGACGATGATCCGGCCGTAGTTGTTCTCGACCGCGACGACCTTGCCGCCGGGCGCGATGATCGTGCCGACGGGCACGGATCACATGTTGATCGTGCCGAGGTTCGTCGTCACGATCAGGACCTTGCCGCCGTTGGCGTTGATCTGGCCGACGACGCCGCCCTCGATGCCCGGGCGCGCGGCGTCCGCGGCCTTGAGCAGCTCGACCGCCGCGTCGACGGTGGCCTGGTCCGCGGCGATGCCGCTCTTCTTGACTGCCTCGGTCACCTTGTCGCGCGCGGCGGGATCGGCCTCGGCGGTCGCGACGGGATCGGGCGCGTCCTTCTTGCGATGGAGCAGCTTGCCGATCAACGACTTCAGCGCCACGTAGGTGTCCTTGACGATCTCCTTCGTGGTCTCGCCCGCCCCCACGATCAGCGCCGACACGATCACGTTCACCGGATCCATGCCTCGGTCATATCACGCAGGTCTGGCGATCGCGGCGCCCGAGCGATCGCGTATCGGCGCACACTCGTCGCTCGCCCGATGAACGAGCTGCTCGCCAGGTTCGTGGCCGCGTTCCAGCGCGGGATCGAGGGCGAGGTCGCCGCGATGCGGGCGGGGTCGGCGGCGCTCGAGATCCCGCTCACCGACGGCGCGGACCTCGGCGGCCAGCGCTACGGCTTCGCGCTGCCGGCGGGCAGCGATCGCCTCGCGGTCGGCGCGGTGTGCGTGCTGCGCGGGCCGCACGGCGAGCAGAGCGTGACGATCGAGCGGGTCGGCGCCGACGGCCGCATCGCGCTGGCCGCGACCCTGCCGATCGACGTCGCCGCGCCAGCGGCGATCGTGGTCGCGCCGTGGTTCCTCTACGATCGCCTGCACGGCGCGCTCGAGCGCGTCGATCCGGACCGCCACGGCGTGGCGCTGGCGCTGACCCTGTTCGGGCGCCGACCGCCGACCCGCACCGCGACCGCGCTGCGGGTGGCGCACGACGCGCTCGACGCGAGCCAGCGCGCCGCGGTCCAGCTGTGCAGCGACAGCGACCTCGCGTTCGTGTGGGGGCCGCCGGGCACCGGCAAGACCGTCACGCTCACGCACGTGATCGAGGAGCTGCTCGCGCAGGGCCGACGCATCCTGCTCGCGTCGACGACCAACGCGGCGATCGACGAGGTGCTCGCCAAGCTGTCGACGCGGCCGTGGTTCACCGCGGCGGTCGCGGCCGGCACGGCGATCCGGCTGGGGCGCAGCGCGGCGGACACGTTCGGCGCGGAGCTCGGCGATGTCGTCGCGCGGCTGCACGAGTCGCACGGCGCGGCGCGGGCGCGGCTGCGCGCGCGGATCGACGACGTCGAGCAGCGGATGCGCCACGGCAAGACGCTCATCGACGAGCTCGCGACGGTGCTGTCGCCGCAGCGCTCGCTGTTCGCCGAGCCGCCGCGGCTGCGCACCGCGCCGCTCGAGCACATGTTCGGCGCCGGGCTGGGCGCGGTGATCGCGACCCGCGAGCCGCGCGGCCAGCTGCAGGCGTTGACGACGCGACTCGCGCGCCTCGAGCGGGTCCGCGCGCTGGCGAAGGCGCGGCTCGCCGCGCACGCCGCCGCCGATCGCGGCCTCGAGGCGCGGGTGGTCGGCGAGGCGCGCATCGTCATGTGCACGCTGACCAGCGCGTACCTGTCGCCGCTGATGATCGATCAGCGGTTCGACGTGCTCATCGCCGAGGAGGCCGGCATGGCGACCCTGCCGGCCTTGTTCTACGCGACCTGCCTGTGCCGCGAACGCGCGATCATGGTCGGCGATCCGCGGCAGCTGCCGCCGATCGTGCAGGCCAACGACGAGAAGATCCGGCGCGCGATCGGCCGCAGCATCTTCGAGGTCACGGTGCCCGAGCCGCTGGGCTCGCCGATCGTCGCGTTGCTCGAGACCCAGTACCGCATGCACCCGGCGATCGGCGCGATCGTCGGGCGGCTGTTCTACGGCGACCGGCTGATCCATCGCGCCGATGAAGACGCGACCCGCGCGATCGCGGCGCGCGCGCCGTTCCCCGGGCAGGCGGTCGTGGTGGTCGACACCGCGGGCCAGACGACGTGCGAGCGCGCGGCGAAGGGCTCGTCGCGGATCAACCGCGGATCGGCCGAGCTCACCGCCGAGCTCGCGCACGAGGCGGTGCGCGCCGGCGCGGGCTCGGTCGCGGTGATCACGCCGTACGCGGCGCAGGCGGCGGAGATCCGCAAGCTGCTCGGGACCCGGCGCATCCGCGAGGCGGTCGAGTGCAGCACGATCCACCGCTTCCAGGGCCGCGAGTGCGACGTCGTGATCATCGATCTGGTGGATGCCGCGCCGATGCGCCCGAGCGCGCTCATCGGCGAGGCGCCGAACCTCCTGAACGTGAGCATCTCCCGCGCGCGCGGGAAGCTCGTGATCGTCGCCGACGTGGCGTACTTCCGGGCGATGGATCCCGAGGGGCTGGTCGCATCCCTGTTGCGCGCGACCGGCGGGAGCTGAGACGCCGATCAGCCGATCAGAGGTAGAGCCGGCACTTCTTGCAGAA
>JAIOQA010000145.1 GCA_021413675.1 Deltaproteobacteria bacterium | reverse complement strand
TGGTGGTGGCGCGCGAGCTGACCCGGCCGGGCGTGCGCGTGGTGATCGCGGCCCAGCCGACCCGCGGCGTGGATCTCGCCGCGAGCGCGCTCATCCATCGCCGGCTCGCGGCGGTGGCAGCGAGCGGCGTGGGCGTGCTCTTGATCAGCGCGGATCTCGACGAGCTGCTCGGCCTCGCGCACCGCGTGCTGGTGCTCTACCGCGGTCGCATCGCCGGCGCGGTCGACGATCTTCAGGCGCCCGACGCCCGCGCGCGCATCGGCGCCTTGATGACCGGAGCGGCGGCGTGAGCGCGCGGGCGTCGTGGAAGGACGAGCTCGCGATCGTCGGCATCGCGCTGCTGATCGCGGCGGCCGCGGCCTCGCTGCTGATGATCGTCGCGGGCGCGTCGCCGCTGTCGGTCTGGGCGGCGATCGTGCCCGGCGTGTTCGGCGATCCGTACGCGCTCGGGCAGGTGGTCTTCAAGGCCACGCCGCTGGTGTTCACCGGGCTCGCGGTCGCGGTCGCGCTCGACGCGGGCGTGTTCAACATCGGCGGCGAGGGCCAGATGGTCGCCGGCGGCGTGGCGTGCGCGGCGATGGGCGCGGCCTTGCCCGCCGGCACGCCGATGGTGCTCGCGGTGCCGCTGTGCCTGATCGCGGCGGCGATCGCCGGCGGGGCGCTGGGCGCGGCGACCGGCGCGCTCAAGGCGTATCGCGGCGCGCACGAGGTGATCGTCGGGATCCTGCTCAACGCGATCGTCGCCGGCGTGGTGCTGTGGCTCGGCAACGCGTTCCTGTTCGTCGGCGACGCCACCGCGACCGCGGCGATCGTGCCGGGCGCGGAGCTACCGGAGCTCGGCATCGCCGGCAGCTCGGCCTCGGCCGCGGTGCTGGTGGCGATCGCGGCGGCGCTCGCGACCTGGTGGCTGGTCGCGCGCACGACCGTCGGCCTGCGCTGGCGCATGGTCGGGCAGGGGCCGCACGCCGCGCGCGCGGCGGGCCTGAGCGTGGCGCGCGCCCAGGTGCTGGCAATGGCCGCCGCCGGCGCGCTCGCCGGGCTGGCCGCGTCGTCGAGCGTGCTCGGCTATCGCCACGCCTACCAGATGGGGCTCGATCGCAACGCCGGCTTCCTCGGCATCGCCGTCGCGCTGCTCGGCCGCGGGCGCGCGGTCGGCGTGGTCGCCGCGGCGCTGTTCCTCGGCGTGCTGCAGCAGGCCGGCCTGGTCGTCGCCGATCAGGTGCCGCGCGCGCTGTTCGACGTGATCCAGGCGGTGATCATCGTGGCGGTCGCGGCGACCTCGCCGATCGTGCGGCGGCGGCTCGCGCGTGCACCCGAGGCGGCCCGATGAGCGACCTGCTCGGCGCGGTGCTGTCGCTCGCGTTCCTGGTCCAGGTCGCGACCAAGGCGATCCCGTACGTGCTCGCGGCGCTCGGCGGCACCCTCGCCGAGCGCTCCGGTGTCGTCGACCTCGCGCTCGAGAGCAAGCTGCTCGCCGGCGCGTTCGCGGCCGCCACCGTCGGGCACGCCACCGACTCGATGGCGGCGGCGCTGATCGCGGGCGCGCTCGCGGGCGCGGCGGTCGGCGCGCTGCACGCGGCGATCGCATTGATCACGCGCGCCGATCAGGTGGTCACCGGCGTGGCGCTCAACCTCGCGGCCGCCGGCATGACCCGCTACCTGCTGCAGGTGCTGTACGGCCAGGGCGCCAACTCGCTGCCCGCGCCGCAGCTCGGCGGGCTCGCCGAGGACATGACCGCGTGGATCGCGCTGGGCGCGGCGATCGCGGTGCCGCTGGTCGTGGTGCGCACGACCTTCGGGCTGCGCCTCCGTGCCGCCGGCGATCGCCCGCTCGCGCTGCGCGCCGCGGGCCACTCGGTCGCGTGGACGCGGGTCGGCGCGATGATGCTGGGCGGGACCCTCGCGGGCATCGGCGGCGCGCAGCTGTCGCTCGCGGTCGGCGGGTTCTCGGCCGACATGTCGAGCGGCCGCGGCTACATCGCGCTGGCCGCGGTGATCCTCGCCGGCTGGCGCCCGGGCCGCGCGGTGCTCGCGTGCCTGGTGTTCGCGCTCGCCGACGCGCTCACCGATCAGCTGCAGATGAACGTCGTGGCGCTGCCGCGCGAGCTGACCGGGCTGTTCCCGTACGCGCTGCCGCTCGCGATCCTCGCGCTGGCGCCGTCGCGGATGCAGCCGCCGGCGGCGCTCGGCAAGCCCGAGTCCTGACGCGGGATCGGGTTACATCACGTCGGGCGCGCCGAGGCCGAGGATGCCGAGGCCCTGCTTGAGCGTGGCCTGGACCGCGCCGACCAGCGCGACGCGCGCGCGCCGCAGCTCGAGGTCCTCGCACAGCACCCGCAGCCCCGCGTCCTCGTTGCCCGCGGTGTACCAGCGCGAGAAGTCGCCGGCGAGCTCGAGCATGTAGTGGCAGAGCAGGTGCGGCTCGGAGGCCGCCGCCGCGCGCGCGACGATCTCGCCGAAGTCGAGCAGCCGGCGCGCGACCGCCCACTCGTGATCGTTGCCGAGACGCGCGAGCACCTCGGGCGTGAGCGTCGCGTGCTCGATCGGCACGCCGCCCTTGCGCTGGATGCTGACGCAGCGCGCGTGGCTGTACTGCAGGTACGGTCCCGAGTCGCCCGACAGCGAGGTCACCTTCTCGAGGTCGAAGTCGACGTCCTTCTCGCGCTGCGGCAAGAGGTTCGCGAACACGATCGCGCCCACGCCGACCATCGTCGCGGTGCGCTCGATCTCCGCGTCGCTGATCTGCGCGTCGATCTTCGCGGCGTTGGCGCGCATCATCGGCGCGACCTCGTCGATCGCCTCGGCGAAGACCGCCTTGAGCAGGGTGATGTTGCCGGTGCGGGTCCCGGTCTTCTTGCCCGCGATGCGGACCAGGCCGAACGGCACGTGCTCGCAGCGCGACGACCACTCGTAGCCGGCGAGCGCGAGCAGCTTGAACAGCTGCTTGAAGTGCAGGCCCTGACCGCGATCGACCACGTACAGCGAGCGCGTGAAGCCGTAGGTGTTCCAGCGGTACATCGCCGCCGCCACGTCGCGGGTCGCGTACAGCGTGGTGCCGTCGCGGGTCACCAGCAGCACCGGGTTCTTCTCGTCGGGCAGCACCGCGACCTGCGCGCCCTCGCTCTCGCTGACCAGGCCCTTGTCGCGCAGCATCGCGAGCACGCCCGGCAGCTCGGGCTCGTAGGCGCTCTCGCCGCGAACCTCGTCGAAGGTGATGTCCATCATCTGGTACGCCGACTCGAACTCGGCCCACGAGATGTCGCGGAACCGCTGCCAGAGCGCGCGCGCCTCGGCGTCGCCGTCCTCGAGCTTCTTGAACCAGACGCGGCCCTCCTGCTCGACGGTCGGGTCGGCCTTCATCGCCTCGCGGAACCGGACGTACAGATCGTTGATCGCCGTGACGTCCAGCGGCTCGGGCGCGCCCCACTTCTTGTAGGCGGCCATCACCATGCCGTGGGTGGTGCCCCAGTCGCCGAGGTGGTTGATGCCGATCACGCGCGCGCCGATCGCGCGGTTCAGGTTGACCAGCGCGTGGCCGATCACCGTGGAGCGGATGTGGTGATACGCGAGGTGCTTGGAGATGTTGGGCGACGAGAAGTCGATGCACACGGTCTGGCCGGCGCCGACGGTCTGCGGGACCAGCGCGCCGCCGCCGAGGGTGGCGTCGATGAGCCAGCGGAAGCCGGCCGCGCGATTGGCGCGGAAGTTCACGAACGGGCCGGTCGCGGTGGCCGCCGACAGGAGCTCGGTCGGCTGGAACTCGGCCGCGACCTTGGCCGCGACCGCGGGCGGCGCCTGCTTCAGGGCCTTGGCCGCGGCGAAACAGCCGACCGCGAAATCGCCCAGCTCGGGGCGGGGCGGGGCCTCGACCTTGAAGTCGGCGGCGACGCCGGTGATCCGCGCGACAGCGTCGGCCGCAGCGCGCGCAAAGAGGTTCTGAGCCGACGGAGACGACGACATGGGCGCGGAATGTAGCAGCCCGCGGGGATCACCGAAACTGGCACGGAATCCAAGCAGTTGAATTGACTGGCCCTGCAGCGTCGTGGTAACCACGATGAGCAGGCGTCGCGTCCTTGGGGGGCGACCGCGGGCGACTACCGACACAAGGACCTGGCTCGATGAGCAAGATCATTCTCTGTGCGGACGACAGCGTCACGATGCAGAAGGTCGCGGAGATCACGTTCCGCGGCTCGGACTTCACCTATGTCGGCGCTCGCTCGGTCGACGAGGCGCTCGAGAAAGCACGGGCGCAGAAGCCCGCGCTCGTCCTCGCTGACGCCTTGATGCCGGGCAAGACCGGCTACGACCTCTGCCAGGCGCTCAAGTCCGACGACGCGACCAGCGACGTCCCGGTCGTGATCCTGTGCGGCAACTCGGCGCCCTTCGATGCCGCCCGCGGCAGCGCGGTCGGCGCCGACGGCAACTTCACCAAGCCGTGGGACACGCAGGTCTTGCTCGACAAGATCGTCGAGTTCCTCGAGAAGGCCGCGACCTCGGGCGTGGCCAAGGCCGGCTCGGCGGCCGCGGTCGCCGCCGTCGCCGCGGCTGCGCCTCCGCCGGTCGCGAAGCCGCCGGTGTCGCCGCAGGGCACGCTGGTCGGCGCGCCCGCGCCCGCCATCCCGG
>JAIOQA010000144.1 GCA_021413675.1 Deltaproteobacteria bacterium | reverse complement strand
GACGACGTCGCTCGACCGGACCAGCTCCTGCATGCGCGCGCTGACCTCGCAGAGCACGGCGTCGCCCGCGTCGTGGCCGCAGGTGTCGTTGATCGCCTTGAAGCGGTCGAGGTCGATGAACAGCACCGCGAACGCGAGGTTGCGGCGCACCGCGTTCGCCAGCGCCGCCTCGATCCGCTCGCGCAGCGCGACCCGGTTGGCCACGCCGGTCAACGGATCATGGCGCGCGAGGTGCGCGAGCCGGTTCGTCGCCTGCTTGCGCTCGTGCGCGTGGCGGAGCGTGCGGCGCAGCGTCGAGGCGTCGACCTCGCCCTTGACCAGGTAGTCCTGCGCGCCGTATTGCAGCGCCTGGATGGCGATGTCCTCGTCGGCGATCCCGCTGAGGACCACGAGCGTCGTGTCCGGCGCGGCCGGTTGCAGGCGGCGGATCGCGTCGAGCCCGGTGGCGTCGGGCAGCGTCAGATCCGAGATCACGAAGTCGAAGGTGGCCTGGCGCATCGCCTCGAGCGCGGCCTCGACCCCGGTGACGTGCTGGATGGTCGTCCCGACGAGCTCCGCCAGGTGTTCGATCACCAGCAGCGCGTCGCCCGGGTTGTCCTCGACCAGCAACACGCGCGCACCTTCGATGCCGGGCGCGCGGACCCGCCGCGCGTGCATCGCGAACGCGTCGCGGATCGCCGCGATCAACTCGCCCGCCACGAGCGCCGGCTGGACCCACGCGGCGATCGCGGCCTCGAGGCGATGGCTGCGGAGCCGGTCGAGACCGCCGCGACTCAGCGCCACGAACGATGCCAGCGGAAACCGGATGCAGATCGCCTCCATCAGCGACTGCCCGTTCTCGTCTCGATGATCGGGGTGCGCCGCGACCACCTGGTGAGGGTGCTCGCCCATCCGCGCGAGCGCGGTCGCGAGGTAGCGCGCGGTGGTGCACGCGAACCCCGCCTGCTCCGCGATGGCGACGCAGCGGGCCAGTCGCTCCGGATCGGGGTCGACGAACAGCACCCGCCCCGGCGAACCCGCCTGCCCCATGTGAATCAGATCGACCGTCGCGCCACGAGGTGTATCCCTGCGACGGTGACGGCGGCCGGTCGATGCGCGGCGCGGCTCATGCGGCCCGCGCGAGGACGGGGACCAAGGTGAAATGAAAGGTCGTGCCGGCGCCGACGGTGGAGGTGAACCACATGCGACCGCCGTGGCGCTCGAGGATGCGCTTCGCGATCGACAGGCCGATCCCGCTGCCGTCGTACGTGCCGCGCTCGTGCAGCCGCTGGAACATCAGGAAGATCCGATCGGCGTACTGCATCTCGATGCCGATGCCGTTGTCGGCGACCTCGAACTGCCAGCGCTCGTCCACCAGCGCCGCGCGGATCCGCACCACCGGCGCGGCCTCGCCCCGGAACTTGATCGCGTTGCCGATCAGGTTCTGGAACAGCTGGCGGAGCTGGACCTCGTCCGCCAGGACGATCGGCAGCGGGCCGACCTCGACGGTCGCGCCCGACGTGCGGATCAGCGGCGCGAGCATCTGCACGACCTCGCGCGCGACCGCCTCGGACGCGACCGGGACGAGGGGCTGCCCTTGCGAGCCGACCCGCGAGTAGGCGAGGAGGTCCGCGACCAGCCGCTGCATCCGCTTGGCGCCATCGACCGCGAAGTGGATGTAGCGGTCCGCGCGCTCGTCGAGCCGGCCCTTGTACCGCTGCGCCAGCAGCTCGGTGAAGCTCGCGACCATGCGCAGCGGCTCCTGCAGATCGTGCGACGCGATGTACGCGAACTGCTCGAGCTCGGCGTTGCTGCGGCGCAGCTCGTCGTCGGTTCGCTTGCGCTCGGTGATGTCGACGATCGAGGCCAGCGTGAGCAGGCCGTCGGGTGTGGGCATCGGGTTGAGCCCGATCTCGAGCGGGATCTCGCGACCGTCCTTGTGGCGACCGTAGAGCTCGCGCCGCGCGATCACGGGCCCGGCGGTTGGCTCGCGGACGTACGCGCTGACCTGGTCGGCGTGCCGGGCGCTCAGGCGGTCCGGCACGAGCAGCTCGACCGCGCGGCCGATCAGCTCGTCGCGATCGTAGCCGAACAGCTCCTCGGCCCGCCGGTTCACGAGCCGGATCGCGCCGGCGCCGTCGACGAGCAGGATGGCGTCGGGCGAGGCCTCGACCACGAGCCGGAACCGCGCCTCGCTGGCGCGCAGGGCCGCCTCGGCGGCGCGGCGCGCGGCGCGCTCGCCGCACTCGCGCAGCCCGCGCTCGATCGCTGGCGTCAGCCGCGCGAGGTTTTCCTTGAGGACGAAGTCCTCCGCGCCAGCGCGCATCGCGAGCACCGCGGTCTCCTCGCCGATCGTGCCCGACACGATGATGAACGGCAGGTCGAGCCCCAGCTCGCGCAGGATCACGTTCGCGGCCGGCGCCGAGAAGGTCGGCATCGACCAGTCCGAGAGCACCACGTCCCACGCGGCGCGCGCGAGCGCCGCGCGCATCGCGGCCGCCGTGTCGACCCGCT
Source organism: Deltaproteobacteria bacterium (assembly GCA_021413675.1). GTDB lineage: Bacteria > Myxococcota_A > Polyangia > Haliangiales > Haliangiaceae > JAIOQA01. The sequence continues at coordinate 25,172 of JAIOQA010000144.1, read as the reverse complement.
CGAACTCGACGACGCGGCCGGCGCGGCGCAGCTCGTGGACGATCAGCTTGGCGTCGGTCGAGGAGTCCTCGACCAGGAGGACCCGCAACGGCCGGTCCAGGCCGCGCGCGGCCTGGACGATCACTGGCCGCCACCCGGCTGCCGCGACCGTGGAGTCCAGTAGGTCAACCGCTTCACCATACGCCCCCTCGACTCGAGGTCCATGCGCATCTGGGGCACACCGACGGCGGGGCCACGTGGAAGTGCGCAGAGCGTGGCGCCGCGTCCGATCAATCGCACGGGGGTCACCCGCGACACCGGGGTCGCCGCGCGTGGCTGCGCGTCAGACGAGGCGCGTGGCCGCGGCGCTCGCGGGGAGGCGCGCGAGCGCGCCCGCGTCGCGCGCCGCGAGCCCGAAGCGCCGGCGCGCCTGCCACGCGGGCACCGCGGCGTCGTGGGCACGCTGCGGATGATCGCGCGGCACGGATCGATCCGCTCGCACCACACGACCTCGGCGGCGCCGTCGGGTTGACGCGGATCGGCACCAACCCGAGCTGCATCGCGAGCGGACCGTCACCGGCGGGCAGGTCGACGCCGTAGGCGGTCCACGCGGCGCGCGCGCGCGGCCACCGCCCGAGCGCGGTCGCGGCGATGCCGGCGTTCCAGTGCCAGGCTAGCGGATCGCCGGCCCCGTGGCCTGACGCGCCGCGAAGGCTATCGTTTACATCGTATAATTTACGTTGTACGTTCTGTCCGTGCCCCGCGCTGCCCTGGTCGCCGACGACATCGCCGCGTTCCGCCGCCGCGCGGTCGTCGCCGCGACCCGGCTGTTCGCCGAGCACGGCTACGCGGCCGTGACGATGCGCGGCCTGGGCGCCGCGCTCGGCGTCAGCGCGATGACCTCGTACCGCTACCTCGCCGGCAAGGAGGAGCTGTTCGTGCTGGTCCGCGCCGAGGCGTTCCGCCGGTTCGCGGATGTCCTCGAGGCCGCGCTCGCCGCCGCCGGCGACGATCCGATCGCGCGCCTCGGCAGCCTGAGCGACGCGTACGTCGGCTTCGGCCTCGAGCAGCCCGACGCCTACCGCATCATGTTCGAGCTGCGCGGGCTCGCGCCGGCGGCCGGCCCGGCGGTCACCGAGCTGGCCGCGCAGAGCCGGCGCGCGTTCGGCTGCCTGCAGCGCTCGGTGTCCGCGGCGGTGGCCAGCGGCGACCTCGAGGGCGACCCGAAGACGCTGGCCCATCTGTTCTGGGCCGGCACCCACGGCCTCGTGTCCCTGCACCTCGCCGGGCAGCTGGGCATGGGCCGCTCGATCCGCCAGCTCGCCCGCGCGCAGTTCGCGACCGCCACCCGCACCGCCGGCCGGCCACCGGCGGCGCCACGCAACCGCAGCCCGGCCCCGCACCAGAGGTCACGATGAAGCTCGGCGTCTCCTACAAGCAGCACGGCATCCCGAACCCCGGCGCGAAGGGCTGGGACACGATCGTCATCGGCTCGGGCCTGGGCGGCCTCACGTGCGCGGCGATGCTCGCGCGTCACCGCGACGAGCGCGTGCTCGTGCTCGAGCGCCACTACACCGCGGGCGGCTTCACACACACGTTCCACCGCCCCGGCTACGAGTGGGACGTCGGCGTGCACTACGTCGGCGACGTGCACCGCCCGGGGACACTGCTGCGCCGCGCGTTCGATCACCTGAGCGATGGCCAGCTGCGCTGGGAGGACCAGGGCGAGGTCTACGATCAGATGGTCTTCGGCGACGACGTCTACGACTTCGTGCGGGGTCGCGAGAACTTCCGCGCGCGGATGCACGACTACTTCCCGCGCCAGAAGGACGCGATCGACCGCTACCTCGAGCGCATCCGCGCGACGGTGCGGACCAGCAAGCGGTTCTTCCTCGAGAAGGCGATCCCGCCGTCGATCGCGCGCTTCGTCGGCGGTGCGCTGCGCCGCCCCGCGATGCCCGACGTCCGCGCCACGGTGCGCGAGGTGCTCGGCGGGATCACCGACGATCCGCGGCTGCGCGGCGTGCTCGCCGGGCAGTACGGCGACTACGGCCTGCCGCCCGGGCAGGCGAGCTTCTTCATGCACGCGCTGCTCGTCGGCCACTACCTCGGCGGCGGCGCGTATCCCGTCGGCGGCTCGGCGCGGATCGCGCAGACGATCATGCCGGGCATCGAGCGCGCCGGCGGCGCGGTCATCACCAACGCGGACGTCGAGCAGATCGTCGTCGAGGGCGGCCGCGCGGTCGGCGTGCGCCTGGCCGGTGGCGAGGTGGTGCGCGCGAAGCGGGTCGTCAGCGACGCCGGGCGCGCGATCACCTTCGGGCGGCTGCTCGCGCCCACCGCGCGCGGCGCGCAGACCCCGAACGTCCCGGGCGTGCCGCCGTCGTACAGCCACGCCTCGCTCTACGTCGGGCTCAAGAAGACCGCCGACGAGCTCGGGCTGCGCCGCGCCAACCAGTGGGTGTTCCCGGGCCACGATCACGACCAGAACGTGGCGCGCTACCTCGCCGATCCCGAGGCGCCGCTGCCGGTCGCGTACCTGTCGTTCCCCTCGGCCAAGGATCCCGACTTCCAGAACCGCTACCCGGGCCGCGCCACCGTCGAGGTCGTCGGCCTCGTGCCGTGGCAGTGGTTCGCGCACTGGGACGGCACGCCGTGGAAGAAGCGCGGCGCGGAGTACGAGACCCTGAAGGCACGGCTGACCGAGCGCATGACCCAGGCGCTGCTGGCGCGCTGCCCGCAGCTCGCCGGCCACATCGATCACGCCGAGCTGTCGACGCCGCTGTCGACCAAGCACTTCGCCGGCCACCCGGCCGGCGAGATCTACGGGCTATCGCACTCGCCGGCGCGGTTCGAGGCCCGCGACCTGCGCCCGCACACCGGCGTGCCGGGGCTGTACCTCACCGGCGCCGACATCTGCACCGCGGGCATCGGCGGCGCCTTGATGGGCGGGCTGCTCACCGCGACCGTCGTCGGCAAGAAGAACATGATCAACGCGATCGTGCGTTAACGTCGGCGTCGGCGGGCGAGCAGCGCGGCGACCACGAGCAGCGCGCCGCTCGAGCCGCCGCCGGTCGCGCAGCCACCGACGACGCCGTCGTCGACGGTGCCGCCATCGCCGGGCCCCGCGCCGGTCGGTACGACATCGATCGCCACGCCGATCATGCCGAACCGCGCGTCGCCATCGGCGAGCGCGAACTGCTCGTCGAAGCGCGTCGCGACATCGACCGCGGGACCGATCACCGCGATCTCGACATCGATCGATCCGCCCGGCGCGACCGCCGTGCCAAGCGCCGCGACCTCCGAGGCCGAGGTCCAGTGCGCGGCGTCGTAGAGCGCGCTCGCGCGATCCATCGGCGCGCTGGTGACGAGGCGCGTGGTCGCGGGCCACGCGATCGTGCCGGTGTTGGTCAGCTCGAGCACGACCGTCGCATGCGCGCCGGGAGCGAGGGTCGACGGGCCGCTGACGAGGTGCGCGGTGACCGCGCGGCTGGTCGCGCAGCTCGCGCCGATCGCGAAGCCCTCGGCCGGAGCGCTCGCGATGCGCGCGCCGGTCGCGGGGCCGTAGTCGCCGTCCTCGTCGATGACATCCTCGGGGTGGTTGCGGTTCCACAGGCGCTGGAACGCGAGGACATCGGAGCCGCGCAGATCCGCAGACGCGAGGTGATCGAAGTGCACGTCGTCGCCGGGCACGTCGTGGGCCCAGCCGTGGCTCGCCATCGCGCTGACCCACGTGCCGTAGTTGCCGACGTCGAGCGCGCGGCCGCTCTCGTGGTTCGAGTTGCCAGGCGTGGCGGCGGCGGTGATGCCGCAGCGACCGTCCTGGTACCAGCGATAGAGCAGGTACTGCTGCACGACCGTGCGATAGGCGCTGGTCACCTCGAGCGTGCCGCCCTGGGCCGCGACCGCCGCGAGCAGATCGGCGCGCGCATCCGGCGCGAGGTACGGCAGGACCGCGCTGCCGCTGAACACCACGCCGTTGCCCTCGGTGAACGACACGAGCTCGCCGCCGAGCATGCAGCCGACCTCGTCGGCGATCTGCTGCGACAGCCCGAGCACCACGGCCGTCGAGCACCCGGCCGCGACGTGATCGTCGACGGTCGAGGCGCCCTCGAGCGTGCCGGTGGCGGGCTCGGTGGCGCACGCGCTGCCCACGATCGCGGCGAGGACCGCGGGCCCCAGCCACTGCACACGACCGGTTGCAGTCGCGACGCGCGACCCGGGCAAACGACCGAAACAGCTGACGGCGATGCGCGGCATGATCCCTCACCCGAGGCTACAGCAAGGGCCGGGCCACGGACGCAAACTCCGCTACCCTGGCCGCCGTGCACGTCCTGTTCTGCGGCTCGGGCTGGCTTCCTATCGTCGACCATCTCCGCGCCCGCCTCGCGCCCGAGGACACGATCGCGTGCTGGGATCGCGCGGTCCCGCTGGCCCAGGCGATCGCCGACGCCGACGTGGTGCTGCCCTCGAACGCGCACCTCGGCGCCGACGCGATCGCCGCCGCCGCCCGGCTGCGGCTGATCCACCAGCCGGCCGCGGGCTACGAGGGCATCGATCTCGACGCCGCGCGTGCCCGCGACATCCCGGTGTGCAACACGCCCGGCGCGAACCACGTCGCGGTCGCCGAGGCCGCGCTGCTGTTGCTGCTGTCGCTCGCGCGGCGCGTGCCGGCCGCGCGCGCCGCGTTCGCCCAGGCGTCGATCGGCGAGCCGCTCGGCATCGAGCTGTCGGGCCGCACCCTCGGCATCGTAGGGCTCGGGCGCACCGGGCGCGCCACCGCCGAGCGCGCCGCCGCCCTCGGCATGCAGATGCGCGCGCTCGGGCGCCACGCCACCGCCGACGAGCGCCGCGCGTTCTTCGGCGCCTGCGACGCGATCAGCCTGCACTGCCCGCTGACCGCGGCGACCCGCGGCATGATCGACGACGACGCGCTCGCCGCGATGCGGCCGGGCACCCTGCTCGTCAACCTCGCGCGCGGCGCGATCATCGATCGCGGCGCGCTCGAGCGCGCGCTCGCCCGCGGTCACCTCGGCGGCGTCGGCCTCGACGTCTTCTGGGACGAGCCCTGGGATCCGAGCGATGCGCTGTTCGCCGATCCGCGCGTCGTCGCGCTGCCGCACATCGCGGGCTCGACCGACGAGGCCTTCACGCGCATCGCGACCGCCGTCGTCGACAACCTCGCCCGGCTGCGCCGCGGCGAGCCGGTGCAGAACCGCGTCGCGTAGCGATCAGAGAAAGCGGTACGCCAGCCCGACATCGAAGTGCATGAAGTCGGTCGTGTACGTGGTCGGCTCGGGCTGGCCCGGGATCGACTCCGTGGTGGTGTTCTGGAAGCCGCGCTGGTAGCCGAGCGCGGTCACGCCGAACAACCCCGCGCCCAGCGGATACGACACGCCGGCCTGGAGATCCATCACGAACCCGGTCGGGTCGGGGACGGCGGCATCTGCCTCGTGGATCGACGAGCGACCGAGGTCCGCCACGAACGCGAGGTCGAGCCGGTTCCAGGGCCGGACGTGGAACGCCACGCGCCCGAAGACGTCCACCTCGCGGTTCGACGAGCTGACCCCGGCGTACTTGATCGAGGGCGCGTAGCGCACCGCGGCCCCGAGCTCGATCCCCTCGTAGACCTCGTACGCGACCGAGACCTTGCCGCTCTCGGTCACCTGGGTAGAGTCCGAGTACGACAGCCCGGTTCCCTCCTCGCTGTAGGTGAGCCCGCCCCAGAAATGGGTGCTGCCCACGATCGCGATGGTCAGGTGCCCCGGCGGAACGTACTTCACCGTGGCGTTGGTCGGATCGACCCACGGGGCATCACCGGCCTGGGCGGCCCCGGCCCCGAGAACCACACCCGCCACCGCCATCAGCCCACGCGTTCGCAACTTCGTCATGCCGTGATCGAGTATGCCTGGACGCGACCGTGACATCTCTCCACGAAACCCGGACAGCTCCGGCAACATCCGATCCGGGCTCCCGGCAACGCTGCGACATCCGCGCCTCGGTCCGGCCACAAACGGCCGCGGCGGCGCGTTGCTGTAAGCGCCGATTCGTGATTATTTCGGCCCCGCTTGCGCCGCCCGGCGCGGCTCCCCTCGAGGACGACAAATGAGTTGGTTCGTCGGCTACGTGCGCTCGTCGGTCGGTGCCAAGACCATCATGGCCGTCACCGGCCTCCTGATGGTCCTGTTCGCGATCGTCCACATGATCGGTCACTTGCAGATGTTCGGCGGGCAGGACATGTACAACGCCTACGCCAGCTTCCTGCAGTCGCTGTGGGAAGTGAAGTGGCCGACCCGCGCCGGCCTGATCGCGGTGTTCGTCATCCACCTGGTATCGGCGATCCGCCTGGTGATGATGAACCGCGCCGCCCGCCCGGTGAAGTACGCCAAGTACACGCCGGCCCGCTCGACGATCGCCGGCCGCACCATGGCGCTGACCGGCCTCGTCATCCTGGCGTTCGTGTTCTTCCACCTGGCGCACTTCACCTTCGGCGGCGTGCAGCCCGAGTACTTCCACCTGCCCGACGGCCACGGCCGCCACGACGCCTACACGATGTTCGTGCGCGCGTTCCAGAACCCGGCGATGTACGGCATCTACTTCGCCGCGATCCTGCTCCTCTCGATGCACCTCGCCCACGGCGCCTCGTCGTGGATGCAGACCCTTGGGCTCCGTCACCCGAAGTACCCGTGGACCGACAAGGTCGGCCCGGCGCTCATGGTGATCCTGTTCATCGGCTACATGGCGCCGCCCACCGCGGTGCTGCTCAACGTCATCAAGCTCCCGGGAGCCTGACGCCATGACGATCAACCTCGACGCACGCATCCCGACCGGCCCGATCGAACAGAAGTGGACCAAGTCCAAGTTCGACATGAAGCTGGTCAACCCGGCGAACAAGCGGAAGTACAAGATCATCGTCATCGGCTCGGGCCTGGCCGGCGGCGCCGCCGCCGCGACCCTCGCCGAGCTGGGCTACAACGTCGCCTGCTTCTGCTTCCAGGACTCGCCGCGCCGCGCCCACTCGATCGCCGCGCAGGGCGGCATCAACGCCGCGAAGAACTACCAGAACGACGGCGATAGCGTTCACCGCCTGTTCTACGACACGGTCAAGGGCGGCGACTTCCGGTCGCGCGAGGCCAACGTCCACCGCCTCGCCGAGGAGTCGGTGAACATCATCGACCAGTGCGTCGCGCAGGGCGTGCCGTTCGCGCGCGAGTACGGCGGCACGCTGGCCAACCGCTCGTTCGGCGGCGCGCAGGTGTCGCGCACGTTCTACGCCCGCGGCCAGACCGGCCAGCAGCTCCTGCTTGGCGTCTACGCCGGGCTGTCGCGCCAGATCCAGGCCGGCCGCGTGACGATGTTCCCGCGCACCGAGATGCTCGATCTCGTGACCGTCGACGGCAAGGCGGTCGGCGTCGTGATCCGCGACCTGGTCACCGGCGCGATCTCGTCGCACGCGGCCCACGCGGTGGTGCTCGCCACCGGCGGCTACGGCAACGTCTTCTTCCTGTCGACCAACGCCAAGGGCTCGAACGTCACGGCGACCTACCGCGCGTACAAGCGCGGCGCCGGCTTCGCGAACCCGTGCTTCACGCAGATCCACCCGACCTGCATCCCGCAGTCGGGCGACTTCCAGTCGAAGCTCACGCTCATGTCCGAGTCGTTGCGCAACGACGGCCGGGTCTGGGTGCCGAAGGCCAAGGCCGACGTCGGCAAGCGCGCCGCCGACATCGGCGACGACAACCGCGACTACTACCTCGAGCGGAAGTACCCGAGCTACGGCAACCTGTGCCCGCGCGACATCGCGTCGCGCGCCGCCAAGGAGCAGTGCGACGACGGCCGCGGCGTCGGGCCCGGCGGGCGCGGCGTGTACCTCGACTTCCGCGACGCCATCAAGCGCGACGGGCAGGCCAAGATCGCCGAGAAGTACGGCAACCTCTTCGAGATGTACGAGCGCATCACCGGCGACGACCCGTACAAGGTCCCGATGCGCATCTACCCGGCCGTCCACTACACGATGGGCGGGCTCTGGGTCGACTACCACCTGATGTCGAACGTGCCCGGCCTGTTCGTCGCGGGCGAGGCCAACTTCTCCGACCACGGCGCCAACCGCCTCGGCGCCGCGGCGCTGATGCAGGGCCTGGCCGACGGCTACTTCATCCTGCCGTACACGATGGGCAACTACCTCGCCGGCCTCGGCCTCGGGCCCGCGGTGTCGAACACCCACGCCGCGTTCAAGGACGCCGAGCGCGCGGTGAAGACCAAGCTCGACACGATCTGCGCCGTCGACGGCAAGCACTCGGTGGACTCGTTCCACCGCGAGCTCGGCAACATCATGTGGGAGAAGTGCGGCATGGCCCGCACGAAGGAGAGCCTGACCGAGGCGCTCGAGGCGATCCCGAAGCTGCGCGAGCGGTTCTGGAAGGAGGTCTCGGTCAAGGGCGGGCAGGACTCGTTCAACCAGACCCTCGAGAAGGCCGGCCGCGTCGCCGACTTCCTCGAGTTCGGCGAGATGATGTGCAAGGACGCGCTCGTCCGCGAGGAGAGCTGCGGCGGTCACTTCCGCGTCGAGCACCAGGCCGACGGCGAGGCCCTGCGCGACGACACGAACTTCTGCCACGCGGCGGTCTGGGAGTACCAGGGCGACAACAACGCCCCGGCGCTCAACAAGGAGCCGCTCACGTTCGAGAACGTCAAGCTCGCGACCCGGAGTTACAAGTGAGCACCAAGGACATGAACCTCACCGTCCACGTCTGGCGCCAGAAGAATGGCAAGGACGCGGGACGCATGGTCACGTACCAGGTCAAGGGCGTGAACGAGCACGCCTCGTTCCTCGAGATGCTCGATGTCCTCAACGAGCAGCTCGTCGCCAAGGGCGAGGAGGCGATCGCCTTCGATCACGACTGCCGCGAGGGCATCTGCGGCATGTGCTCGCTGGTGATCAACGGCCGGCCGCACGGCGGCCACGAGCGCACGACCACGTGCCAGCTCCACATGCGCCACTTCAAGGACGGCCAGGAGATCTGGGTCGAGCCGTGGCGCGCGGGCGCGTTCCCGGTGATCCGCGACCTGTGCGTCGATCGGCGCGCGTTCGACAAGATCATCGCGGCCGGTGGCTACATCTCGGCCAACGCCGGCTCGGCGCCCGACGGCAACGCCGTGCCGGTGCCCAAGGAGCAGGCGGATCGCGCGATGGACGCGGCGGCCTGCATCGGCTGCGGCGCGTGCGTCGCGGCCTGCCCCAACGGCTCGGCGATGCTGTTCGTCGCCGCCAAGCTGGCGCACATGCACATGCTGCCGCAGGGCCAGCCCGAGCGCGCCAAGCGCACCGAGGCGATGGTCACCGCGATGGACGCGGCCGGGTTCGGCAACTGCTCGAACCACTACGAGTGCGAGGCCGCGTGCCCGAAGGACATCAGCCGCGACGTGATCGCGATGATGAACCGCGACTACACCAAGGCCTCGCTGGGTCACCGCGAGGAAGAGTCGAAGGCCGAAGGCGCGGGCTGAGCAGCGCCGGCTGACGGACGCGGCGCATCGGCCCTCGCCGGTGCGCCGTTCGCGTTTTCGGCGCCGCGATCGCGGGGCTACTTCTCGATCTTGATCGTGATCCGGTAGCCGTTGCGCACGTCGATCGTCGGATCGATCGGCTGCAGCAGCTTGAACCACTCGAGCCACTTCGCCGACATCGTCGCAGCCAGCGGCGCGATGCACGACGGCCACTTCGCCTTGTGCTTGTCGTCGTCGAGCGTGCCCATCGTGCCGTCGTTGTACTCGAAGCCGATCGTGAAGCTGTAGCTGCCGGGCTTCGCGTCGGCGCAGGCGATCGGCGCGGTCTCGAGGTCGCTGTTCCACGTGCGCTGGAGCAGCTCGCCCATGTACTTCACCCCGGTCGGGCACTTCACGCCACCGCCGTCGGTGCTGCAATCGACCAGCGCGACCTTGGCGATCTTCGTGATGCTCGGCCCGGTGGGCGGCGGGGGCGGGCGGCGCTTGGCGAGCGCGGGCGAGGCGAGCGCGGCGAGGGTGACGACGGTGGCGAGCGTGCGCGTGGGCATCGAGGTTCCTCCGCGCACGACTATACGCCGTGCGGTCGGCGCGGCGCCCGCGCGCCGCGATACACTGTGGCGATGACCGCGGGCGCTGCGTCGGTGCCGAGCCGGATGGGGCGCCTGATCCGGATCGGCCGCGGCCCCGAGATGGCGCCGTCGGCGGCGCGCTACGTGGTGCTGACCAACATCGTCGCGCTGCTCGGCGCGCTGTTCACGCTCGGGTTCGCGCCGGTGCTGCTGCTGTCGGGATCGCTCGTCTATCCCGCGCTGCAGATCGCCTACGCGGTCGCGTACCTGCCGACCCTGTGGCTCAACCACCGTCGCCAGCACCTCGCGGCCACGATGTGGCTGTTGCTCGGCAGCCACCTGCTGGTCGTGTCGCAGGTGCTGGTCGAGGGCGGCGGGTTCGACGTGCACCTGTTCTTCTTCCTGCACGCCGCCCTGCCCTACCTGCTGTTCGCGCCGCGCCACACCCGGCCGATGCTCGCGCTGTCGGCGCTCGCCGGGATCGATCTGATGGTCGTCGTGATCCTCGGCGATCGCCTGCCGCAGCTCGGCCCCGCGATCGCGCCCGAGCGCCTCGCGATCATCCGGCCGATCCTGCTCGGCGGGCTGTTCGTCACGCTCGCGACCTGCGCCTACTACGCGCGGCGCGCGACGCTCCTCGCCGAGGCCGCGCTCGATCACGCCCACGCGCGCTCCGAGGAGCTCTTGCTCAACATCCTGCCGCCGACGATCGCCGGCCGGCTCAAGCTGAGCGGCGGCACGATCGCCGACGGCTTCGCCGACGTCACCGTGCTGTTCGCGGACATCGTCGGGTTCACGTCGATGTCGGCGCGCATGCCGCCGGCCGAGGTGGTCGGCATGCTCAACGATCTGTTCTGCAGCTTCGACGATCTCGCCGGGCAGCTCGGCCTCGAGAAGATCAAGACGATCGGCGACTGCTACATGGTGGCGGGCGGCCTGCCCGCGCCGCGGGTCGACCACGCCGAGGCGGTCGCCGACATGGGCCTGGCGATGCTCGGCGTGATCGCCGCGTTCGCCGCGCGCACCGGCCTGGCGATCGACGTGCGCATCGGCATGCACAGCGGCCCGGTGGTCGCCGGCGTGATCGGCAAGCGCAAGTTCATCTACGACCTGTGGGGCGACACGGTCAACATCGCGAGCCGGATGGAGTCGCACGGCGTGCCCGGCAAGGTGCAGCTGAGCGCGGCCACTCACGCGCTGCTCGCCGACAAGTATCGCTGCACGGCGCGCGGCCCGATCGACGTGAAGGGCAAGGGCCACATGGACGCGTGGGTGCTCGAGGGCCGCGCGCCGGCGTAGCCGCGCGCCGTCAGCGCCGGCGTATCCGGGCGGACTCGCGTGAGACGTGCGGAGAGTGACACCCGGTGACGGTGGGTGACGGCCGCGGGCCAGCGCCCGGCTGGCGCGTGGCCAGATCGCTGGCCCCGATCCTGCGTGGGAGACACCGATCGAAAGGAGCGCCCATGCACCGCATCGCCTTCGCCACCGCACTGTTCTTCCTGGCCACCGGGTTCACCACCTGCGACCAGTTCCAGGAGGTCCCGATCAAGAGCGCCGATGACGGCCCGCCGACGGTCTTCAACGGCATCTGGCAGCGCGACGTGTCCGACGGGAACGGCCAGTGGCGCGAGCTGCGGCTCAACGGCGGCGTCGACATCGACTACACCGCGACCCCGGGCGAGCAGATGCTCGCGGTCGGCGGAGGCGTCGACGGCGACGGGTTGCACATCGCGCGCGTCATCGCGATCAGCGACTTCCAGTGCTGCAAGGGGCACCTCTGCAGCGGCGTGCAGCACCGGCAATTCGTGGACGAGGAGCGCCAGGACCCGCCGTCGCAGGTCGCGGGCACGATGGTCTCGAACGGGATCTGGGGATACATCGACGTCGACGTGCCGGTGTGTCCGGCCGGATCGACGTACGGGCGATACGGCTTCAACTGGCACACCGAGGCGATCGACTTCTTCGGCACGTGGGGCGTGGCGAACGGCGGGACGATCCACTACCAGTTCGGCGCGATCTGATCCGTTCAGCGAGCTGGATCAGGCCGCCGCGGCGACCGTGAACCCGACGCGCGCGCCGCCGCCCGGGCGATCCTCGATCCACGCGCGGCCGCCGTGCGCCACCGCGATGCGCCGCACCAGCGCGAGGCCGAGGCCGAGGCTGCCACCCAGGCCGGCGCGCGCGAACGGCTCGAACACCCGCTCGCGCTCGCCGCGCGGCACGCCCGGGCCGGCGTCATCCACGACCACCGCGACCTCGGCGCCGCGGCGCTCGACCACGACCGCGGTCGCGCCGCCGCCGTGCAGTCGCGCGTTGTCGACGAGGTTGGCGATCGCGCGCCGGACCAGGGTCGCGTCGGCGACCGCGGTCACGTCGCCAAGGACGGTCACGATCCCGGGCGCGAGCCCGGCCTGCTCGACCGCGACCGCGGCCAGCTCGTCGATCGCGACCGCGCGCTTGTCGACCGCGAGCTCGAGCCGCGACGACGCGAGCAGCTTGTCGACGAGGCGATCGAGCTCGATGATCTCGCGGTCGAGCTCGTCGAGGACCTGCGCGCCGGGGGCATCGCGCGCGGTCTCGATCAGCACGCGCAGGTGGCCGAGCGGCGTGCGCAGCTCGTGCGACACCGCGGCCAGCATCTGCCGCTGATCGCGGTGCTGCTTGTCGAGGCGCGCCGCCATGTCGTTGATCGCCGAGGCGAGGATCGAGAGCTCGCCGCGCCCGCGATCGCGGATGCGCACGGTCAGGTCGCCGTCGCCGATCGCGCGCGCGGCCTGCATGACCGCGATCAGCGGCCGGGTCAGGCGCCACGCGATCACGCCCGAGGCCATCCACACCACGACCAGGGCCGCGACCAGCGGCCAGCCGCGCCCCGAGGTGTTGTCGCGCACGACCATGCTGGCGAGCCCGCCCGCCGCGATCGCGACGCCGAACCACCAGAAGATCCGCACGCGCATGCGGTGCAGCAGGTACACGCCCTCGGGCCGGCGCCCGTGCAGCCAGCGATGATGGCCGCGGCCGTGGCCGTGCGCGTGATCGAACCGCGGCGGCCAGCTCATGCGTCGCCGTCCTTGGCCAGCACGTAGCCGACGCCGCGCACGGTCTTGATGCGCGTGCCGAGGTCGTCGCCGAGCTTCTTGCGCAGCCGCGACACGTGCACGTCGACGGTGCGCTCGCCGACGGTCGCGTCGGCGCGGCCCGCCAGCGACAGCAAGGCCTGGCGCGGCACCACGCGGCCCGCGCGCCGCACCAGCGCCGCGAGCAGATCGAGCTCGAGCCCGGTCAGCTCGAGCGGCTTGCCGTCGAGCCAGGCCTCGCGGCTGCCGAGATCGACCGCGACGCCGGCGGCCTCGAGCCGCTCGCCGGTCGCCGCCGGCTGGCTGCGCCGCACCACCGCGCGCACCCGCGCGAGCAGCTCGCGCGGCGAGAACGGCTTGGCGACGTAGTCGTCGGCGCCCAGCTCGAGGCCGACCACGCGGTCGGCCTCGTCGCCGCGCGCGGTCAGCATGATCACCGGCACCGGGTGGCGCTCGCGCAGCCGCCGCAGCACCTCCAGCCCATCCATGCCCGGCATCATCACGTCGAGCAAGATCGCGTCGAAGCCGCCGGCCGCGAGCGCGGTCAGCCCGGCCTGGCCGCCGTTCGCGTGCACGAGCGTCACGCCCTGCGGCTCGAGGTAGCCGCGCAGGAGCTCGGCCAGCCGGGCGTCGTCGTCGATGAGCAAGAGGCGCAGGTTCATCCGTTACCCGCGGTACGGCCCGTGGCCCCACGATCCGCGATGGCCGCGATCGATGATCTCGGCGAGCCGCGTGCGCTGGCCGTCGTCGAGCACGGCGTGCACCCGCTCGAGCGCGCCGATCACCTGGGCGCGGAGATCACCGAGCGTGCGGTCGTGGCGCGCGAACGCCTCCTCGAGCGCGGCCCGATCGAACACCGCGCCGCCGATCGCGCGGCCGAGATCCGCGCGGGTCTGCTTGGGCTCGCCGCGCAGCTCCGCCATGCGCTCGCGGAGCGCGTGAAACTCGGCGCGCACGACCTTGTCCTGCGCCGGGGTGAGATCGAGCTCGGCGAGCAGCGCGTACATCCGCGCGCGCCGGCCCATCATCCACGGCGGCGGGCCGAAGCCCATCGGGTGGCCGAACGGGCCGCCGAACCCGTGGTGGGCGTGCATGCCGTGGCCGTAGCCGCGGGCGTACGCGTGGAAGCGACGCACCTTGTGAAACATGAGTCCCGAGAGCGCCAGAGCGCCGATGGCAAGTCCGATCATCGTGTCCTCCTTGCCATCACCATGGGGCGGCCCTGTTTCGGCACATCCCACGGGTTCGTGAAGAAACGTTACGGCGCGGCGGCCTCGTCGGGAGCGGGCGAGCCCGGCTCGAACTTCTGCAGGGTCACGCTCACCGAGTCGGTCGTGCCCGAGTTCGTGTAGTCGTACTTGATCACGCCGCGGCCGGGCTCGAGCAGGTAGGTCTCCTCTTCGGGGCCCGAGCGGTAGTTGAGCTGGTAGTCGCCTTCCTTCTCGGCGACCGCCCAGCAGTAGGGCAGCGACGGATCGGGGCAGACCTGGGCGCCGTCCTGCAGCGGCAGCGCGAACCAGCCATCGGAGTTGGTCACGGTCGCGGCGCGGTCGTGGCCCCAGAGGAAGCCATCGTCGGACTTCAGGAGCACGCGCTCGGTCGGCAGCGGCTTCTCGCCGGTCGACGCGACCAGATCGTTGGGCCACCCCTTCACGATGAACGCGGTGACCCCGTCACCGGGCAGGACGTCGACCACGGTCGTCGTCCACGTGAGGCTGGTCTTGATCTCCTTGCCGAGCGCCTGATCGTAGTGGACGACCGTGGCGTTGTAGGTCCACGACGCGCCCTTGGCCAGCGGCAGGATCTGGCCCTGCCAGGGGTTCCGGGTCACCTTGGGGCCGCAGCCGGCTCCGAGGACGAGCGACCCGAAGGCGAGCGTGGCGAGCGAGACAAAGGCGGTTCGCGTCATGGTCTTTGGTGTCGCGCCGGAGCGGCAACGTTCGGCCGAGCGTACCCCAGGGTGCGGGTGCGCACACGCACGCGGGCGCAACTTCGCCCGCGCGTCGGGGCCGCAGATTGCCAGCTGGGTCGGTCGGCGCCGCGCCCGTGCGGCAGCGCACGGTGGTAGCCTGGGCACCATGCGGGTCAGGGTTGCGCTCTCTATCGTGCTCACGACGGCGCTGGCGGGTCAGGCATTCGCCGGCGACAAGGCCGCCGGCGAGGCCGCGTTCCTCCAGGCCAAGGATCTGATGAAGGCCGGCAAGGTCGCCGAGGCGTGCGCCGCCTTCGAGAAGAGCCAGGCCGCGGATCCGCAGCTCGGCACCGAGTACAACCTCGCCACCTGCTACGAGAAGCTCGGGCGCCTGGCCTCGGCGTGGACCGAGTTCCGCGAGCTTGCGCAGCGCGACAGCAACGCCGCGCGCAAGGCCGACTCGCAGAAGCACGCCGACGCGATCCAGCCGCGCCTGATCAAGCTGCTCATCAGTGTCCGGGCGCCGGTCGCGGGCCTGGTCGTCAGCCGCAACGGCGCGGACGTCAGCTCGTCGGTCGGCATCGAGTCGCCGGTCGATCCCGGCGAGTACGAGCTGTCGGCGCAGGCGCCCGGCCACAAGCCGTGGAGCGTGAAGGTCACCGCGCAGCAGGAGGGCGGCACGGTCCAGGTGACCGTGCCCGAGCTCGAGAAGCTGCCCGTCGACGTGACCAAGCCGGTCGACCGGACGATGGAGCCGATCCCGCCCGCTGGCGGCCTCGGCGGCGGCGTGGTCACGGGCCCGGCCCCGAAGTCGAGCCGCAAGCTCATCGGCCTGTCGGTCGGCGGCGCCGGCCTCGCCGCGACCGGCGTCGGTCTGTTCTTCGGCTCGCGCGCGATGTCGAAGTGGAACGACGCCAAGACGCTGTGCCCGAACAAGACGTGCGCCCCGGAGAACCAGACCGCGGGCGACAAGCTGGTCGACGACGCGAAGAGCGCCGGCACGATCTCGACCGTCCTCGTCGGGGTCGGCGTCGCCGCGGTCGCCGCGGGCGTCGTGCTGTACGTGACCGCGCCCAAGGGCGGCGCCGTCGAGCACGCCGGCCTGCAGGTGTCGCCGATGGTCGGCCCCGACGGCTTCGCGGTCGCGGCCAGCGGCCACTTCTGAGCATGCGCACCCCATGGGTGGCGGCGATGCTGGCGCTCGGCGGGTGCAACGCGATCCTCGGCATCGGGGATCTGACGGTCGGGTCGGACGCCGCGCCGGGAACGCCCGATGCAGCGATCACGATCGACGCGATGCCCAACACCGTCGTCGGCACCTCGGTCGTGACGTTCGTCGGCCGCGATGGCGCGACGGTCAACCGCAACGAAGATCTCACCGGCTACACGATCAAGGCGCTCCTGCCCGACGGCACCACGCGCGACGGCGTCGGGACCGCCGACGGTAACCTCACGATCGCGGACGTCCCGGCTGGCGTGACCTACGCGCTCGAGCTCATCCGCCCCGGCACGCTCACGCCGCTCTACTACGTGACCAGCCGCCGCGAGCTCGAGCTCGGCTACGTCACGCTCGGACGACCGGACGCGGTCTCGGCCACGCTGCCGACCCCGCTCTCGATCAACGCCACCGGCATGCAGCCGTGGGCCGACAGCGACTTCCTCTGGATCGACTCGTTCAACAACGGCACCGAGAACTACCCGGTCGGCAACCCGTCGGCGTCGAACCTGCCGAACATCGGCGACACCGCGCTGACCGCGACCTCGATCGACTGGCGCACCGGCTACACCTACGACGTCGGCGGCGCGCCCGCGTTCCTCGTCGACGCGGCCAAGGGCGATGACCTGTCGATCGCGCACGTGCGATCGGTGCTGGTGCCCGACAGCGGCAACCACGCGGCCACCATCACGACCATCGCCGACACGCTGTCGTCGACCAGCGTGACCATGACCGACGGCAACACGGCGCAGCTCAACGCCGCGTTCGCGCCGGTGACCGTGGACAAGGCGCAGCAGTTCACGCTCGACGTCGCGCAGTTCCGCGCGCTCGCGGTCCCGGACGGGCACCGCGGTGACGGCTACGCCTGCTACCGGGTGACCAACGGTGCCGCGCTCTACGGCGGCGTCATCGGACCGGCGACCTGGCAGGTGAACGGCCGGCTCCTGCCCTGGAACACCGACGTCTCGATCAGCGGCAGCGCGTACGGCAACCCGTACCCGACGACGTGGGGCAGCGTGATGGACTGCAGGTTCACGCAGGCGCGGTACTTCACGCTGCCGACCAACGATGCGCTGGTGCAGTGGACCCTCGGCTCGGCGACCTCCGACCCGGCCACCGCCGGGTTCATCGCCAGCCCCCGGACCCGCGCACCGACCGACGTCATGATCGGCGATCAGCCGTTCCTCGCCGGCGGCGTCCTGCCGCTCGACGCCGCGACGCCGATCGCGCTGCAGTGGGGCGCCGTCGTCGGCGCCAACGCGTACGTGCTGCAGATCCGGCGGCTCTACGCCAACGGCGCGAACGCGCTGGCCGAGACCGTCGCCCAGATCGCCACCGCCGACACCAGCCTCAGCGTCCCCGCGTCGCTGTTCCAGGGCGGCGACTTCTACCAGTTCTTCCTCACGACCCAGGCGAGCGCCGGCAACTACGCCCAGGGCCACCTGCGGCGCGTCGCGTTTCCCTCGGGCAGCGCGGGCGTGGTCTCGGGCGTGTTCCGGGTGTCGTCGCTGTGTGGCAACCACGTCAAGGACGCCGGCGAGGCCTGCGACGAAGGCGGCGACACCGCGACCTGCGATCGCGACTGCAGCGCGCCGCGCTGCGGCGACGGGCTCCTCAACGCGATGGCCAACGAGATGTGCGACGACGCGCTGCCGTCCAACCTGTGCGACGTCGACTGCACGCCCGCGGTGTGCGGCGATGGCCTGTTCAACAACCAGGCCGAGCAGTGCGACGACCACAACCTGATCGAGGGCGACGGCTGCAGCGCGATGTGCGTACTCGAGCGCTGCGGCAACGGCGTGGTGGACCCCGGCGAGATCTGCGACGACAGCAACGCGACGCCGACCGACGGATGCAGCGAGCTCTGTCGCATCGAGCCGGGCTACAGCTGCACCGGGGCGCCGAGCGTCTGCACGGCAGGATGACCGAGCGCTCGCGCGCGGGTCGAGTTGCCCCGCCCGAGCTCGACGCGTAGCCTGGAGCGTGAGGGATGCGGCTCCGGCGGAAGATCTCGATCGCGTTCTTCCTGGTCAGCTCGCTGGTCAGCTTGCTGCTGGCCGTCTTCCTGTACCGGTTCATCGATCGCCAGCTGCGCGGCGAGCTCAAGGCCCGGCTCCGCGACATCGCCCACATCGGGGCCCAGGCGATCGATCTCGACGCGTACCAGCGGCTGCGCGCCGCGGCCGCCGACCTGCCCGCTGACCGGGTCGCGGCGATCGAGCAGTCGGCCGACTACCGGCGCGTCTACGATCAGCTCAACGCGATCCGCGACACCGAGCCCGAGCTCATCCGCTACGCGTACATCCTGATCCCGACCGGTGATCCGGACCAGGCCCGGTTCGTCGTCGACGCCG
Organism: Deltaproteobacteria bacterium; assembly: GCA_021413675.1. Lineage (GTDB taxonomy): Bacteria > Myxococcota_A > Polyangia > Haliangiales > Haliangiaceae > JAIOQA01. The sequence goes on along the minus strand of JAIOQA010000144.1, from coordinate 6,558 downwards.
ACGTCCTCAAGGGCTCGATCGACGGCGAGGACGTCTCGCACTTCGCGAAGACCTATCCGGTCGGCGCGCTGCCGCTCCTGCGCCAGGCGCTCGCGACCTGCGCGCCGCTGGTCGAGGAGGACTTCGTCCACGACGACACCTTCAACGTCGACTCGGTGTCGGGCTACTTCCCGATCGCCGCGCACGATGGCACCTGCGCCGGCGTGCTCGGCCTCGACATCACCGACAAGAGCATGCAGGCCGCGCTGTCGGCGGCCGGCGACCTCGCGATCAAGATCTCGCTCGCGGTGATCGCGCTCGCGCTGCTGGTGTCGATCGCGATGGGCACCGTGCTCACGAAGTCGATCCTCGCGCTGAGCACCACCGTCACGCGGTTCGCCAACAAGGACTTCGGCGCGCGCACCCAGATCGGCTCGCGCGACGAGATCGGCAAGCTCGGCGACGACTTCAACACGATGGCCGAGACCATCCAGCAGCACAGCGAGAACCTCGAGCACCTGGTCGAGCAGCGCACCAGCGAGCTCACCGCCGAGAAGGAGAACTCCGAGCGGCTGCTGCTCAACGTCCTGCCCGGGCCGATCGCCGATCGCCTCAAGGCCTCCAACGGCGTCATCGTCGATCGCTTCGAGGCCGTGACCGTGCTGTTCGCCGACCTCGTCGGCTTCACCGCGCTGTCGTCGCGGACCTCGCCCGAGGCGCTGGTCGGCATGCTCGACGAGCTGTTCAGCATCTTCGATCGCCTCGCCGAGGAGCTCGGCCTCGAGAAGATCAAGACCATCGGCGACGCGTACATGGTCGTCGCCGGCATCCCCGAGCCGCGCGCCGATCATGCGCTCGCGATCGCGCGCATGGGCCTCGCGATGCAGGCCGAGCTGCGGGCCTATTCCGCGCGCAACGGCACCGACCTCACGATCCGCGTCGGCATCCACACCGGCTCGGTCGTCGCCGGCGTGATCGGCCGCAAGAAGTTCATCTACGATCTCTGGGGCGACACCGTGAACACCGCCAGCCGCATGGAGTCCCACGGCATCCCCGGCCGCGTCCACGTGTCCGAGGCCACCTACCAGCTCTTGCGCGACGACCTCGCCTTCGAGGCCCGCGGCGTGATCGACATCAAGGGCAAGGGCCCGATGGCCACGTACCTGGTCGTCGACGAGGCCGCGCCGGCGGCGGCGGAGGGCGCATGAGCATCGAGGTGGCGGTGCCCTCGCTCGGCGAGGCGATGACCTCGGTCGAGATCGGCCGCTGGCACAAGCAGCCCGGTGACGCGGTCGCGCTCGACGACACCCTGGTGGAGCTGATCACCGACAAGGCCGACATCATGCTGCCGTCGCCGGTCGCCGGGACGCTGGTCGAGCAGCGCGTGGCCACGGGCACCCGCGTCGACGTCGGTGTGATCGTCGCGGTGATCGCGGCGCGGTGACCGCCGCGCGCGCGTGTGCGAGAATCGCAGGATGAGCGCCGACGACCTGCTCGCGGAGTCGCGCCGCGTCCTGCGGCAGACGATCGACGATCTCGCCGCGCTCGTCCACGACACGGCCGGCGCGGGCGCGGAGGATCAGCTCACGGCGCGCCTGGTCGCGCTCGCGACGCGCGCGGTGCGCGAACAGGGAGCCGCGGCCACCGCGCTGTTGCGCGGGCGCCAGGTCGCGATGCCGGTCCGCGGCGGCCACCTGTTCGTCGATCTCGGCGAGTGGACCGCGTGGGTCGTGGTCCAGGTCCACGGCTGGGAGGTCGCGATCGCGCAGCTGTTCACGCGGCTCCTCCGCCCGGGTGACACCGCGATCGACGTGGGCGCGCACACCGGCGGGCACACGCTGGCGATGGCCGCCGCGGTCGGGGCCCAGGGCCGCGTGCTCGCGTGCGAGCCGCTGCCCGCGAACATCGACCTGCTCCAGCGCAGCATCACGGCCAGCCGGCAGGGCGCGGTGGTCGAGCTGCTGCCGATCGCGCTCGGCGCGGCGCCCGGCCGCGCGACCCTCTACGGCTACGATCCGGCCGCAGGCGCGGGGCGTTACCCGGGCGCGAGCAGCATGCTGCACTCGCTCGTGCCGGTCCGCGACTACGCGACCGACGGCGTCGAGGTCGCGGTCCGGACGCTCGACGATCTGGTCGCGACCGAGGGCCGCGGCGCCGCCCACCTCGTGAAGATCGACGTCGAGGGCGCGGAGCTGCAGGTGCTGGCCGGGGCCACGGCGCTGCTGCAGGCGACCACCCGCGCCGCGCTCGTCGTCGAGGTCCACCCGACCGAGCTGGCCGCGCAGGGCGCCTCGGTCACCGACGTGCTCGCGCTCCTGCGCGGCCACGGCTTCCAGCTGTCGCACCTGGTCCCCGAGGGCAGTCAGGTCGTCGTGCGCCCGCTCGTCGGCGGCGCGCTGCACGGCGATCACGTCATCGCGCGCAGGTCCTGATCCCACGCGGTATGCTCGCGGCACGTGTCCGCGTTCTTCGCCTTCCGTGGTCATCGGGTCTGGTACCGCCAGCTCGGGCCGCGTGACACGGCGCGAGCGCCCCTCGTGCTCGTGCCCGGTGGGCCGGGCGCGTCGCACGAGTACATGGCGCAGCTGGCCGAGCGCCTGGCCGCGCTCGGTCGGCCGGTGCTGGTCTACGATCCGCTCGGCTCCGGCGACTCGGATCGGCCGGGCGGGATCACGTGGACGCTCGAGCTGTACGAGGACGAGCTCGAGCAGCTGCTCGCCCACGTCGGGGTGACCGCGCTCCACATGCTCGGCAGCTCGTCGGGCGGCATGGTCGGCGTGCGCTACGCGGCCCGCCGACCGGCGGGGCTACGCAGCCTGATCCTGTCGAGCTCGCCGATCAGCGTGCCCGAGTACCGCGCCGGCATCATGGAGCTCCTCGAGGAGCTGCCGGCGCACGTGCGCGATCCGCTCAAGGCCTACGAGACCCGGCCGGTCACGACGCCGGCGTTCGTCGCCGCGTGGGACTACTTCCGACGCCAGCACATCTGTCGCGTGCCGATGCCACCCGAGCTCGCCCGCGCGGTGCAGCGCATGAACGGCGCGGCCTTCCGCGCGATGAAGGGCGACCTGCTGCGCTACGTCGGCTCGCTCAAGGACTTCGACGCGACGCCGCTGCTCGGCGCGATCGACGTGCCGGTGTTGATCACCGCGGGCCGGCACGACTGCCTGCGCCTGACCATCTGCGAGCGCTGGGCGAGCGCGCTGCGCGACGGCCGCCTGATCGTCTTCGAGGACAGCTCGCACATGCCCTACGTCGAGGAGCCCGCGGCGTACGCGACCGCGATCGCGGCGTACCTGGACGAGGTCGAAGCGCGGTCCCGCGGCGACGAAGCCGCCGGCGGGTGTACCGTTCCCGGGTGAGCCGCCTCGCGATCACCCCGCGCGCGTTCCACCCTGCCGTCACGATCGATCGCCACGCGCGGCTGGCCGCGGTGCGCGACACGCTGTCCGCCGCGGGTGATCCGTTCGGCTCGGGGCTGGAGCTGTGGGCGCTGGCGAGCGACGTGGCCGGGAAGCCGCTGGCGGCGGCGGCGGGCGTGCCGGCGGCGTGGCAGGCGCGGCTGATCGCGCGGATCGCGCGGGCGCGGCGGCATCACCGCGGGCCGCGGCGGCTGCGGTTCGACGCGGCGGCGGCGACGGTGCTGCTCGATCTGTTCGAGGGCGCGCGCGGCGACGGCGCGATCGCGCGCGCGGCGATGCTCGGCTACCGTGCGATCCTCGACGGCACGCCGGCGTGTCGGCTGCGCGAGTCGATGGTGGTCAACCTCGATCGCGTGCGGCACCTGCTCGATGGCGAGGGCCGCGCGGCGCTGGCGGAAGCGTGGCGGCAGATCGCACCGGAGACGCCGCCGTACGCGCACTGGTTCGCGGGCGAGCGGCGCGAGGTCCGGCTGGTCTGTCAGGTCCAGGATGTCTTCTTCCGGGCGTGGAAGGGCTTCATGAAGAAGCTCGGCTTCGCGATCGCGTCGCAGTCGAGCCCGGGCCGCATCCACTACCGGCGCACCGATGTCGTGCGCGGCATCGAGACGACCTTCCACGTCGACTACCGCAAGAAGGGCGAGGGCATCTTCCAGGCGATGGCCGACGACGACGTCGACGGCGTGCTGTTCCTCGGCCACTCCGACTGGTGGGCGCGGGTGCCGCGCAACCTGGCCGACGCGCCGGATCAGCGCGGCGCGAAGCTGCTCGTGCTGCTGATGTGCTTCGGCAAGCACTTCCACCACGCGCTGCACGAGCGCTACCCCGACGCGCACATCGTCACGACCAAGGATCCGACCGAGGATCCCGAGGACGTCGCGATGCTGCGCCACCTCTTCGACGGCATCGCCGCGCGCGCGACGTGGAAGGCGATCCGCAAGGCGGTGGTCGCCGACGCGAAGACCGCCGACAACTTCGTGTTCCCCGGCGACATCCGCTACATCGTCGGCGTGTCCGACGACGATCGCGACGGTCGGCTCGATCGCTTCGACCGGTTCTGCAACGTCGCGAGCGGCGCGCTGCTGTCGCCGGCGAACCTCGAGGACAGCTTCGTGCCGGATCCGCCCGGGCTGCACCCGCGTGGGGTCGAGCTGGCGCCGCGCGAGCTCGACGGCGCGAACATCCTCGAGGCGGCGCTGATGCTGAACTCGCTGTCGTACGACAACCAGCTGCTCGATCAGGTGAACCTCGAGCAGAAGGTCGTCGCGAGCGGCTGGCACGTGCCGCGCCCGGGCGACTTCCGCGCGGCGCGGTTCCGCGTGGCGCGGCGCGACGGCGCGGAGATCGTGCGGCTGTCGTGCAGCATCCGCTACGCGCGCGCGGCGCCGAGCGCGCTGACCGCGATGGTGGTCTACGAGGGCTACCAGTTCCTCGCGAAGCGGCTGCGGTCGCGACCGGCGCTCGACGCGGTCGATCACGCGCTCATGGGCCTGATGCTGGTCGGCCACGCGCTGGCCAACGCGAACTACCCGCAGCACGAGGCCTGCTTCCGCGCGTTCGTGCGGCGCTACGGGTTCCCCGCGCGGCTGCCGCTCGCGCGCGTGCTGCACCACATCGAGGCCGATCCGGACTGGGAGTCGGGCTCGCGGCGCGCCGTGCGCGCGCTGCGGCGCGAGCTGACCGACCCGCAGCTCGCGCGCCTGGAGCGCGTGCTCGATGCCTGACGCTGGAGGCTGGCCAGCGCTGCTCGCAACGCCGTGGCCGCGCGGCGATGGCGCGTTCCCGTATCCCGCGTACTCGGAGTACATGCCGCCGCCGCTGGTGGGCTGGAAGCCGCTCGGGCGGTGGATCGATCCCGAGGTGCGCATCGACGGCGACGATCACGGCTGGCGGATCCCGGCCCGCGAGCAAGCGCACGAGCTCGGCCCGGGCCTGCGCTCGCTCGCGGCGCACCTGGCGCCGAAGCTGATCGCGCTGGCCCGCGACGGCTGTGTGAGCGGGTGGTCGCGCGACCTCGTCGACGACAACCCGTACCTGCCGGCGCACGCGAAGCGGATCGCGCCGCGGATCGCGATCGTCTCGCTCGCGCTCGCGAAGACCCAGGACGACAAGGGCCGCGTTCGCTGGACCGTGCTGGGATCGAGCGACCTCGGGCCGGGGCCGGCGTTCTGGGCCGGGTTCCGCCGCGGCCCCGACGCGCCCGACGACGATCGCACCGCGGCCGCGCGGCTCGCGCCGCTGGTCGCCGCCGCGCTCGGCGAGGCGCCCATGGCGCGCCCGACGATCGCGCGGCTGCGCGCCGCGGGCGTGCGGATCTTGCCCGCGGGCGCCGATCCGGAGCTCGCGGGCTGGGATCGCGAGGACCTGCCGCGCGCGGTCCTGCCGCTGGTCATCGACGACGATCACGGCGGCCGCGGCGTGCGCGTGCTGATCACGTTCCGGCCGGCGCGGCGGTTGCCCGCGGCGATCGCGGTGGCGGTGGCGCGCGGCGCGATCGCGCTGGTGCCCTCGCCCGAGGCGCTGGTGTTCGCGGGCCATCGCGGGTATCGCCGGCTCGCGCGCGCCCTGCCCGACGCGATGCAGCTGCCGCTGGCGCGAGTCGTGCCGCTCGGGTGCGGCGGCCTGCGCGTGCCGCAATCGGGCTGGATCATCGAGCACGCCGACGAGCGCGAGGGGCGCCATGGCGCGCGGGTCGAGCGCGTGCGCCGGACCCATCGCTGGCAGCGCGTGCGCCGCGACGCCGACGACGTCGCGGACGCGTACGACGCGCGGGTCGCGGACGCGCTGTTCGCCACCGACGCCGAGACGCTCGGCCTCTACGACAAGCCGATGGCGCGCAACGCCCAGGTCTGGACCGAGGGCTACGACCTCGTCCTCGATGGGCCGCGCGCCAGCCGCGAGCGCCTGGCCGAGGCCGCGCGCCGGGTCGCGGCGGGCGGTCACTTCGGCTACCGCTTCGCGTGGCCGCCGATGCGGGTCGGGCCGCGCACGGTCGTGTGGCATCGCCCGCTGTGCTTCGCGATCGAAGGCGATCAGGCGCGCGTGATCGACGCGAGCGATGGCGTGCTGGTCGCGCGCGCGCCGGGCCTGTCCGAGCTCCGGCTGTGGCCGCGCGCCGACGCGCGCCCGGCATGGCTCGCGGTCGAGCGCGCGTTCGGCG
>JAIOQA010000152.1 GCA_021413675.1 Deltaproteobacteria bacterium | reverse complement strand
GCGGCCGGCGGATCGTGGCGCGGCGCCGACGGCGGATCGAAGCGCGGCGGCTGCGACGGCGGCACGGGCGCGTCGGGCACGGCATCACCGGCGCCGCCGCCCTCCTCGACGCCCATGATGAAGTCGCCGATGTAGATCTTGTCGCTCTCCTTGACGACCAGCGGGCTCGTGATCTTGCGCCCGTTGACGTAGGTGCCGTTGGTGCTCTTCAGGTCGACGATGATGAACTTGCCGTCCTTGAGCACGATCCGCGCGTGGCGCTTCGACACGTTGCCCTTGGGCAAGACGATGTCGTTGCCCTGGACACGCCCGATGGTGATCTCGAGCTTGTCGAACACCAGGCGGCGCTGCTCGCCGCCCTTCTCCTGGATGATGAGTGAGAACATGCTTCCCCCGGCCGGGGCCCCCCATGGCGGCGCGGACCGACAGCCCGAGAACCGTACTAAGTTCCGAAATGCACGGTCAAGTTCGCGGGGCGCGCGGTTGCGGCCGACCCGCTGATCGTCGGGCTTTCGGCGCCGATTGGCGACGCCTTGCGATCAAGTGCCAGTCGACGAGGCCGGCGCCTGCTCGACGGGCAGGTCCTTGGGCTTGTCGGATCCGAACAGATCCTCGCCCCACAGCGCGAGCGCGCCCCCGACGCCGAGCAGCGCGATCGCGGCGACGATGATCACGTCCGGCCAGGTCGAGCGCCGGAACGCGCGGGCCGGGTCTGTCGCGGACGACATGCCTGGAAGCTAGCACGCCCGCGGGTCATGATAGCGGGATGCGTCTGGTCCCCCCCTGGCTCGCCTGCCTCGTCGTCGCGCTCGTCAGCACCACCGCGGCGGCCAAGCCGAAGGCGTCGCCCAAGCGCTACTACTTCAAGCTCTACGACGTGACCACCGCGCCGGCGGTCGCCGCCGACGTCGCCGCGATGGCGACCCCGCGGGTCAAGGCCCAGGCCGAGAAGCTGATGGGCGAGAACCCGCAGCTGGTGGTCTACAAGGACGGCGATCCGGATCCCGCGGCCGCGGCGCCGGCGTTCACGAAGTGGCTCGCCAAGCAGAAGCTCGCCAGCGGCCACAAGGTGTCGATCCAGATCACCGACGCGACCGAGGAGGTCGAGCAGGTGATCGAGAAGGTCGGCACCCAGCGGATCGTGGTGCACGTCGAGCTGCACATGTTCAGCGAGACCATGCCGCAGCGGAAGATGGGCTTCACCGGCGACGGCTCGTCGACGATCAAGCTCGAGATCGGGAAGAAGGTCCGCCTGAAGGATCGCGAGGAGGCGTGGAACGAGGCGGCCGAGGAGGCGATGAACAAGGCGCTCGCGGAGTCGCTGACCACGCTGGGCGCGCCGCCGCCGAAGCCGCACAAGTAGCGGCGCGCGATCGCGTCGCGCGAGCGCCCGTGCCCATGCCCGTGCCCGTGCCCGATCAGGGAGACGGCCGCGGGGGCCGCGTCGCGCGAGTTCCCGTGCCCGACTAGGGAGACGGCCGCGGGGCCCGCGTCGCGCGAGTTCCCGTGCCCGTGCCCGTGCCCGTGCCCGATCAGGGAGACGGCCGCGAAAGCCGGTGCTACGCCGCCGATCCGCACCGCTCGATTCCGGGCACGGGCACGGGCACGGGCGAGCGCGCCGTCGCGCAGGCGTGCGTCAGGCCCGCAGGCGCTCGGTCCCGTCGCGCCGTCTCGGGCGCTCAGGGAACCAGGTCGCCCATGCGCGAGAACTGGAACGTCTCGCCGGGGACGCTGCCCTGCCCCGGCCGATCCGGGTACGCGAGCCAGATGAAGAGCGCCTTGCCCTTGATCTTCTCGAGCGGCACCGGGCCCCAGACGCGCGAGTCGCTGGAGTTCGCGCGGTTGTCGCCCATGCAGAAGACGTGGCCCTCGGGCACCACGTAGTGCACCTGCGGCGCGCACGCCGAGGCCGGGGTCGCGCCGACCGGCAGCGAGCGCTCGATGCGGCCCTTGCCCTCGAGCGACACGTCCGGCAACCGCTCGAGCGAGCGCAGGCAGCTCGGCAGCTCCGGGTTGCGATCGATGAGCGGCGTCATGCCGTCGCGCAGATCCTCCGGCGTGCAGTCGTGCTCGTCCTCGCCGACGAGGTGCGGGAAGTCCTTGCCGTTGCACCAGGCCTCGTAGCCGCCCGCGCCCTTGTTCTGCTCGCGCCGGCGATCGCGCGCCGGGCGCTCGGGCTCGTGCAGCGTCGTGAACGTGTGGTCGCCGAGCGTCGCCTGGTAGGCGCTGCACGTGCGGTGATCCCACCGATCGCTCGCGTCGTTGAGGTTCCAGTACGTGCACTGCTCCTCGGACAGCGTCTCGGGCACGGCCTTGCCGTTGATGTAGAGGATGTTGCAGCGCACCTCGACCGTGTCGCCGGCCAGCGCGACGATCCGCTTGATGAAGTCGCGGCCGTCGCACGGGTTGTTGAACACGATCACCTCGCCCCGCTGCGGCGAGCGCCACTGGAACAGCTTGGTGTCGGTGTACGGGATGTGGACCCCGTAGAGGAACTTGTTGACGAAGATGTGGTCGCCGATCTCGAGGGTGTGGACCATCGACGACGACGGGATCTTGAACGCCTCGACCACGAACTCGCGCAGCATGAGCGCGATCAGCACGGCGATGCCGATCGACTCGATGTACTCGCGGCCCACCGACTTCGCGCCGGGTGCCAGCTGGCGATCGTTGAGCGCGTCGAGCGCCGGCAACCCGCGGCGGACCGCGGCCAGATCGCCCTTGGCGAGCACGTCCTCGACCACCGCGAGCCGATCGCGCAGCTCCGCGAGGTCGGTCGAGGACAGCCCGCCGGCGCGGCCGAGGCCTTTGCGGACCTCGGCGCACAGCGCCTTGGCTTCCTTCTTCACGCGGCGATCCATCGCCGCCACGCCCGCCCCCGCCACCGCCGCCGTCGCCATCAGTCGACCTTCAGGATCGAGAGGAACGCCTCCTGCGGCAGCTCGACCGAGCCGACGGCCTTCATCCGGCGCTTGCCCTCCTTCTGCTTGTTGAGGAGCTTCTTCTTGCGCGAGATGTCGCCGCCGTAGCACTTCGCCGTGACGTCCTTGCGCATCGCCTTGACGGTGACGCGCGAGATGATCCGGCTGCCGATCGCCGCCTGGATCGCGACGTCGTACATCTGGCGGGGCACGACCTCTTTCATCTTGTTGCAGAGCTCGACGCCGCGGTGATAGGCGGTGTCCTTGTGCGACACGATCGACAGCGCGTCGACGCGCTCGCCGTTGATGAGCACGTCGATGCGGACCAGCTCGCTGATGCGATGGCCGGCCGGTTCGTAGTCGAGTGACGCGTAGCCGCGGCTCATGGTCTTGAGCCGATCGTAGAACCCGAAGACGACCTCGCCAAGCGGCATCTCGTAGACCACGCGGACGCGGCCCGAGTGATCGTAGTGCAGGCCCTTCTGCACGCCGCGCCGCTCCTCGCACAGCTGCATGATCGGCCCGACGTACTCCTGCGGCAGGTGGACCGTGGCCGTGATGATCGGCTCCTCGATCGACTCGAACCGGCCGATGTCGGGGATCTTGGCCGGGTTGTCGACCTCGAGGATCTCGCCATCGTTCAGGTGGATGCGGTAGCGCACCGACGGCGCGGTCGTGATGAGCTCGAGGTTGAACTCGCGCTCGAGCCGCTCCTGGATGATCTCCATGTGGAGGAGGCCGAGGAAGCCGGTGCGGAAGCCGAAGCCGAGCGCCGCGGACGACTCGGGCTCGTACGTCACCGAGGCGTCGTTGAGCACCAGCTTGCCGAGCGCGTCCTTCAGATCCTGGTAGTCCCCGGCGTCGACCGGGAAGAGCCCCGCGAAGACCATCGGCTTGACGGTCTTGAAGCCGGGCAGCGGTGCCTCGCACGGGTTGTCGGCATCGGTGACGGTGTCGCCGACGCGGGCGTGGGCGATGTCCTTGATCTGGCCGGCGACGATGCCGACCTGACCGGCGTCGAGGCCCTCGACCTCGACGGTCGCGGGCCGGCGCACGCCGACAAACGTGCAGTCGTACTCGACCTCGGTCGCCATGAAGCGGAGCTTCTGGCCCGGGCGGAGCTGGCCGTCGAACACGCGTACCAGGACGACGACGCCCCGGTACGCGTCGTACCAGCTGTCGAAGATCAGCGCGCGCAGCGGCTTGTCGCGGTTGGCCGCCGGCGGCGGGATGCGGGCGACCAGCGCCTCGAGCATCTCGTCGATGCCGACGCCGGTCTTGGCCGAGACCAGGAGCGCGTCGGTGGCGTCGAGGCCGATCGTGTCCTCGATCTGCTGCTTGACCCAGTCGGGCCGCGCGACCGGGAGATCGATCTTGTTGAGGACCGGGACGATCGCGAGGTTGTTGTCGAGCGCGACGTAGACGTTGGCGAGCGTCTGGGCCTCGACGCCCTGCGCGGCGTCGACGACCAGCAGCGCGCCCTCGCAGGCGGCCAGCGAGCGCGAGACCTCGTAGTGGAAGTCGACGTGCCCCGGCGTGTCGATCAGGTTGAGCTGGTAGACGAGGCCGTCGTTGGCCTTGTAGTGCAGCTGGACCGACTGGGCCTTGATCGTGATGCCACGCTCACGCTCGAGGTCCATGTTGTCGAGCATCTGGTTGTGGCTCTCGCGCGCGGTGATCGCGCCACATCGCTCGAGGATGCGATCGGCCAGCGTGGTCTTGCCGTGGTCGATATGCGCGATGATCGAGAAGTTGCGGATCCGCTCGGGCGGGAACATCGGAGGGCACTCTCTACCACGCGCGGGCCGCGGGGGGCACCGCGATGGTGGTCCGGTGATCGGCAGGATCGCCCGCGAAGCGCCTGGATCGACCCGGACGGGCGAATGGCCGCGATCCAGCGCGGATCGGGAATCGCGCGGCAGCGCCCGGAGAGCGGCGGGCTACTCGGCGTCGCCGCGAAACGCCAGGTCGACCTGGCCGGGGAGCGCCGCGCGGTACTTCTCGAGGACCAGGTCGATGCCCTGGCGGATGTACTCGGCGACCGGAACCTTGGTGCGGCCGTGCAGCAGCTTCAGCATCGCGTCCTGCTCGGGCGTGATGTAGACGGTCGTCGAGAGCTTCTTCCGCGGCACGCTCGACCACCGTACGTGACACTACGTACATGGTCAACTTCGAGCCCGCGATCCGGCCGGGATGACAGGCGCCTACCCTCGCCCCGTCGAGGATACCCGATGGGCTGGATGGAGATTGTTCCGGTTCGCCGGGCAATCGCGATACTATTATCCGTGGCCGAGGGGAAGCCGCGCGCGCTGCGCGCCGTCGCTCGTTGCTCCTCTCTGGAGGAGTTCATCGCGGGCTTTGCGAGATTCGCCGAGGCCGAGCGGCTCTTCATCATCACGCCGGATCCGCGTCCGGTCGGCGGCCCGCCGCAGCCGTTCGTGATCCAGCTCGCCGACGGCTCGACCGCGCTGCGCGGCGTCGGCGAGGTCATCGAATCGCACCTCATCCCGACGGGCCCCGAGGGCAAGTGCGGCATGTGGCTGCGGCTGGTCGAGCTCGCGCCCGCGAGCGTCGAGGTGCACCGCCAGCTGCTCGAGCAGCGCGCGCGGATCACCGCGCGCCTGGCGCGGATGAGCACGTCGCCGGTCGCGCCGGTGATCGCCGCGAGCGTCGCCGATGTCAGCGGCACGACGACGATCGCGCCGCCGGTGAGCGCGCCGTCGATCGCGAGCGCGCCGCCGATCGCGAGCGCGTCGGCCCCGGCCCCCGAGCCACCCACCGCCATGCCGCCGGGTCCCACGGCGACGCCGGCCAGCGCACCCTCGCCGACCAGCCCGCCGCCGCTCGGCGATCCGTCACGCGGCCTCGCGCCGCTGGCGCGCCTGCGCCCGCTGCCGGTGCCGGGTGGGCCGGTGCTCGCACCGACCGGCCCGCGCGTCGCCGCCGATCCGACGCCGCTCGGTGCGCCGCGTGCCCCGGTGAAGCCGGTGATCGAGATCCCGGCGATCGGGCCGCGGGGGCGCGGCGGGACGATGGTGCCGCCGCTGGCGCCCGACCGCGCGCCGGCGGCCACCGCCC
>JAIOQA010000151.1 GCA_021413675.1 Deltaproteobacteria bacterium | reverse complement strand
CCGCGCGGCCTTGGCCGCGGCGTTGGTCTCGTCGACGGCGGTTTCCTTGTCCTTGTGGCTGCTGCACGCCGCACCCGAGAGGGCGACCGCGAAGAACATGAGACGCAATGAAGAACTCGACATATTGATACCTCTCGTGGTTCCGGAACCGAAGCACCGCGCGCGTGGGCGCGGCGCGTGTTGTCGTCTCAGGCGCGCTTCATCCACTCCGCGATCTTGGCGCGCGTCTCGTCGGAGATGCGGGCCCAGCCGCGCTCGAGGTGCACCTCCAGCTCGTGGAGGTGGCGCTCGATCCAGGCACGCGTGGTGCTGGTCTCCTCGCTCGGGTCGGCGGGGAGCGCAGCCAGCTTGGTCTGCCAGTCGCGACGCGTCCGCTCGACGCGATCCTCGAGATCGTCGGTCGTTTGCATGATCGCGACACTCTGCAGGTCGCGGGCCAGCCGCGGCGTGGTCGCGGCGACCGTGGCGCGCGCGCACACCGTGATCGGAGCGCACGGTCGTCGCGCGGCATCCGCCGAGGGCGCAGCGGTCGTGCGGTTCCTGCGGTACTGTTGTCCGCGCCGTCATGTCCGATCCCGCGCGCGGTCCCGCCACCGATGACCCAGCGACCGGCCGCGCGCCGCGCGTCGCGGTCATCACGCCCGACGGTGCGTACGGCGCGCGCCTCGTCGACGCGCTCGCGGACCGCGGGGTCGTCGCCGAGTGCCTGGCACCGCCGCCTCGTGCGACCGGCGACGCCGCTGCGGTCCTGGTCGTCGACCTCGCCGAGGTGGCGGCGATCGCGGCCGCAGCCCCGGGCGCGAGCCTCGTGGTGCGCGCGCCGGCGACCGCCACGGCCGTCGAGCGCGCGCGCGCCATCGACGACGGCGCGGAGGCGTGCGTCGCGACCGCGGTCGAGCCGATCGAGGTCGCGGCGATCGTCCTCGCGATCCTGCGCCGCCGCGCCGCGGCCGTGCACGCGACCCGGTCGCGCGAGCGCTTCCTGTCGGTGCTCGCCCACGATCTGCGAGGCCCGCTCCAGGCCGTGACGCTCGGGACCTCGATGGTCGCGCAGAACCCCGCGCTCGGCGACGCCGATCGGCGCGTCCTCGGCCGCATCGAGAACGGCGCCCGCCGGATGGCGCGGCTGATCGATCAGGTCAGCATGCTCGCCAAGGTCCACGCCAACCCGGTGACGCTGGCGCGCGCGTCGGTCGATCTGGTCGGGCTGCTCGCCGGGCTGACGCACGACGCGATCCAGCGCGACGGCACCCGGTCGATCGAGCTGCGCGGGCCGGCCAGCCTGCGCGGCGACTGGGATGGCCCGCGGCTCGCTCAGGTGTTCGACATCCTGCTGACGAACGCGCTGACGCGACGCGACGCGGTCGTGACGATCACCATCGCGAGCGACGGCGATGGCGAGGGCGACGCGACGGTGATCGTGCACCACACCGGCGCGCCGCTGGATCCGGCCGCGCTCGCGACGCTGTTCGCCGATCCGCTCGGCGCTGCCGCGGCGCCCGCCGCGCCCTCGCTCGGCCTGTTCCTCGTGGACCAGATCATCCGGGCGCACGGCGGGACCGTCAGCGCCGACCCGGGCGAGCAGGGGACGTCGTTCGCGGTGCGCCTCCCGGCGCACGCGGCGCCCTGACGCGGGCCTGAGCGCTGCTGCCACAGTGCGCGCGGGCGCCCGGCACGGCCGCGACACACGTGGGCTGGCTTGCAGGCAGTGGCGCCGTTGAACGGCGGGCGCGCGATCGCTCGCCCGGGCGGAGCGGTCGGCGGAGATTGTGGGAGGATGCCTTCGTGTCCGACGTCGCGTCTCCCGATACCGCGGCCGCGAACGCGCGCCCGGCCCACGAAGCGGCGCTCGTCCTGGGCGCCGCGCGCGCGCAGATCGCCGCGGTGCTCGCGCAGCTGGCGACGCAGCCCGACGCGATCGTCGAGATCCTCGGGGCCGCGCGCGAGGCGCTGATCGCGTTCGATCAGGATCGCGCGATCGTCTTCGCGAACGCGGCGGCCGAGGCGCTGTTCGGCGCCGCGCCTGGCGGCCTGCACGGCATCTCCACCGACGCGCTCGTGCCGGCGCGCTTCCGCCAGCCCCGCGCCGCGCCGCTGACCTCGCGCCCCGACCTGCTGCAGGTCGACATGCCCGCGCTGCGCACCGATGGCACCGAGATCGCGGTCGAGTGGGTGTTCGGCTCGGTCGTGGTCGGCGACGCGCCGCTGTTCGTGACCACCGTCCGCGAGCGCGCGGTCATGGAGCGCGCGCTCGACGCGCTCCGCGCGAGCGAGGCGCGCTTCCGGCTGCTCGTCGATGGCGTCCGCGACTACGCGATCTTCATGCTCGACGCGACCGGGCACGTCACCAGCTGGAACCGCGGGGCGCAGCGCACCAAGGGCTACAGCTACGAGGAGGCGATCGGCCAGTCGTACGAGATCTTCTTCACCCCGGAAGATCGCGCGCTCGGCGAGCCGGCCCGGCAGCTCGCGGCAGCGGCGCGCGAGGGCAACCACGAGACCACGAGCTGGCGCGTGCGCAAGGACGGCACCCGGTTCCGCGCCAACGCCCAGCTCACCGCGCTGCGCTCGCCGACCGGCGAGCTCCAGGGCTTCGCCAAGATCACGCGCGATCTGACCGAGCGGCTGCGCGCGCAGGAGCTCGCCCACCAGCTCGTCGTCGAGCAGGCCGCGCGCGCCGCCGCCGAGGCCGCCGAGCACCGGCTCCGCGCCAGCGAGGATCGCCTGCGCCGGCTGCAGCGGATCACCGCGGCCCTGTCCGAGGCGCGGACCCCGACCGAGGTCGCCGCGGTCGTGCTCGAGCACGGGCTGTCGGCGCTCGAGGCCTCGGCCGGCGCGCTCTACGTCCTCGCCGAGGACGGCGCCGCGCTGGAGATCCTCGACCAGCGCGGCCACCCGTCGCTCGGCGCGTTCGCGCGGCTCGAGCTCGACCGGCGCGCGCCGCTGGTCGACGCCGCGCGCGAGCGGACGCCTGGCTTCTACGAGAGCTTCGAGCAGTGCGCTGCCCGGTATCCGGCGCTGCGCGACGCGATCGGCGCCGGCGGGTTCGAGGCCTCGGTCGCGCTGCCGCTCCTCACCCACGGCACCGTGATCGGTGTGCTCGGCATCCGGTTTTCGGACGCCCGCCCGTTCTCGCCGGTCGAGCGCTCGCTGCTGATCACGCTGAGCGAGCTGTGCGCCCAGGCGCTCGAGCGCGCGCGCCTGTTCACCGCCGAGCGCGCCGCGCGGACCGCGGCCGAGGCCGCCAACCGCGCCAAGGACGAGTTCCTCGCGATGCTCGGCCACGAGCTGCGCAACCCGCTCGCGCCCATGGTCACCGCGCTGAGCCTGATGAAGGCGCGCGACGGTGAGGCCTCGCAGCGCGAGCGCACGGTGATCGAGCGCCAGGTCACGCACCTCGGGCGGCTGATCGACGATCTCCTCGACGTCTCGCGCATCACCGAGGGCAAGGTGCAGCTCCGCCGCGAGCGCGTCGAGCTGGCGGTGATCGTCCAGCGCGCGGTCGAGCTGGCGAGCCCGCTCCTCGAGCAGCGCGATCACCACCTGCTCGTCGACGTCGCCGCGACCGGCCTCGCGGTGTTCGGCGATCCGACCCGCCTGGCGCAGGTGGTCTCGAACCTGATCGGCAACGCGGCCAAGTACACGCCGCGCGGCGGGCACATCGAGGTCGTCGCGCGCCGCGAGGGCGCGCGGGCCGTGCTGACCGTGCGCGACGACGGCGTCGGGATCGCCCGCGAGATGTTGCCGCACGTCTTCGATCTGTTCGCGCAGGAGCGGCAGAGCGTCGATCGCGCCCAGGGCGGGCTGGGCCTCGGGCTGGCGATCGTGAAGAGCCTGATCGCGATGCACGACGGGACCGTCGTCGCGGCGAGCGAGGGCCACGGCAAGGGCAGCACGTTCACCGTCGAGCTGGCCGCGCTCGACGCCGATACCGCCGAGCCCGCGCCGCACGCGGCCGAGGGCGACGCAACCCGGGCCGGCGCCGGCCGGCGCGTGCTGGTGGTCGACGACAACCCCGACGCGGCCGACATGCTGGCCGAGGTCCTGCGCGCGCGCGGCCACGCGGCCGCGGTCGCGTACGACGCCCCCGCCGCGCTCGCGCTGGTCGCCAGGTTTCGACCTGACGTCGCGCTGCTCGATCTCGGCCTGCCGGTGGTCGACGGCTACGAGCTCGCTCGCCGGCTGCGCGAGGTCGCCGGCCCGGTGCGCCTGGTCGCGGTCACCGGCTACGGCCAGCCCGCCGATCGCGAGCGCTCGGAGGCCGCGGGCTTCGACGCGCACATGGTCAAGCCGGTCGATCTCGCCGCGCTGTTCGCCGCGCTGCTGTGAAGCGCTAGTGCCAGAAGCCGACCGATGCGCTCGCGCTCAGGTAGCGCGGCGCGACATCGCCGGTGAGCGACGCGCGCAGCCGGCGGCGGCCCCACAGATCGAAGTCGATCGCGCCGAGCTCGAGGCCAGCGGTCGCGTGCGGTCGACCGCCAACGCCGGCGAACCGGCCGGGCTCCCAGTACGCGCCCGCGCGCACGCGGACGTGGCCGGGCACGGCCTCCCACTCGGCGCCGACCCGGACCGAGCCCACGACGTTGGCGCCCGAGCGCTGCGCCAGCCCCAGCCCGAACGCCTCGAGGCCGCGGCCGCGGGGCGTCGGGCCCGAGAGCACGAGGTCGGCCGCGACCATCACCGCGCGCTCGTCGCGGAAGCGGGCCGCGCGCCAGGTGTTCCACGGCGTCGGGCCCCAGCGCCGCGCGCCGCCCAGCGCGAGCCGCCACGGCGCGCGCACCTCCTCGGGCAGGATCCGCCCGACGCAGGCGAGGGGATCGCAGCCGATCGTGTCGACCTGGGTGCCCGCGATCGGCAGGCTCGCGGCGCCGCCGAGGCGCCAGTCGCCGGCGGGCGCGCGCCACACCGCCCCGAGCGCGAGGCCGCTGCCGGTGAGCGAGAACAGATCGGGCGCGGCGCCGTCGGCGCGGGCGAGCGCGAACGTGCCGACGTCGATCGCGACGCCCGCGGTGATCGTCTCGCGCGCGCCGAACGTGCGCGCGAGCGTGAGCCGGCCGCGGGTCGCCTCCGCCTGGAGCGCGGCGGTGCCGTCGCCGGGGATCGCCGTGGTCTGGGTGGTCGCGACCGCGCCAAGGCCCCACTCGCGCCACAGGCCGGCGATGCCGAAGGTCGCGAGCTTCGAGCCGGCGCCCGGGGCGAGCCCGTTGTTGTCGAGATCCGAGCTGCCGATCGCCTGCTGCGCGTCGAGGTGGAAGTCCCAGTCGAAGCGATCGGTCGAGGTCGCGGGCCGCACCGCGACCGCCGCCGGGTTCACGACCGACCCCGCGGAGCCCTCGGCGGTCGCGGTCGCCGCGCCGCCCATGCCCACGATCCGCGCCGAGCCCAGCGCCGCGCCGTCGTAGAGATCGATCGCGTAGGCGCGATCGGTGATCGGCGGCAGATCGGCGCGCGCCGGGCTCGCGATCCCGACGATCATCACGGCCAGCGCGCGGCGCACGACCCGATGATATCAGCGACGGGGCCGCGCCTCCGCTACACTCGCGCCTCGTGAGCGACGACGCGGAGAGCAACCGGGGCATGATCATCTTCATGGGCCTGGTGGTCGTCGCGATCGGCGGCGGCATCGTCTGGGGCATGCGCCGGTCGTCGAACGCGCGCGAGCCGTTCGCCGCCGACGACTACCTCGCGCGCGCGTTCGGCGACGCCGCGGCGCGCGACGCGCAGGCCCAGCTGCAGCGGCTCGAGATCTCGCGCGTGGATCCCGGGGGGCGGGTCCACACCGAGCACGACGGCGAGCTGCGCGCGGTCTTCGTCACGCCCAACCTGCGCACCGACGGCGAGGAGCCGGTGATGCTGGGCGCGCCGCACCGCGCCGGCGGCCAGGGCCACACGCTGTCGGTGCACGTGCACCTGTACGAGGACGAGGGCGCCTCGCTCGAGTACGACGTCGACACCTCGACCTGCTCCAGCGACTGCGGGCCGTCGGCGCCGGGACGCCTGGGCTGCTCGGTCGTCGAGGTCTGGCAGCGCGCGATCACCCGCGGCGCGCCCTCGCCGGCGCTCGCCGATCTCGAGCTGCTGACCACCAAGGGGACCCGGACCTGGCGATTCACGATCACCGATCGGATCACCGACGGCCCGAGCCGCGAGGTGTTCGCGACCGAGTTCCCCGACGCCTGTCGCTGAGGCGCTCGCCGCCGTCGTCGTCGGTGTAGCATCCCGGGCCATGGCCCTGGTGACCGGAGACGCGCCGCGACCGCCGACCTCGCCCGAGGCGCTGGAGCCGCTGCCGTTCAAGCGCCACTTCTTCCTGCAGGGCCTGGTCTTCGGCTTCGCCGAGATCGTCCTGGTCGCGCTGCCGCTGTGGAGCCTCTTCGGGCTGGGCCGGCTGCCCTCGTCGACCGTGCTGCGGGTCGCGCTACCCGCGCTGATCGGCGCCGCGGTGGTGTGGGCGGCGGCGCTCACCGGCTGGCTCGCACCGGTCCAGACCGCGGTCAACCTGCGGCGCCGCGGCGAGCGCGTGCCCAAGGAGCTCGCGGCCCGCGCCTACCGCGCGACCCTCCGCGTGCCGCTGCGCTCGCTGCTCCTGCGCACCGGGTTGTGGGCCGGCGTGGCCGCGCTGTGCGGCACGTTCTTCGTGCAGTACGCCGACTGGACCTGGGAGCGCGTGCCCGAGTTCATGTCGCTCGCCGCGCTGCACGCGTGCCTGCTGTCGGGCGCGCGCGCGGTCTGGCAGGCGCGCACGCTCGGCGGGCTGCGCGTGCGGCTGTTCGCGGTGCCGGCGCCGCTGCGCCGCTTCGCCGATGGCTACTTCCGGCGGCTGGTCATGGTCGCGGCGGTGGTCGCGTCGGGCACGCTCGGCGCGCAGGCCGCGTTCCTCTACTACTTCGTGCCGATCTCCGAGGATCAGTACCTCGCGATCGAGAGCCTCCTGCCGATCGCGGTGATGGTCGCGCTGCTCGGCTGGGCGGTCGCGGCGCGGTTCCTCACGCGGCACTTCCGGACCTACCTCGCCTCCGCCGACTCCGGCGACCCCGGCGCCGGGCAGGGCGCGACGACGGTCTACCGCAAGGCCCAGGGCATCCCGTACCGCCTCGCGCTGGTGTCGATCGCGCTGTGGGTCGCGATCGCGGTGGTCACCGGTCTGGTCGCGCGCTGGTACCTGCGCATGGAGTTCGACGACACCGCGATCATGGTGACGACGATGATGGTCGTCGCGGTCGGCGCGTCGATCTACGAGTCGCTGTGGCACCGCGAGACGATGCGGCCGCTGCTCGCGCACCTGACCGTGCGCTACCGCGTGCCGGTGCGTGGCATCGCGCCATCGCTGTCGCTGCGCTCGAAGCTGCTCATGTCGTTCGGCGGCGTGATCCTGCTCGCGTGCGGCATGGCGCTCCTGTGGGGCTTCGTGCAGTACAAGAACCTCGCGACCGAGGCGATCGATCGCCAGGCCTCGCTCGGCCTGCGCTGGCTGCGCTCGGAGATCCAGGGCGAGGCCGCGTCGCGCGCGGTGCCGCCGTCGCCCGACATGGTGCGCGAGAAGTTCCGCACCGTCGACGCCGGCCACCCGCAGGCCGCCGCGGCGTTCTACTACCTCGACGACGGCGGCCCGATCGGCGGGCGCACGCCGAGCCTGTCGGTGGGCAGCGGTCGCCTCGACTCCAACGGCGGCGGTCCGCTCGGCGCGCCGCGGCTGCCCTGGTACGTGATCGCGCGGATGCGCCACCCCGGCGGCGCCGCGATCTCGCTCGGCCCGGCCAAGCTCGCCGGCCGCGTCGATCGCCTGGTCGTGGCCTGGCACGGCACCAACTACGATCTCGGCGGCGTCGCCGTGCTCTATCCCGACTACCGCGGCCGCGGTGAGTCGATGGCGCGGCCGCTGCGCGAGCTGCTGATCTTCTTCTTGATCCTGTTCGGCGCGTGCGCCGGCATCGTCGCGGTCACGGTCGGGCAGTTCGTCGCGCCGATCCGCCGCCTCGAGCAGCGCGCCGACGCGATGGCCCGCGGCGAGCTCGCCGATCCGGTGTCGTCGGGCGGCGAGGGCGACGAGATCGGCCGCCTGACCTTCGCGCTCGAGGAGATGCGGCGCGCGCTGCGCGACAAGCTGCGCTCGACCGAGGAGGTGAACCTCGACCTCGAGCGCGCGGTCCAGAAGCGCACCGCGGACCTCGCGAAGAAGAACAAGGAGCTGGCCGAGACGCTCGACAAGCTCACGCGCACCCAGAACCAGCTGGTGCGCTCCGAGAAGCTCGCGTCGATCGGCCAGCTGGTCGCCGGCATCGCGCACGAGATCAACAACCCGGTCAACGCGATCGTCAACACCGTCGGCCCGCTCGAGGAGGCGGTCAACGATCTCGAGAGCTCCGATGCCTCGAAGCGCGCCGAGGCCGCGAGCGACGTGCGCGACATGGTGCGCGTGGTCCAGCGCGGCGCGCAGCGCACCAAGGCGATCGTCCAGGCGCTGCACAACTACTCGCGCACCGACGACGAGAGCCTGGTCGACTTCGATCTCAACCGCTCCCTCGACGACTCCCTCGAGCTCTTGCGCCACCTGCTCAAGGGCAACATCGAGGTCCGCCGCACCTACGGCGAGGTCGGCCGCATCCGCGCGCATGCCGGGCAGATCAACCAGGTCTTCATGAACCTGCTCACCAACGCGGCCCAGGCGATCGGCGGGCGCGACGGCGCGGCGATCACGATCTCGACGATCGCCGAGCCCGAGAACGTGATCGTGAAGATCGCCGACAACGGCCCGGGCATTCCGGCCGAGGTCCTGCCGCGGATCTGGGATCCGTTCTTCACGACCAAGGACGTCGGCGAGGGCACCGGCCTCGGCCTGTCGATCGTCCACGAGCTGGTCGAGCGCCACGGCGGCACGATCGAGGTCGAGACCCAGCTCGGCGCCGGCACGACCTTCGTGGTCACGCTGCCGCGCCGCATGGCGGATGTCCGGCGCGAGCGCGGCCGCACCCAGGGCGAGCGCAGCGACCGGGTCGCGAAGCCGTAGCCCGGTCCGGACCGGCTACGCGTAGTCGTCGCTGGACAGGTTCCAGCGGCGCATCCAGCGCTGGATCTGCGACCGCGGCTTGCCCATCGCGCGGGCGGCGGCGCTGACGTTGCCGCGGTGCGCGCGCAGGGCCTCGATGAGCGCGTCCTTGCGCGGATCGTCCTGCGTGACGTCGTCGGGCTCGTGATCGTCGTCGGGGCCGGGCGTCGGGGGATCGGTGACCGGGCGCAGCCGGGGCGCGGCGATCGTCGCGAGGTGGGCGACGTCGAGCTCGATCGCGCCGGGCCCGGCGAGCGCGAGGCCGGCCTCGAGCGCCTTCTCGAGCTCGCGCACGTTGCGCGGCCAGGTGTGGCGCAGCATCGCCGCGGCGACCTCGGGCGACAGGCTGACCGCGCGCTCGGGCGCGACCCGCGCGAGCACGCGCGCGACCAGCGTGCCGAGATCCTCGCGCCGCTCGCAGAGCGGCGGCACCATCATCGTGTAGCCCGAGAGCCGGGCGAGGAGGTCCTCGCGGAACTGGCCGCGCGCGACCATGCCGCTCAGCTCGCGGTGGGTCGCCGACACCAGCCGGAAGTCGACCGGCACCGGCGTGGTCGAGCCGACCGGCGTGATCATGCGGTCCTCGAGTGCGCGCAGCAGCGCCGGCTGCAGATCCAGGGGCAGGTCGCCGATCTCGTCGAGGAACAGCGTGCCGCCGTCGGCCGCGGCGATGAGCCCCACGCGATCGGTGTTCGCGCCCGAGAACGCGCCCTTCTTGTGGCCGAACAGCTCCGACTCGACGAGCGTCGCCGGGATCGCGCCGCAGTTGACCGCGACGAACGGGCCCGCGCGGCGGCTGCGCTCGTGGACCAGGCGCGCGAGCACCTCCTTGCCGGCGCCGCTCGGGCCGTGCAGCACGACCGCGACCCGCGAGTCGGCGATCCGGACCAGCTCGTCGGCGCGCTCGGCGAACGCCGGGATGAGCGTCGCCAGGCCGGGTGCGGCGTCGACCGGGCCGCCGTCGCCGAGGTCGGGCGGCGCGAGCAGCGCGGCCCGGTAGATGAAGTAGGTCTCGCCGGTCTCGATCAGGTCGCCGTCGCGCAGCACCAGATCGCTGACCGCGGCGCCGTTGACGACCGTGCCGTTGCGCGAATGATCGACGAGCGTGACCGAGTTGCCGGTGCGGGTCAGCACCGCGTGGCGCGACGACATCCGCGGATCCGCGACCCGCAGCTCGAGCGTGCGCACGCCGCCGACCAGCGTGCGGCCCGCGGTGCGGGCGGCGCCGCGGCCGAGGACGATCACGTCGCTGTCGTCGAGCGCGAACCGCCCCGCGCCCGCGTTCGGCCGCCCCGCCTCGAGCGCGAGGAACAGGAACGGCCGTGGGCGCCACGGCGTCGTCGACGGACCGCGTCGTCGCGGCAGGGTGACCGGAGAATCCACGCCCGCGCAGCGTAGCAAGTCGCCGCGGCCCCGGCGCGGTCCATGCGCGCGAGCTTCGCGGGAATGCGAGTCGGTGAGCCGGCTCGCGGGGTGATCGCGCGGCGATCGCGCGGGCGCGTGCAACCGCGGTCGCGCCGCCGCGGTCGCGCCGCGCGGCCCTCACGCCCTCACAGGAGCAGCAGCAGCGCCGAGATCCCGATCATCTCGCCGATGTAGACCGCGCCGACCCGGATCGACGACGCCGTCGAGATCTCGGGCGCCGCGGCGACCACCGAGGCGCGGCCCGATGGTTCGACGAACACGTTGGTCGTGTGGTTGGTCGGCGTATATCCGGCGCCGCCCATTGCGATCGACACCTGGTGCGGCCCTGGCGGCACGTTGTCGACGACCAGCCGCCGGGTGTGGCGATCGGCCGCGACCAGGTTGCCGTCGATGGTGACGTGGACGTGATAGGCGGCCTCGGTCAGGGCGATCTCGATCTGCCCGGTGTCGCGGGCGGCCGGCGAGGGATAGTGCGCGGCGACGTCGCGGGCGCAGCCGGCCACGAGCGCGCAGAGCGCACTCGCGACGACCACCCCCCGCGCGCGCCCGGGGAGGGCAGCGTGCTGGTTCATGCGGCGATAGACCCGGTGGCGCGCGTGACGGTTGTCCCGCCGGCGAGCTCCTCACGCCGCGGCCCCGCGGTTTCGTCACACGGCGCGGCTCGACTCCTCTATGACGGGTCATGAGCATCTTCGCGGTGGTGTTGGGACTGTGGGCGCCGATCCTCGGGCTGTACGGCGCGTGGCGCCGGGCGGCGCTGTGGCTGGGGATCGGGTTCGCGGCGATGCTCGTCGCGAGCGTGACCGTCTTCGCGATGCCGGTCATGCTCCTGGCGTGGGGCGTCGGCTGGATCGACGCGATCCGGATCATCCGCCGCGGCCGCCCATCGCGGTGGTTCGTGCGGGCCGCGCTCGTCGTGCTGCTGGCGCCGATCGTGCCGGCCGTGCTGGTGCGGGTCTACGTGCTGGAGGCATTCCGCGCGCCCAGCTCGGGGATGTGCCCGACGCTGCGCATCGGTGATCACTTCATGACCGCCAAGTGGGGATCGGCCGGGCGCGGCGACATCGTGGTGTTCGTGGCGCCCGACGGCCGCGACCATGTCTCGCGCATCGTCGCCATCGGGGGCGACGTCGTGGCGGTGAAGGGCGGCGTGGTCGTGCTGGGCGGCACGCCCGCGCCCAGTCGTCAGATCGGCACGACGAGCTACTGGAGCCAGTTCGACGGCCCGGGCGACGGCGGCAACCGCTGGTCCGAACGTCCTGCGCTCGAGCTCGAGGAGACGCTCGACGGTCATCGTCATCGCGCGATCCGCGCGCCGAACGACGAGGACGACACGTACCACGACTTCCCGCGGCTCCACGGCGAGGAGCCCGCGGCCTGCGAGGACGCGACGCCGGAGCGCGCGCCGGAGGCGACGCCCGAGGCGCGCGCGAGCTGGCCGCGGCTCACGACCGTCGCGGGTGGCTGTCTCGTGCCCGACGACACGGTGTTCGTCGTGGGCGACAACCGCGACAACTCGGCCGACTCGAGGGTGTGGGGCCCGGTGCCGCGCGATCGGATCCGCGCGCGCATGGTCGGCATCTGGGCGCCGACCGACCATCCAGAGCGCGATTGGAGCCGCGTTGGCGCGGTGGACTAGGGCGGCGGGCCGAGGCGCGCGGGATCGGTAGCAACCACAGGTCCGGACCGACGACACTCCGTTCATGCCCGTTGCTCCACATCCCGTCCGAAGCTGCGCATGCGCGCTGCTGCTCGCGAACCTGATCGGGTGCGCACACCGGCCGTCGTCGATCGTCGACCTCGTGCCCGCGGATACGACCGCGGTGCTCGCTGCGGCCGCCTCCGACTTTCCGTTACTCGACTACGTCGATCGTGCGAACCCGGACATGTTCGCCTGCTGGCGCGCGCTCGAGCAGAAGATCGACGTCGCGTACCAGATCTACACGGCGTCGTTGCCGGGCGGGTTCGCGGTCATCGATGGCGATCTCCCGCGGGACGAGGTCGAGACCTGCGTCGCCGAGGCGCTGGACTCCAACAACGTCATCGACGGCGACATCCGGCGCGAAGGTGACTTGACGATCGTCCCGACGCGCTGGGGATCGGTCTACGCCGCATGGCGCGGTCGGTTCGTGGTGATCGGCGGCCGCGATGAGGTCGCGCACGCGCTCACCGCCGAGGCGTCGCCGGCGTGGCGGGCTGCGCTTGGTGACCTGCCCGATCGCGAGGGCGTGGTCCGCCGGCGGTTCGTCGCGATCAGTACCGATCCCACGTTCGCCAACCTGCTGAAGGTCCGGGTCGCGCAGTGGAAGCTGGAGCTCGATGGCCCGCCCAGCCCATGGCCGGAGCGCGACTTGCTCGCGGCGGGTGAGGGCGGGCTGCACGCCTTCGGCAAGCGTGAGGTCGAGCGCAAGCGGCGCCAGGAGGCGGGGCTGCCGCCCGACGAAGCGCGCGCCGCTGACCGCGTCGAACCGTTGGCCGGACGCGTGGAGCTTCGGTACGCGTCGGCCGAGGAGGCGACGCGCGCGGGTCAGGCGCTGGCCACTGCCGCGTTCGGCGGCGACCTCGAGGCCAGCCTCGCTGCGGCGCTCGCGCGTCTGCCGCAGTCGGTCGTCGGCACCACGCTGGTGATTCGTTTCGATCGCAGCAACTTCTCGGCCGTCGATGGCGCGACGCTATCGGCGTGGGTGGCGCGCTTCGCGCCGGCGGCGAAGCCGTAGGGCACCGGCAGCGTGACCGGGATCAGCACCGGCCCCCGGCACCGGATCCGGCCCCGGCCCCGGCCCCGGCGCGCCAGGCTCTTGGGCTAGAGCCCCTCGTTGACGACGACGTGGGCGTGGGCGGGTCCGTGGGCGTTGTCGGCGACGGCGACGGCGACGTGAAACCTTGACCTTGACCTGGGCGGATCGCGCCTCTCCGAGAAACAACCCGCGCATCTCCGGGCCGAAACGCCACGCGATGCTCAGCTTCCAGCGTCTCGACGTCTACCAGCGGTCGATCCAGTTCCTCGTGCTCGCGATCGAGGTGATCGCGAAGCTCCCCAGGGGCCACGCGGATCTGGCGTCCCAGCTCCGTTCATCCGCGCAGTCGACGATCGCCAACATCGCGGAGGGCGCCGGACGCCGCACCCGTGCGGACGCCGCGCACCACTACTTCATGGCGCGAGGCTCGGCGATGGAGTCGGCGGCTCACCTCGACGTGATGAAGGCGATGGCGATCCTCGACGAGGCGCGCTACCGCGAGGGCATCGACCTGCTCGAGAGCGTCGTCGCGATGCTCACCAAGATGTGCGCCGGCTGATTCGCACGCTCATCCTCGGCAGCGTCGCGGTCAACGACCAGGTTTCACGTCGCCGTCGCCGTCGCCGTCAACGACCACGGATCCGCCCACGTCAAGGTCAACGCCGTCGTCGACGTTCGTCGTCAACGTTGGCGTCACACCACGGGTGTCGCTCAGACGTCCAGGTCGCCGATCTCGTGCGCGTTCTCGGTGATCAGCTTGAACCGCGCCGCCACGTCCTTGCCCATGAGCTCGCTGATGACCGTGTCGGTCGTCAGGAGCTCGGCCTCGGGCACGGTCACGCGCAGCGCGGTGCGGCTGCGCGGATCGAGCGTGGTCATCTTGAGCGTGTCGGGGTTCATCTCGCCGAGGCCCTTGAAGCGCGTGATGTTCGGCTTCGAGTTGCTCTTGGCGTGCTGCTTGAGCAGCCGCTCCTTGTGCAGGTCATCGAGCGCCCAGTAGGTCGCCTTGCCGATGTCGATGCGATAGAGCGGCGGCTGCGCCAGGTAGATGTGGCCCTGATCGATCAGCGCCCGCATGTGGCGGAAGAAGAACGTCAGGAGCAGCGTCGCGATGTGGTGGCCGTCGGCGTCGGCGTCCATCAGCAGGAAGATCTTGCCGTAGCGCAGCTTGCTCGGATCGAGGTCCGCGCCCATGCCGCAGCCGAGCGCGGACACGATGTCCTGCAGCTCCTTGTTGGCCATCATCTTCGAGTTGTTGGCCTGCTCGGTGTTCAGCACCTTGCCGCGCAACGGCAGGATCGCCTGGGTCTTGCGATCGCGGCCCTGCTTGGCCGAGCCACCTGCGGAGTCACCCTCGACGATGAACAGCTCGCTCTCGGCCGGATCGGTCGAGGCGCAATCGGCGAGCTTGCCCGGGAGATTCAACCGGTGCGAGACCGCGGTCTTGCGCGACACGTTCTGCGCCGCGGCCCGCGAGGCCTCGCGCGCGCGCGCCGCGATGATCACGCGGCCGACGATGGCGTTGGCCCAGTTCGGGTTGCCGTTGAGGTAGTTCTCGAGCGCCGGGCGGACGATGCTCTCGACCTGCTGCGCGACCTCGGGATTGTTGAGGCGCTCCTTGGTCTGGCCCTGGAACTGGGGGTCGTGGACGTAGGCCGACACCACCGAGGTCAGGCCCTCGCGGATGTCCTCGGCCGTGAGCGTGACGCCCTTGGGATCGAGGCTGTGGGTCGCGATGTAGTTGCGGACCGCCTTGACCACCGCCGACTTGAAGCCCGCGTCGTGCGTGCCGCCCATGGGCGTCGGCACGCTGTTGACGTAGGACTTGACCATCTCCTCGGTGGCCTCGGTCCACTGCAGCGCCAGCTCGACCGCGAGCCCGCCGCTCTTGTCCTCGGTCTTGGCGAGGTAGAACACGCCGCCCGACGGCGGGACCGTGGCCTTGCCGCGATCGGCGACGACCCGCGGCAGGAACTCGGCGATGCCGTGCTCGTGGAAGAACCGGACCGGCGCCGCGCTCTTGTCGGTGCCGTTGGTGAAGATGATCTCGAGACCGCGGTGCAGGTAGCTCTTGGCCTCGAGCCGCTCGGCGATGAGCTCCGGGTCGAACGCGAGCTTCTCGCCGAAGATCTCGGCGTCGGGGCGGAAGGTCACGATCGTGCCGGTGCCGCGCGCGCCGCCCAGGTTCTTGAGCTTGGTGGTCGGCGCGCCGCGCGCGAACTTCTGCTCGAAGCGCTCGCCGTCGCGCTTGACCGTGACGGTGGTCTCCTCGGACAGCGCGTTGACCACGGCCGAGCCGACGCCGTGCAAGCCGCCCGACACCTGGTAGCTCGAGCCGCGGGTGAACTTGCCGCCCGAGTGCAGCGTCGTGAAGATCACCTCGAGGGCGCTCTTCTTGAACTTCGGCATGATGTCGACGGGGATGCCGCGGCCGTTGTCGTCGACCGTGATCGTCTTGCCGTCGGCGTGCAGCGACACCTCGACCTTGGTCGCGTGCTGGTTGATGACCTCGTCGATCGAGTTGTCGACGATCTCCCACAGCAGGTGGTGGTAGCCGGCCTTGCCGGTGCCACCGATGTACATGCCGGGACGGTGCCGGACCGGCTCGAGGCCCTCGAGGACCTCGATCTCGGCGCCGGTGTACTTCTTGGGCGTGGACATCAGTTACCTCCGTTGCCGAGCACCGGGATGACCACTGGCGGCGTGACCAGCACGAGCTCGTGCTTGCGCGACAGCTGGTGGCCCTTGCCACCGCGCGCCGCGGCTTCCTTCGGATCGGCGAAGAGCTCCTCGCGCTTGCCGTTGCGCTCGACCACCAGCGCGGTCTTCTTGTCGCCGGCGGCGAAGCCGATGACCATGTCCTCGTCCTCGGTCTTGATGATCGTGACGCCGCGGCCCGGGCCCTCGAGCTTCGCGATCTCCTCGGCCTTGCACACCAGCACGTGGGTGTCCTTGGTCGCGACCACGACGTGATCGTGGTCGCCGATCGGCGCCACGCCGATGACCTCGTCGCCGTCCTGCGGCTTGGCGAAGCGGCGGCCGGCGCGGGTGGTCAGCTCGGTGTGCGCGCTCATCGCGAAGCGCAGGCCGAAGCCGCGCTTGGTGACCGCGAGCAGGGTCTCGGGCTGCTTGATGCGCGGGTCGAGCGACATCGCGCCGATGATCCGCTCGCCGTCGTCGAACTTGAAGTACTTCTGCGCCGGGTCGCCGTAGCCGGTGGTCGCGGCGATGTCGACGATCTTCACGACGTAGGCCGAGCCCAGGTTGGTGAAGAAGATGACCTTCTCCTTGGTCGAGCCGGGCAGCACGGCGATGACCGCGTCGCCCTCGCGGGTCCGGGTCTGCGCCGGATCCTTCAGCTCCTTGACGCGCTTGAGCCACGCGTCGCGGGTCACGACCACGTTCGCGTCCTCGTCGACGATGAAGGCGTCGGCGTCGAACTCGATCTCCTCGGCGGCGCCGCCGGTCTTGGTCTTGCGCGGCGTGCCGAACTCCTCGGCCACGGCCTTGAGCTCGTCCTTGATGACGCCCCAGAGCTTGCTCTCGCTGCCCAGGATCGCCTCGATCTTCTTGGCGCGGCTCTGCTTGTCGCCGAGCTCCTCGCGGATGATGTTGATCTCGAGGCGGGCCAGCTTGTAGAGCTTCAGCTCGAGGATCGCCTCGACCTGGATCTCGTCGAGCTTGAACTGCTTCATCAGCTTGCCGGCGGCGTCTTCCTTGCCGTCGCTCTTGCGGATGATGCGGATGACCTCGTCGAGCGCGTCGAAGATCGTGACGAGGCCGTCGAGGATGTGGATCCGCTCGCGCAGCTTGGCGAGGTCGTGCTCGAAGCGCCGGCAGGTGACCTCGTAGCGGAAGTCGAGGAAGTGGCGGAGCACCTCCTTCAGGCCCAGGCGCATCGGCTGGGGCGTGGCCAGCTCGGTGACCTCGCCCGCGGGCTTGCCGTACGACGGCGGCACCAGGCAGGTCACGTTGAGGTTGAAGTTCTGCTGCAGCGGCGTGTTCTTGTAGAGGTACGCCATCACCAGCGCGGGGTCGGCCTCGCGCTTGATCTCGAGGACGATGCGGACGTCGGTGGTCGACTCGTCGCGCACGTCGAGCAAGAGCGGCAGCTTGCGCGAGATGATGACATCCGCGATGCGCTCGACGATCGTGGCCTTGGTCGGGCCCCACGGGATCGACGTGATGACCAGGTCCTGGCCGCCGCGCTTCTTCTCCTCGAGCTTGTACTCGCCGCGCACCCGGATCGAGCCCTGGCCGGCCTCGTAGATCGCGCGCAGCTCGACCTTGCTGTTGAGCACCTGGCCGCCGGTCGGAAAGTCCGGCGCCTGGATGTGCTTCATCAGGTTGACGGTCGTCGACTCGGGCTTCTCGGCCAGCTCGATGAGCGCCCCGACTACCTCGCGCAGGTTGTGCGGCGGGATGTTGGTCGCCATGCCGACCGCGATGCCGGTCGAGCCGTTGACGAGCAGGTTCGGGAACCGCGCGGGGAGCACGGTCGGCTCCTCGGTGGTGCCGTCGTAGTTCGGCCGCATGTCGACGGTCGACTGATCGAGCTCGCGCAGCAGCTCCATCGCCGGCGGCGCCAGGCGGCACTCGGTGTATCGATACGCGGCCGGCGAGTCGCCGTCGAGCGAGCCGAAGTTGCCGGAGCCGTCGACCAGGGGCACGCGCAGCGTGAAGTCCTGGGCCATGCGCACCATCGCGTCGTAGACCGAGGTGTCGCCGTGCGGGTGGTACTTACCGAGGACGGTACCGACGACCTTCGCGGACTTGCGGTACTTGGCGTCGGGCCGCAGGTGCTCGTCGTTGAGCATCGCGTACAGGATGCGGCGCTGCACCGGCTTCAGACCGTCGCGCACGTCGGGCAGGGCGCGCGACGTGATGACCGACAGCGCGTAGTTCAGGTAGCGGCGGCGGGCCTCGGTCTCGAGCGAGATGTCGCTGTTGCCGCGGCCGTCGTCACCGCCCGACGGTGGGCCATCGCCCGGTGGAGGCGTGCCTCCGCCATCCTTCTTGCGGGTCTCGCGCGGTGCGATCGTCGGCTTGCTGGTGCGTGACATGATCCGGGTCTCGATCGGTGGCTCCACCCGACGCGGGGCCGCGTCGGGAGTGGGCGCACCTTGCCTTGGCGCGGCGAAAAGGTCTAGCTGCTCGCGGGCGGGAAGCTGGGATGGCACGGGTCCTCCGCGGATCTCCGGCGAACCCCCCTCGGCGCCGAAGTCTCACGAGTAACACGAGAATGTGACGACCCCGGCGGTCGGTCTTTTGCCCCGATGGGGCCGGGCGTGATAAGTGAGGGGTCCGATCGGACGCCATGGTCGACAGCCGTAAGCCTGTGCGCAAGAAATCAGCCGTCGTGGTCGGCGCCGCCCCGGCGCGCCGCGGCACGCTGCGGTTCGTCCTGATCATGGGCGCGCTGGTGCTCATCAACCTCTACGTCTTCCTGTGGAAGAAGGGCACGTCGCTGCCCGAGGTCCAGAAGCGCGCCGAGGCTGCTTCCCTGACCAAGCCCAACGACGTCACGACGCCGCCTGACGCGGGCGTGGGCCCCGGTGGCGTCCCGGTCGCGCCGGCGGTGGCGCCGCCGACGATCACCGGCAAGGTCGCCAAGGGCGACTCGCTCGGCAAGCTGTGCAAGCGGGTCGGGCTGTCGTCGGCGGACACCGACGAGATCATCCGCGCGCTGCACGACGTCCTCGACTTCAAGGCGCTGCGCGTCGGCCAGGCCTTCACGATCGAGCGCGGCGCCGACGGCCGCGTGACCCGGTTCGAGCTGATCGTGTCGAAGACCGTGCGGGTCAGCGCCACGCGCGACGCGAGCGGCGAGCTGGTCGGCGACAAGGCCGAGGACGCGACCCGCGCCGAGGTCCACGAGCTCGGCGGCCGGGTCACCGGCTCGCTCAACGCGTCGGTCAAGGCCGCCGGCGAGCAGGGCCAGCTGGTCGGGTTCTTCGTCGACGTCTTCGCCTACGATCTCGACTTCTACGTCGACTCCCACGACGGCGACACCTTCAAGGCCGTCGTCGAGAAGGAGTTCAAGGACCAGGAGTTCCTGCGCTACCACCGGATCCTCGCCGCCGAGTACAAGGGCAAGGCCGGCAGCTTCCGCGCGTTCTGGTGGCAGGCGCCGGGCGCCAAGACCGGCGCGTACTTCGACGATCAGGGCCGTGCGCTCGAGAAGACGCTGCTGAAGACGCCGCTCAAGTTCGCGAACGTGTCGTCGAAGTTCGACCGCAAGCGCATGCACCCGGTGCTGCACACGATCAAGGCCCACCTCGGCGTCGACTACGCCGCGCCGGTCGGCACGCCGGTCTGGGCCGCGGCGCCGGGCGTCGTCGAGTCGCGCGGCCCCGCCGGCGGCGCGGGCAACATGGTCGTGCTTCGCCACCAGGGCGGGCTCGAGACGCTGTACATGCACCTGTCGAAGTTCGCCGACAAGGTGAAGGTCGGCGATCGCATCGAGGCCAAGACCGTGATCGGCTACGTCGGCACGACCGGCCTGTCGACCGGGCCGCACCTGCACTTCGGCGTGAAGCAGGACGGCGCCTTCGTCGATCCGACCAAGCTCGCGCCCGCGCGCTCCGCCGGCATCGGCAAGCGCGATCTGCCTGCGTTCCAGGCCGCGATCGCGCCGCTGGCCGCGCGCCTCGACAAGCTCGCGATCGCCGACGCGCCGCCGAGCGCGGCCGTGGCCGCCGCGAATCCGTGACCGCCTGGGCCGAGGCGCTGGCCCGCCGCATGGCCGGGCCGCAGCGCCACCGGCTGCTCCAGGGCTTCCCGATGCTGCCGCTGATGCGCGAGGCGGTGCCCCGCGCGGGCGAGCCCGACGCGGTCCACGCCGGCCGACACCTCGACGGTGGGCTCGCGCCGATCCGGCCCGACGGCCCGCGCGAGCCGGCGTGGATCGATCTCGATGCCACGCGGCCGCTGCTGATCGGCGTGCTGCCGCACGCGCAGTGCATCCCGCGGGTCGAGGGCTGCGGCTTCTGCACGTTCCCGCACGATCGCCACGACAAGGTCCTGCTGGCCCAGACCGTCGACCGCGTCGAGGAGCAGCTGCGCGGGATCGCCACGGCCCACCCCGCGATCGCCGCGCGCCGCGTGCTCGGCGTGTATCTCGGCGGCGCGACCGCGAATCTGACGCCGGCGAAGGTGCTGCGCCCGCTCGCCGAGACCCTCGCGACCTGCTTCGATCTGCGCGAGGCCGAGGTCACGCTCGAGGGCATCCCGTCCCTGTTCCGGTCGCTGCTCGCGGGCCCGTTCGAGGTGCTGCGCGATCTGCCGGCGCGCCACCGCCGGATCAGCATGGGCGTGCAGACCTTCGACGCCGCGATGCTCGCGCGCATGGGGCGCCAGGCGTTCGGTGATCGCGCGACCGTCGCGCGCGTCGTCGAGAAGGCCCACGCGCACGGCATGACCGCGTCGGCGGACTTCCTGATCAACCTGCCGCACCACCCGCTCCCGCGGACGCTCGACGATCTGCGGGAGGCCGCGGCGATGGGGCTCGATCAGATCTGCCTCTATCACCTCGTGCTCACGCCCGAGATGGGCACGCCGTGGGCCGCCGATCCGGCGATGCTCGCGGCGCTACCGTCGATCGCGGACGCGTGCGCCCACTGGCTCGCCGCGCGCGACTGGCTGCTCGCGAATGGCTATGTCCAGACCACGCTGACCAACTTCGAGCGCGCCGAGATCCACGCCACGCCGCGCCGGTTCGTCTACGAGGAGCTGAGCTTCACGCCCGAGCGGGTCGACGCGCTCGGCGTCGGCCCGCACGCGATCTCGACCTTCGTCGATCTGCCCCGGCGACGCGCGGTCAAGCACGTGCGCGGCAAGTCGCTGCACCCGTGGCGGGCGCGCGATCTGTACTTCGGCTACGACGAGGCCGACCTGCGGCTCTACATGCTCACGCGATCGCTGCCGCGGCTGCGCGTGGCGCGCGCGACCTACCGCGACCTGTTCGCGACCGATCTCGTCGACGACTTCGCCGGACCGATCGCGGCCGTGGTCGAGGCCGGCCTCGCCGCCGTCGACGACGACGCGCTGACCCTGACGCCGCGCGGGATGTTCTACGCCGACGCGATCGCCGGGCTGCTCGCGAGCGAGCGGGTCGAGATCCTGCGCGCCGGCGCGGCCGGGCGGCACACCCGCGACGCGCTCGACGAGCAGGTGTTTCGCGAGTTCATGGGCTGACCCGCGAGGCGCGAGACGCTGACGCCGAGCATCGCTACCACTGCAGCGGCGCGGCGCGCGCGGCATCGGGGTGGCGCGTCGGGGCGGCGCTGCGGGATGCCGTCACAAACGCCGCCGGGTTCCTCTACAGAGGATGACTGGTATCGTCACCGTCGCGCTGGTCGTCGCGCTGCTCATCGCGAGCATTCGTGTGCCGGTGATCGGCGCGATCGCGAGCGCGGGGCTCATCGCGTTCGGCGTGTACATCCGGATCGATCTGGCCCGCGACACGAGTGGTGGCGGCGAGCCGCACCTCGAGGCCCTCGCCGAGGAATTCGGGCGCCCGATGTCAGTGCTGGCGCTCGTGCTCGGGACGTCCGGACTCGTGGCATTCGTCTACCTCGCGCACCGGCGTAGCCGCGCAGCCCGCGCCCGCGAGGCATGAGCTGATCGGCGCCCGCCGCTACCACTGCAGCGGCGCGGCGCGCGCGACGTCGGGGTGGCGCGTCGGGGCGGCGTCGGCGAACGCGTCGCGGCGCCAGGCGCAGCCGTCGCAGAGGTGTCCGCGCGCGACCGCGCCATCGCGATGGGCGGCGCGCAGCGCCTGCGCGGCGGGGCCGTGCCAGATCTCGGCGAGGGTCTGGGTCGTGAGGTCGCCGAGCACGAGGCGGGCGTCGTCGTCGCGGCAGCACGGCACGACCCGGCCGTCCCACAGGACCACCACCGAACGCCACGGGTAGCCGCACAGGTAGACGTTGGGCGCCGCGCTCGCGCGACCGGTGTCGGGATCGGGCCCGTCGAGATCTTTCACGTACGCCTGCACGAACGGGAGGCCGAGCGCGCCCCAGCGCGCGCGGAACGCCTCGTGCTGGTGGCGGTTGCGCGCCAGATCGATCATCTGGATCACGATCGTCGGTGGGCGCGCCGCGCCGGCGGCGCACGCGAGCAGCGCCTCGAGGTTGCGCTCGGCGCGATCCCAGCGGGCCGCGGGGCCGCGGATCGCGGCGAGGGTCGGCGCGTCGATCCCGTCGAGCGAGATCACCAGGCGGCCGAGGCCGGCCTCGATGAGGGCGCGGCCGAGCTCCGGCGTCAGGTGCGACGGGTTCACCGACATCTCGGTCGGCAGGCCGCGCGCGGTGGCGAGCGCGACGAAGGCGGGCAGCTCGGGGTGCAGCAGCGACTCGCCGAGGTGGTGCAGCTCGAGCGGGCGCCAGCGCGCCTGATCGGGGTGGAGCTGATCGAGCAACCGCTCGAACAGCGCGCGCGCCATGAACCCGGTCGGGCGGACCATCTTGCCGGGCGTGCCGCGCGGGCAGAACCCGCAGCGCATGGGACACACGTTGGTCAGCTCGATCTGATCCAGGAACGGGACCGGCGGCAGGCCGCGGTCGAGGGCGCGATCGACCGCGCGATCGCACTCGGCGCGGTCGGCGAAGGCCAGGCCCTGATCGACCAGCGTCACCAGCGCCTCGCTGATCGCGGCGTCGCCGTGGACCTCGGCCGCGGCGGCGAGCGCGGCGGGATCCTCGCGGCCCGGCCACAGCGTG
Organism: Deltaproteobacteria bacterium; assembly: GCA_021413675.1. Taxonomy (GTDB): domain Bacteria; phylum Myxococcota_A; class Polyangia; order Haliangiales; family Haliangiaceae; genus JAIOQA01. Next base: position 23,407 of record JAIOQA010000151.1, on the reverse strand, counting down.
CGCAGCACCGCCGCCTGCGGGGCGCTCGGCGCGTGGACCGCGCCCAGCCCGTCGTCGACGAGCAGCTGACCATCGCGCCGGAACGGTCGCAGGTACGGGGAGAGCCGCAGCGGGAACGCCATGCGTCGTCCAGGTGCAACCCGGGTGCCGCCCGTGCGTCGACCGCGCCGCGCGCAAGCCGTGGCGATCCATGGCCCGCCACCGCCGGCGTCACCGCGGGTGTTGCCGATGGCAACGCGTCGGCGCAGGACCTGTGAGGCGCACGGCGCGGTCAGCGCGAGCCTCGGACCACGTATCCCAGCTGCAGGCCGAAGGTCGGCTGCACGTGCAGTGGCTCGAACGTGCGGTCGCCCAGCTGGTTCGACCCGCCGACCTTCGCGTGGATCTCGATGCCGATCGATGGCGTCACGTAGAGGCCGCGCCAGATCCGCTGGGTGTACCCGGCCCGCGGGACGGCGTAGAGCGACTCGTACGCGGTCGAGCCCGCGACCGCATCGCTGGTGATGGCGAAGCGCGCCAGCACCACCGCGACCCCGACGTGCGCGCCGCGGCCCTGGTCGCGCAGGTAGTAGTCGGCGCCGACATGGCCGGCGGGCCGGATGGCGACGTGCCAGCCACGGTCGGCATTGCCGGCCGTCTGGTCGACGAAGAAGCGCGGCAGCGTGAACCCGTAGAGGCCGGCGCTGAACGCGACGTGCGGCAGCGTGGCTGGCCGCAGGCGCACCGCGAGCGCAGCGCCGCGGAACACCGGCGCGATCGGGCTGGTCTCGATCGCCACGTCCGGATCGGCCCGCGCGGGGCGCGCCGCGGCGAGCGCGAGGAGCGCGGCGAGCGCGACGCCGATCGAGAGCGCGACGTGGGACCCGGGGAGACGCGTCGACATGCCCACAACGTAGCGATTGCGGCCCGTGCCTGACGACGACATAATCGCCACGCTGTGTCTCGAAAAGCGTACCCAACGACCTCGGCGCACCCGGATCTGGACCGGCTCGGCGCGTTCGTCGCGGTCGCCGACGCGAATGGCTTCGCTGCGGCCGCGCGCCGCGACGGTACGCAGAAGGCGACGCTCAGCCGCAAGGTGCGCGAGCTCGAGGCGCGGCTCGGCGTGGCGCTGCTGCGCCGGACCAGCCGCGCGATCGCGGTGACCGCGGAGGGCCAGGCGTATCTGGGGCCGGCGCGCGCGGCCCTGGCCGCAGCGCGCGAGGCGGAGGCCGCGGTGGCCTCGACGCAGGCGGGCCTGACCGGCACGCTGCGGGTCTCCACCACGCCGGTGCTCGCCGAGTGGCTCGCCGAGCGCGTGCTGCCCGGCTACCTGCTCGCGCATCGCGAGGTCGCGATCGAGCTCGACACCAGCCCGCGGGTCCGCGAGCTGGTCCGGGAACGCTTCGACCTCGCGATCCGCGCGGGGGCGCCGGCCGACTCGTCGATGCGCGCGCGGCGGCTCGGCGCCGCGCGCATCGCGTACGTCGCGAGCCCGGCGTACCTGCGCCGATTCGGCGAGCCGCAGAGCCCGGCCGCGCTGGTCGGTCACAGCCTGCTCGCGGTCAGCACGGAGGAGGCGGTGACCTGGGCGTTCGTGAAGCGCGGCGCGCTCGTGCGGCAGCTGATCCGCCCGCGGCTGTCGACGCCCAGCAATCAGGTCGTGCTGACCGCCGCGCGGGCTGGCGCCGGCATCGCGCGGGTGGCCGACTTTCACGTCGCCGCGGACCTCGCCGCCGGGACGCTGACCGCCGTCCTCGAGGCGTGGACGCCGCCGCGGTCGCCGATCGTCGCGATCATGCCGGCGGGACGCGTCGCGCCCCGCACCCGCGCGTTCGTCGAGGCCGTGATCAGCGGGATGGCGCGCACGCCGGCGCTGCGATCGCGAAGCTGAGCTCGTGCCGCGTGGTGAACGCCCGCTCGTCATCCGCGTCATGGGCACCACCCGCGCTGGCGCGTGGTCGCTGATCGACTACAACGGTGCCACCGGCTTCGTGGCCAGCGAGTACCTCGAGCGATGACCCGCGCCCGTCTCTTCTTCGTCGCGCTCACCTGCGCCAGCTACGCGCGCTGCAGCAGTCCGGAGTCTCCGATGCCGACTCGCGCGCCACCCGTGTCGTCGCCCACGCCCTCGCCGCCGACCGCGTTCTCGGCGTTCACGACGCTGACCGGCGGCTCGGTGATGGCGTTCCCGCCGGGCGATCGCCTGGTCGCGCTCCACGCCCGCAGCGCGACCTGGTGGGAGGGCGACGCCGCGGTCACCGCCCTGCTGCCCGGCCTCGCGGTCGATGGCGCTCGCTGGTCGGCCGACGGTCGCCTGTGGGTCGGGCTGGGCGCGCTCGATCTCGCGGCGCGCGCGTGGACGCCGGCGCCGGCGCTCCAGATCTGGAACCAGCGCCAGAAGCCGGTCAGCGCCGCGGCGGGGATGACCGATGACCGGGTCGCGCTCGTGCTCGGGCCGCCGCCGCAACTGGTCGATCGCCCGACGGTGAAGCGGACGCTCGAGCTGGTCATCGCGGCCCGCGATGGCAAGCCGCGCACGCGGCTCGCGCTCGAGCCGGGCATGCCCCCGGCGCTGGCGGCCTCGGCCGATCGCGTGCTGATCGGCGGCGCGGACACCCGGCTGGTCGATCTCGACGGCAACCCGGTGGCCGGGCCGGCGGGACTGCCTGAATCACCCAGCCGGGTGGCATTCGGCGCGGGCGTGTTCGCGGTCACCGGTCACGCCGGAGAGGTCACGCTGATCCGGCCCAGCGACGGCGGGGTGATCGCGACCTGGCAGCCGGCCGCGCCCGCGATCGACGCGGTGCCGATCGACCACGGCGTGCTCGCGATCGATCGGCAGGGCACCGTGCGGGTCGGCTGCGTCGCCGGCGCGGCGATCCGCGCGACCGCCGAGGCGCGGGCCGGCGATCACGGCATGCGGATCCAGCGGGTCGGTGATCGCGTCGTCATCTCCGATGGCAGCGCGAACCCCGTCCGCTGGGCGACGTTCACGAATCCGTGCCGGTGACGGCACGGCCGCGACTCACGGCCCGCGCTTGCACGCCTCGGTCGCGCCGAGGCGACACGCCTGCGCGAGGTCGCGCTCGCCAGCGGCGCGGTCGCCGGCGTTGAGCCGGGCCTTGCCGCGCGCGGTGAGCAGCGACGGGTCGCCGGGCGCGCTGTGGACCGCGTCGTCGCAGGCGCGGACCGCATCTGGGTCGGCGAGCACGACCAGCGCGCGGCACAGCCGGACCTGGGCCTCGGTCCAGGTCGGGTTGAGCGCGAGCGCGGCGCGGATCGAGCGCACCGCCTTCGCCGGCGCCTCCTGATCGGCGCGCGCGAGCCAGCCCGCGGCCGTGGTCGGCTGCGGGCCATCGTCGACGATGCCGGCGGCGATCCGGCGGTCCTGCGCGGTGGCGGCGTGGTCCATGACCTTCAGCAGGTTCTGCGCGAGATCGACGACCTGGCCGGCGCTGGGATCGCCGGGTTTCGACGGCGTCACCGAGACGGTCGGCGTGAACGTCGGCGCCGGTGCGGGCGGCGCCTCGGTCCCGCCGGTGGTGAGCGCCACGGTCACGCCGATGCCGACGACCGCGGTGAGGCCGAGCGCCGCGAGGAGCGCGGTCCGGCGGGCAGGGCGGGGCGCGTCCGACCCCACCGGCCCCGCGCCGGTCGCAGCACTCGCCGCGCTGGCGGCCGGCGCCGCGCTGATCGGCACGCTCGCGGTCGGCGCGTCGGTGCTGATCGCGTGCGCGTCGGGAGCCTGCGCGCCGACCGCGTTCGCGCGCACGCCGCGCGCGGTGATCGCGTTCGCGCTGTGGGTCGGCGCGACCGTGCTGGCCTCGATCTCGGCGACCAGCGCCTGCAGCTCGGGCCGATCCGGCGCGTAGGCCAGCGCGCGATCGCACAGCGTGAGCGCGACGAACGGCCGCGCGTCGTCGAGCGCATCGCGCGCCGCGCGCTCGAGCCGGCGGACCCGCGCGGGCGCGATGCGCGCCTGGTAGCCGCGCGGATCGGCGACGACGATCGCGCGCTCGCGATCCCAGGTCTCCGGCCCACACCAGTCGATCATCGCGGTCAGCGCGCGGTCGAGCTCCGCCGCGGTCGGTCGGTCCGCCGCGCTGTGGGCGAGGCAGCGCGTGACCAGATCGGCGAGCGCGGCGTCGGCGCGGCGATCGGTGGCGCCGAGCCGCCCGTAGGTCCCGACCAGGGTCGCGACCGCCTCCTCGGCGGCGCGCGCGCGCCCGAACGGCCGCTTGCCCACGATCCACTCGTAGAGCATCACGCCGATCGCCCAGACGTCGGTCGCGGGGCCGACCGCCGCGCCCTCGATCTGCTCGGGCGACATGTAGCCGATGCTGCCGACCGCGGCGCCCGACTCGGTGTGGCGGGTCATGCCGTCGCGCCACGCCAGCCCGAGATCGATCACGGTCACGTGGCCATCGGGGCCGGCGATCGCGTTGTCGGGCTTGAGATCGCGGTGGACGTAGCCGGCGGCGTGGAGCGCGGCCGTCGCCGCGGCGATCGGCTGCGCGAGCAGGATTGCGGCCTCCGGACACAACGCCGCGCCCGCGACCGTGCCGCGCAGGGTCTGGCCCGCGAGCAGCGGCAGCACCAGGTACGGGCCGAGCTCGTCGTCGAAGCCGTGATCGACAAGCGGGACCAGGTTCGGGTGCGCGAGCTGCGCGAGCGCCTTGATCTCGCGGGCGAACCGCGCGCGCGCCGAGGCGTCGAGGTCGGCGGCCGGCGACAGCACCTTGATCGCGACCGTGCCGCGCTCCGACGACGCGCGATAGACCTGTCCCATGCCGCCTTCGCCGAGGCGCTCGAACAGCTGGTAGCGTCCGACGCGGATGGAGCTGGACTGGGTCACGTGGGGCGATCGCTCGTCCCTGGAGCGGTAGCCGCTCGCGCCGATGGCGTCAAGCGAATGCCACGCGGCCGCGCGCGCCGCGCAACGATCGTAGGATGCCGCCCATGCGCGCGCCGCTGCTCGCCCTCTTCCTGCTCGCGTCCTGCGCGAAGCGCGATCCCGACCCGGCACCCACGCCGCCGCCACCGCCCGCGCCCAGCGACGCCGCGGTCGCGGTCGCGGTCGACGCCGCGCCGCCCGACGCCAGCGGCAACCAGATCACGATCCGCGCGATCGAGCCCCGCGATCCCGCGCAGAAGGCCGCCGCCGCGCGCTGCAGCCTCGACGGAGATCCGCTGAACGGCGACTACATGAAGGGCCCGCTGACGCTCGCGACCAGCGGTCCGGCGCTCTACGTCTCCGATGGCGTCACCGTGCGCCGCTACCTGCGCGGCCCGGGTGACACCTGCGCGCTGGTCCTCGACGCGAAGTTCGGGACCGCCGGCGTCCTGACCCCGCCGCCGCGCGAGGCCAACCCGCAGGTCGTCGGCAAGGGACCGGTCTACCTGTCGTCGGGCGCCGACTGGAAGATCGCGGCCGGCGCCGGCGGCGCGATCTACTACGTCGACTTCACGCGCGGCATCTACCGCGTCGATCACGGCAAGGCCGAGCCGATCTGCCCGGGGCTGTCCGGCGTCGGCTCGCTCGCCGTCGTGGGCGGCAAGACGTTCACCGATCGCGACAGCGGCACCGTCGCGCTCGGCGGCAAGTGCCCGACCAAGGCCCGGGTCCTGTCCGAGCGCGTGCAGGAGGTCTTCGCGGTGGGCGATGCGCTCTACGCCGCGCTCGATCTCGAGCACGTCGCTCGCTTCGGCAAGGACAACGCGATCGCGGCGCGGTTCGGCAGCGAGGACACGTTCAAGCCCGGCGGGCTGTGCGCGGTCGCCGGCGTCGCGGCGTGCGGCGACGCGATCTGCATCCTCGATCACAACTGCCCGCGCATCGAGCGGTTCGCGCCCGACGGCACGTTCCGCGATCAGCTCGACGACCGCGCGCTGTTCGAGCAGCGGGTCTACGGCATCTCGGCGATGGCCGCGGGCCCTAACGGCCTGTGGCTGGCCGCGGTCCACAAGGACGGCGAGGTCTCCGAGGGCGCGATCTACTGGCTGCCGCTCGCGGCGTTCGCGCCCGCGGCGCCCCCCTGAGGCGACGAAGTCGCCGGCTCCGGATCCGGAGGAGATCGGGCTGCGCGTCCTCGCGCGGGCCGATCGATCGACCGCTACGGCTCGCGCTTGCGCGCCTGCCGCGCCTGCTCGCGCTTCATGAACAGGTAGAGGCTCTCCACCTTCTCGCGCGCCCACGGCGTCTTGCGCAGGAACTTCAGGCTCGAGGCGACGCTGGGATCGCTCTGGAAGCAGCGGATCCGCACCTGCTCGCCGAGCTCGGGCCAGCCGAAGTGCGCGACCAGCTCGGTGACGATCGCCTCCAGCGTGATGCCGTGCAGCTGGTTGTCGGCGGCCATGTCGACCCTCTGGCGCGACTACTTCACGAGCGCGTCGAGCTTGGCGGCGAGCTTCTTCTCGTCGCCCTTCTCGTAGCCGTAGTGAACGAGCCGGATGATCCCGTTGGGATCGATCACGAACGTGCTCGGCATGTGGTCCGGGTCGTAGCTGTCCATCGCCGAGCTCTTGTCGTCGGGCAGGTAGACGACGCTCATGTTGCCGAGCTTGAGCTTGGCGACGAACTTCTTGCCGTCCTCGAGCTCGTTGTTGATGTTCACGGCGAGGAACTTCACCTTGCCCTTGTACCGGGCGGCGAGCTTGTTCCAGGCCGGCAGCTCCTTGCCGCACGGCTTGCACCACGAGGCGCCGAAGGTGAAGAGCACCCAGTTGCCGGCCTCGTCCTTGAGCTTGAACTTCTTGCCGGTCGCCGACTTCGCGACGTCGAGCTCGACGAAGTGATCACCCTCGCCGACCCCGGCGCTCGCCACTCCACCTGCGGACATCGTGATTCCGGCCGCGAGGGCCAGGGCAAGCAGCTGCGCGCGCATCCTCATGAGACGACTCCTGGGACTATCGATTCACTGCCGCTTCTTCGTCGATCCACATCCCGATGTAGCGGGGGTGCATCGGGCCCTTGTAGGCGCGGCCGTTGAAGAACACCGTCGGCGTCGAGTCGACGCCCGCGGCGTCGCCCTCTTCCATCTCGGACTTCACCCGCGGCTCGACCGCGTCGTAGTCGGCCTTGAACTTCGCAGCATCGAGCCCGATGGTCTGCGCGTAGCCGCTAACATCCTCCCACGCGTGCGCGGGCGCCTTCTCGAACAGCAAGTCGTGCATCTCCTTGAACTTGCCCTGCGCCTGCGCCGCGAGCGCGGCCTTGGCGGCGCTCATCGAGTTGGGGTGGACGTTCACCAGCGGGAACATCTTGAAGTAGACGGCGACCTGGCCGCTGTGGTCGGCGACGACCTTCTCCATCATCGGCTTGAAGTCGCGGCAGTGCGGGCAGCCGTAGTCGAAGAACTCGACCAGCTGGATCTTCGCGGCCGGGTTGCCGGCGACCGGCACGCCGTCGAGCTTGAAGGTCTTGGGCTCGCCCGTCGCCTTGTAGTGGAAGTCGTACTCCTCGCGGACCTGGTCCTTGTTGGCCTCGTCCTCGATCAGTGCGACGACGTACCGCACCGCGAACGGCGCGCGCTTGCACTCGTTGTCCTGGTTGAACGACGTGCGCAGGCTGTGGCTCTTGCCGCACGGCGACGGCAGCGAGTCCACGAGCTCGTAGAACAGGTTCTTCTGCTTGTCGTCGGTGAGCTTGCTGAGATCGACGCCCTTGAGCGGGGTGGTATCGACTTTCACCGCGGGCGCGGCCGATCCCGCCGAGCCGCCCGAGCCGCCCTTGGCCGCGTCGGCGGCCTTCACGACATCGGAGGGGTTGGTCACCGCCCCGTCTTCGCTGGCTTTCTTGCAGGACGCCCCGGCCAGGAGCGGCCACGCGACGAGCGCGGCGAGCGCGAGCCACGAGGCGGATCCAAGCCGGTTTCTCGTTCCAATTCGGATAGCTGGCACGCGGAGGTTGTAGGCGATGGCCAGGTGCCACGCAAGCGTGCGCGCGGGAACCGGTCTTGACGTTTTGCGTCAAGATCGGTACAAGAACGACTGAATGACGGTTCATTCATCGGAGCCCGGCCGCGCCGGGGCCGGCGACAAGCGCGACCGCATCCTGGATGCGGCGGAGCGCATCTTCGCCGAGCACGGCTTCTTCGCGTCGCGGGTCGCCGAGATCGCGCGCGAGGCGGGCGTCGCCGATGGGACCATCTACCTCTACTTCAAGAACAAGGACGATCTGCTGATCTCCCTGTTCGAGTCGCGGATGGAGCGGGTCAACGATCTGCTCGCGCGCACGCTTGCGCAACACGAGCCCGTGGATCGGCTCAAGGTCTTCATCCACACGTACCTGGGGCTCGTCCGCGATCAGCCGGCGGCCGCCGAGGTGCTGACCGTCGAGCTGCGCCAGAGCTCGAAGTTCATGAAGCAGTACGCGAACCCGCGCTTCGGCGAGTTCCTGCGCATGCTCGCGGGCGTCGTCGCCGACGGCCAGGCCGCGGGCCAGCTCGACGCGACGATCCCCGCGCCGGTCGCGGCGCGCATGATCTTCGGGCTGCTCGACGAGATGGCGCTCGCGTGGTTGCTGAGCGACAAAACGACCGACACCAGCCCGCAGTCGCGGGACAAGAAATTCGATATCGTCCGCGCCGCCGACTGGGTCGGTGCGCTCATTACCCAAGGCCTCGAGCGAAGGAGCTAGCGTGAAGATCCTCGTCCCGATCAAGCGGGTCCCTGACCCCGCTCTCAAGACCAAGGTCAAGGACGGTGCCATCGACCTGACTGGCGCCAACTGGGTCGTCAATCCGTTCGATGAGTACGCGGTCGAGACCGCGCTGCGGCTCCTCGAGAACGGCGAAGCCGGCGCGCGCGTCGCGGGCGCCGAGATCGTCGTCGTGACGATCGGGCCCGAGGACGCGGCGCAGCAGCTCCGCTCCGCGCTCGCCACCGGCGCGGATCGCGCGATCCGCGTCGACGCCGAGGACAAGGCGCTCGACGCCGGCGTCGTCGTCGCGGCGCTCGTGCAGATCATCGCGGCCGAGAAGCCCGACCTCGTCATCCTCGGCAAGCAGGCCGTCGACGGCGACGCCAACCAGGTCGGCCAGATGCTGGCCGGCAAGCTGGGCTGGGCGCAGGCGACCTTCGCCGCGTCGGTCGAGCTGGCCGCCGATCAGAAGTCGGTGCTGGTCGGCCGCGAGGTCGACGCCGGCGTCGAGTACAAGCGCATCGGTACGCCGGGCATCCTGACCGTCGACCTGCGCATCGTCTCGCCGCACTCGGTGAAGAACAACGTGACGCCGGCGACCTTCGCCTACCCCGACGGGCCGCGCTACGCGTCGCTCAAGGGCATCATGGCGGCGAAGAAGAAGCCGATGGACGTCAAGAAGCTCTCGGACTACGGCGTGACCACCACGCCCGTGACCCGTGAGGTCGGCATCGAGCTGCCGGCCGCGCGCGCCGCCGGCCAGATCGTCGCTGACATCCCCACCCTCGTGAAGAAGCTGGCCGACGAGGCCAAGGCGATTTGAGCGGAGGCATGACCATGGGCAACGTCCTCGCGTTCTGTGAATTCACCAGCTCGGGCCCCAAGTCGTCCGCGCTCTCCAACCTCACCTTCGCGCGCCAGGCCGCCGCGGCGCACGGCGGCGAGGTCATCGCGCTGCTGATCGGCCCCGGCGCGGCCGCGGCCGCCGGCGCGGTCGCCGCGTTCGCCGCCAAGGTCGTCACCGTCGAGGATCCCGGCCTCGACAACTACCTCGCCGAGACCTACGCGCCGATCGTGGCGCGCCTGGCGGGCGAGCACGGCGCCTCGGTCGTGACCGCGACCGCGACCTCGGTCGGCAAGGATCTGATCCCGCGCGCCGCGGCGCTGCTCGACGCCGGCTGCGCGTCGGACATCTCGAAGCTCGCCGCCAAGAACCAGTTCGTGCGGCCGATCCTCGCCGGCAACGCGTACTCGACCGTCGAGATCTCGTCGCCGGTCATCTGCGTGACCGTGCGCCAGTCGGAGTTCGCGCCGGCCGAGGCGCTCGGCGCGGCAGGCGCGGTGTCGTCGGCTCCGGCCGGCGCCATCGACGCGGCCGGCGCGACCTTCGACCACCTCGAGTCGCAGAAGTCGGATCGCCCGGATCTGGGCGACGCGAAGGTCGTCGTCTCCGGCGGCCGCGGCATGAAGACCGGCGAGAACTTCAAGGTCCTCGAGCAGCTCGCCGATCTGCTCGGCGCCGCGATGGGCGCGTCGCGCGCCGCGACCGACGCCGGCATGGTCCCCGCCGACTGGCAGGTCGGCCAGACCGGCAAGATCGTCGCCCCGAACCTCTACTTCGCGGTCGCGATCTCGGGTGCCATCCAGCACCTCGCGGGCATGAAGGGCTCCAAGACGATCGTCGCGATCAACAAGGACAAGGAAGCGCCGATCTTCCAGATCGCCGACTACGGCATCGTCGGCGAGTGGGAGAAGGCCGTGCCCGAGCTGATCGAGGAGATCAAGAAGGTCAAGGCGTCGCGGTAGGCCGCGCACCTTCCTGACTGTCGCAGGGCCACCCGAGCAGGTGGCCCTTGGCATTTTCGGTCCGGCGAGTCACGATTGCCGGCAGCCGCCCCTAACCGGGGGCGCAGGGGCCCATCCGCGGTTCCGCGTGCTACAGATCGACGCAAGAATCACCGGAGGCAGGAGACCGCCATGGCATTCGCTCAGTCCGCTCGTCCCATCGAAGGTGCTGTCGCCACGCTCGGCGTCAGCGATCGCGTCGCGTTCCTGCGCCGCACCTATGCTCACCTCGGCGTCGCGCTCGTCGGCTGGGCCGCCATGACCGTCGGCATCTTCCGGTTCGCGACCAACTTCAGCCTGAAGTTCTCGGAGTTCGCGCTCCGCGGCCAGTGGAACTGGCTGATGGTGATCGGCGCCTTCATGCTGGTCCAGATGGGGGCCCAGGCGCTGTCGCGCTCGGAGGCCTCGAAGGGCTACCAGTACGCCGGCCTGACGCTCGCGGTCGTGGCCGAGTCGATCATCCTGCAGCCGCTGATCTGGATCATCTTCGCGCGCTTCGCGAACGGTGAGCTGTCGGCGGATCCCCGCACGATCGTCATGGAGGCCGGCATCGCCACCCTCGCGATCTTCACGGGCCTCACCCTCACGGTGTTCGTCACCAAGAAGGACTTCTCGTTCCTGCGCGGCGCCCTGATGATCGCGTCGTTCGCGGCCCTCGGCATCATCGTCGGCTCGGCGATCTTCGGCTTCCACCTCGGCATCATCTTCGTCGGCGCGATGATCGTGCTGATGGCCGGCTACATCCTGATGCAGACCAGCATGGTCATGAAGAGCTACCCGCCGACCGCGCACGTCGCGGCCGCGCTGATGCTGTTCTCGACCGTCGCGACGCTGTTCTGGTACGTGCTGCAGTTCGTGATGGAGATGAACCGCCGCTAGTCGGTCGGTTCACCCGCTCACGCGACGGGGCCTCGGGCCCCGTCGGCATTTTCGGGCCGCGTCACGGCGTGTGAGGGAGGCGGACGTCGGCGTCGAACCAGTCGACGACGCGCCCGTCGTCGTCGAACTCGATCTTCGAGTAGCTGTAGCTCCAGGTCTCGTTGATGACCCGATAGACGTGGGTCGGCGTGCCGAGGATCCCGAGGATCTCGTCCTTGCTGGCGCCCTTGCCGAACGACCCGCGGGCCTTGGCCGCGGCCGCGACCGCGGGATCGCGCGGCGGCAGCGAGGTCTTGAGGGCGGTGTCCATCTCCCACCAGCCGACCACGCCGTGATCGTCGAACTCGATCTGCGAGAAGCCCCAGCGCCAGGTCTCGTGGATGACCTGGTGGATCGTCGTCGGCGGGCCCATGATCGACCGGACCTGCTCGCGGGTCGAGCCGAGGGTGATCGTGCCCGGCGTCGCGGCCATGGGGGGCGGCGAGGGCGGCGGAGGATCGAGCGGGTCGCGTGGACCGCGCGCCGCGAGCGGATCCAGCGGATCGAACGGGGCGCCACCATCGATCGCGGTCACCTGTGACACCTCGCTCGCATCGATGCCCGCATCGATCGGCGCGGCGACCACGGGATCGCGCGGCGCACCGGCGTCGCTCGCCACCGCGACCGGTGCGGCAGGCGCCACGCGCGCGCCGAGCTGCACGATCGCGAGGTACGCCCCGACGGCGAGCGCCGCCGCGAACAGCGCGACCACCCAGAGCCGCATCCGGCGGCGCCCGACCACCTCGACCGTGCTCCGCGCCTCGGGCGGGGCAGGGGGCGCCGCCAGCGGTGCCGGCCGCGCCGCGATCGGTGACGCGGTCGTGGTCAGGTCGGGCACCTTCGCGCCGGGCGCGACCCGGTCCGCCGCCGGAAAGCCGGCCGCGCGGATCACCTCGAACGCCTCGTTGACCGCGCGCACCTTGGCCTGCGCCCGCGCCAGCACGCTCGGATCGTGGGCGTGCTTGTCGGGGTGCCACACCTTCGCGAGCACCTTCTTCGCCTCGCGCACCGTCGCCTCGTTGGCGCCGACCGCGACCTCGAGCTCGCGGTAGGCCTCGCGCAGTTCCATCGGCCCAGCCTATCGCGACCGGCCGGCGCGCGCCCGGCCTCGTCATCGCCGGGAACCCCACCGGCGCCCCGGCCCGCCGGGCGATTTCGGCTATGATCCTCCGACATGCCCGCCGCTGCCCCGGCGACCGCGGAGCGCCGCGATCTCATCGCCGCCATCCGTCGCCTCGAGTCGAACGTCGCCGAGGTCATCCGCGGCAAGCCCCAGGCGATCCGCCTGGCCCTGACCGCGCTGTTCGCACGCGGCCACCTGCTGATCGAGGACATCCCCGGCGTCGGCAAGACCACGCTGGCGCGCGCGCTCGCCGCCTCGCTGGGCGGCTCGTTCCGGCGCATCCAGTTCACGAGCGATCTCTTGCCCTCGGACATCCTCGGCGTGACGGTCTGGGATCAGACCCGCGGCACGTTCGAGCTCAAGCGCGGGCCGATCTTCGCCAACGTGATCCTCGCCGACGAGATCAACCGGACCACGCCGCGCACCCAGTCGGCGTTGCTCGAGGCGATGAGCGATGGCCAGGTCTCGCTCGACGACACCACCCACCCGCTCGATCAGCCGTTCCTGGTGCTCGCGACCCAGAACCCGGCCGAGCACTACGGCACGTACCCGTTGCCCGAGTCGCAGATGGATCGCTTCCTCCTGCGCATCCAGCTGGGCTACCCCGATCGCGCGGTCGAGCGCGAGCTGTTGCGCGAGCGCGCCGGCGGTGATCCGGTCGCGCGCCTGGCGCCGGTGATCGACGCCGACACCGTGCGCGAGATCCAGGCGGCGGTCGAGCACGTGAAGGTCGCCGAGGGCCTGCTCGACTACGCGATGGCGATCATCGAGCAGACCCGCGTGTCGCCGGTGGCCTCGGTCGGCGTGTCGACCCGCGGCGCGCTGGCCTGGTACCGCGCGGCCCAGGCCCACGCGGTGATCGAGGGCCGCGACTTCTGCATCCCCGACGACTTCAAGATCCTCGCGGTGCCGGCGCTGGCGCACCGCCTGATGCTGACCGCGACCCACGAGTCCCTCGGCCGCGCCCGCGCCGAGGCCGAGCGCGCGATCGCCGAGCTCGTCGCCCGGGTGCCCGTCCCCACATGAGCCCACCGGTTCCATGACCGCCGGCGCGGCCATCGCGCCCGCGCCCCGCCGCGGCTGGTGGGCGCGCCTGCGCAAACGGCTGCGGCCGCCGCGCCGGCTCACGTTCACGCGCGATGGCCGCGTGCTGTTCATGCTCGCGCTCGGCATCGGCTTCGGCGCGATCAACACCGGCAACAACCTGCTGTACCTGCTGGTCGGGTGGCTGTGCTCGTTCATCGTCGCGTCGGGCGTGCTGTCCGAGGTCACGATGAAGGGTCTGACCGTGCGGCGCCGGCCGCCGGCCCGCCTGTTCGCGGGCCAGCCGTTTCTGATGGAGATCGCCGTCGAGAACGGCAAGCCGTCCCTGGCCTCGTTCTCGATCGAGATCGAGGACCTCGTCGGCGGCCGGCCGCTCGACAAGAAGTGCTACTTCCTCAAGATCCCCGCGGGCAAGACCCAGCGGACCTCGTATCGCCACACGTTCGCGCGGCGCGGGACGTACACGCTCGACGGGTTTCGCATCGCGACGAAGTTCCCGTTCGGGTTCTTCCGCAAGTCGCGCGACATCGACGAGCCGACCGAGGTGCTCGTGTACCCGGCGCTGGTGCCGGTGGTGCGGCCGATGCCGCGCACCGAGTCGGCGGGCGATGCGCGGGCGGCGCGGCTCGGCCGGCGCGGCGAGTTCCACGGCCTGCGCGAGTGGCGGCAGGGCGACGATCGCCGCGACGTGCACTGGAAGTCGACCGCCCGCAGCGGCCGGACGATGGTCCGCGAGTACGAGGACGAGCTGATGCGGCGCGTGGTGGTGTGCGTCGACAACGCGCTGCCCGCCGCGGTCCGGACCGCGGTCGAGGATGGCCTCGCGCCGCCGGAGATCGACGCGCTCGAGCGTGCGATCAGCGTGGCCGCGAGCCTGGCGGCCGCCTACCTCGACGCGGGCTGGTCGGTGGCGCTGGTCGCGCGCGGCGCGCAGGTGCCGACCTCGGCCGGGCGCAGCCAGCTGCCGCGGATCCTGCGCGCGCTGGCGCTGCTCGACACCGTCGGCGACGACACGCCGTTCGCGGCGCCCTTGCCGCCGCGCACCGAGAGCGTGCTCGTGCATCCGCGCGGCGTCGTGGTCGCGGGCCGCCCGTCGGGCGCGGCGCGGGTGGTGGAGGCATGAGGCGTCTCGGTCGAGGTGGCGCGACACGGTCGCGCCCGGCGGCGAGTGCCGCCGAAAGCGAAGGGGAGGCTCGGCGGGGCTTGCCCCCGACGAGGGGAACGGCACGTTCCCTGGGATCGTCGAGCGTGCTCGTGCATCCGCGCGGCGTCGTGGTCGCGGGCCGCCCGTCGGGCGCGGCGCGGGTGGTGGAAGCGTGAGGCACCGACCATGAGGCGAGCATGCGAGCCGGCTCCGGGTCCGGAGGAGATCGGGCCCAGCGTCATCGATGGGGCCGATCGATCATGAAGTTCGCGCGCGCGCACAAGGGCGCCAGCTACTTCGCGGTCGCGGCCGCGTTCGGCGAGCTGGTCACCGGCGGCGCGGTCTCGCCGATCACCGCCTTGCTCGGCACCACGGGGCTCATCACCTCGTGGTTCTGGGAGCCGCCGCGGATCCGCTACGAGCGCTGGGCGCTGCTGTGGACGATCGTCTCGCTGCTGGTGCTGGTGCTGTCGGTGACTTTCGCGGTCACGACCGGCGACATCCTCGGCACCGGCGCCGACTTCCTGGTGTGGCTGACGATCGTCAAGGCCCACAACCGGCGCGCCGCGCGCGACTGGCAGCAGCTCTACGTGCTCGCGTTCTTCATGCTGGTCGCGGGCTCGGTGATGAACGCCGACCTGACCTTCGGCGCGTTCTTCCTGCTGTTCGTGATCGGCGCGACCTGGACGATGATCCTGTTCCACCTGCGCCGCGAGATGGAGGACAACTTCCTCCTCAAGCACGCCGACGACAAGTCGGAGCGCGTCGAGGTCCGCCGCATCCTCGAGTCGAAGCGCATCGTCGATCGCCGGTTCTTCGTCGGCACCGCGCTGGTGTCGCTGGGCATCTTCGCGGGCGCGGCGGTACTGTTCCTGGCGATCCCGCGGGTCGGCATCGGCTTCTTCTGGAAGGGCAAGAGCGGGCTGTCGCTCGCCGGGTTCTCCGATGGCGTCAAGCTCGGCGGCCACGGCCGCATCAAGGACGACCGCACGGTCGTGATGCGCGTGAAGGTCTCGGGCCAGTTCGCGGGTCGCGACGCGCCGTACCTGCACTGGCGCGGGGTCTCGTTCGACGAGTACAGCCACGGCGCCTGGTCGCGCGGCGATCGCGCGCCGCTCACCGACGGCGATCTCGACACGCCGCGGCCGGGCCGGCTGCGCATCACGCTGCCCGGGTTCTCGCCCGGCGGCCTCGCCAGCGACGCCGCCCGCACGGCCGGCTTCGAGCAGCAGGTGTGGCTCGAGCCGCTCGACGCCGACGTGCTGTTCGGCGCGTCGATGCCGCTGGCGTTCGAGGTCGACGCGGTCCGCGGCACCAGGCCCCCCGATGACGACCGCAACGACGAGCTGCGCTACGCCCACGGTGGCGCGATCCACTACACGGTGTGGTCGCAGGTCGAGAGCCCCGATGCCGACCGGCTCCGCAAGGCGCGCGGCCCGCTGCCGCCCAACTTCGACGTCTACACGCGCGTGCCCAAGGAGATCACCGACGAGACCGTCGCCAAGGCGCGCGAGATCACCGCCGGCCTCACCAACGACTACGACAAGGCCCAGGCGCTGATCGCCTGGCTCGACGCCAACAACCGCTACACCCTCGAGCTCGCCGACCCCGGCGGCCGCGAGCCGATCGACTTCTTCCTGTTCGAGCGCCACGAGGGCCACTGCGAGTACTTCGCCTCGGCGTTCGTGATCATGGCGCGCTCGGTCGGCATCCCGACCCGCAACGTCAACGGCTTCCTCGGCGGCGAGTGGAACGAGTACGACGACTACTTCGCGATCCGCGCCGGCGACGCGCACTCGTGGGCCGAGATCTACTTCCCGGGCGAAGGCTGGGTCACCTTCGATCCGACGCCGGCGGCGGAGGTCGACGAGCTCGGCCGCGGCGGCACCGGCATCTGGGCGCGCATCGTCCGCTTCCTCGACAGCGTGCGGTTCGGCTGGAAGAAGTGGGTCGTCGACTACGATCTCTCGGAGCAGCTGTCCCTGTTCAAGGGCATCGGCGGCGGCATCAAGGCCGGCGCGCGCTGGGTCAAGGAGCAGGCGATCGATGGGGTCAAGGCCGCGGGCCGCAACTGGCCGGTGACCCTGGCGATCGCGATCCCGCTCTGCGGGCTGATCGCGTGGCGCCTGCGCAGGCGGCGCGGCCCGGGCGGGGGACCACGGGGCCGGGCGCGGGTGCGCAGCGCGATCGCGACCACGTACGCCGGCGCGTTGGCCCAGCTGGCACGGCAAGGCCATCCGCGCGACCCGGCGATCACGCCCCGCGAGCTGGCCCGGGATCTCGCCGCGCAGGGCGTGGCCGGCGCCGGGCCGCTCGGCGAGCTGACCGAGCTCTACTACCTGGCCGAGTGGGGCGAGGTCGTGTCGCCGGACGCGGTGGCGCGGGCCGCCGCGCTGGGGCGCGAGATCGCCGAGGCGCTGAAGCAGGCCTCGACGAGGTGACACGGGCCACGCGCAGGTCGCGCCAAATTGGCAGCCGACCGCAGCGATGTTGATGAGGACAGGGCCGCGTGATAGCTAGCAATTGTCGTCGGCGTCGCCGCGGCACTTCGCTTGCAGAAAGCAGCCCCGATGGTTCGTCGTTATCTCGGTGTCGCCCTGGTCCTCGCTGGTGTCGCGCGCGCGGGGACCGCACGCGCGGAGATTCCGACCGGCGCGGGCACGGTCAAGCTGGAGCTCCAGCTGCCGGTGCTCGATACGAACAAGCCCCTCGACTACCTCGCGCCGGACACGGACCTCGAGCGGAAGCAGGCGTTCAACCTCGCGCGGTGCGTCTGCTCGGATGCCGCGCCGGATTCGCGCGCCGCGCAGTTTCGCCTGAAGTCGTCGGTCACGAACGGCACCCAGGACACCACGGACGCGTTTCAGAAGGCCCCGATGGACGTCTGGGTCGGCGCGAGCTGCGACGGCGACGTGACGACGCGCAACACGAACTGCACCAACCTCCAGGCGCTGCACCTCGCCCACTACTACGACCTGTTCGCGGTGCGCTACCCGCTGTTCACGGTGCACCAGGCGGTGTCGTCCAAGAACGCCACGGGGTGCGAGGCCACCGCCAAGACCTCGACCATCTGGTACTTCGTCGACACCGACGGCGCCCAGACCTACGAGACCGTCGCGAAGCAGACGATCGACTACGACGGGCTCGCCCCCGCGCTGCCCACCGACATCAACGTCGACGGCGGCGAGGAATCGATCCACATCTCGTTCACGCCGGAGACCGGCTCGACCGCGGACGTCTACTACTACCAGATGCTCTGCTCGACCGGCGGCAAGCCGGCGTTCGACAAGCCGCCCGTCACGGCCAAGTACTTCACCCCGAAGGCCCTGTGCGACGTCAACCAGAGCATCGAGTTGACCGAGCGGCCGCTGCACGCGGAGACCGACATCGACGCGGGCCATCCCGATGCGACGCCCGACGCCGCGCCGGACGCGGGGCCGGACGCCGCGTTCGACGCCGGGCCGGGCGACGCGAGCCCGCCGTCCCCGGATGCGCAGCCGATCGACCCGACGACGATGGAGTCGCTCGATTCGTCGTTCCTGTGCGGTGAGGCGCCCGGTGGGGCCACCGAGGTGACCGCCTCGGGGCTCAAGAACGACACGCCGTACCGGGTCATCCTCCTGGTCGTGGATCAGGCCGGCAACCCGGCGGGCGTGACGTTCCTCGGCACGGTCACCCCGCAGCCGGTGACCGACTTCTGGGAGGACACCCACGATCAGGGCTCGAAGGTCGAGGGCGGCTTCTGCCTGATGGCCGACACCTACGGCGACGGCGGCCCGATCACGCGGGCGCTGCGGGCGTTCCGCGACGACACGCTCGCGTCGACGCTGTACGGCCGCGCGCTCACGCACTTCTACTACAACCACGTCGCGTGGCTCGGCGAGTACGTCGCCGCGTGGTGGCCGCTCCGGGTGGTCGCCGCGATCGTGTTGCTGCCGCTGGTGGCCTTCGCGCTCGCCTGGCACCTGTTCACGCTGCCCGGCCTGATCCTGCTGCTTGGCGTCGGGATGATGCTGCGCCGCCGCCGCCTGCGCGGCCGCACCGCGCGGCTGGTGGTCGCGGGAGCCGCGGTCGCCCTGGCGATGCTCCACACCGGCGCGGCCCACGCGCAGAGCACGACGCCGTACTGGGACGACCCGGCGTTCGGCGACGAGCCGACCGGCGTGTCCGAGTCGAAGTGGATCATCGGCATCAAGCTCGGGCCCTACGTGCCCGCGATCGACGCGCAGTTCCAGGACCAGACCGGGAAGGCGACCCGCCCGTATCACGAGATGTTCGGCGGCTACAACATCGTCCCCGAGCTCGAGGTCGATCGCATCGTGTGGAGCGGCTTCGGCCAGGTCGGGGTCGGCGGCTCGATCGGCTTCCTCGGCAAGACCGCCAACGCCTTCGTCGATGGCTCGATCCCGGGTGAGCCGAACCGGCCGCGGTCCCCGGGCGACGAGACCTCGTTCCGGCTGATGCCGATGGCGGTCACCGCGAGCTACCGGCTCACGTACTTCGATGACCGGTTCGGCGTGCCGGTGATCCCGTACATCCGCGCCGGCTTCTCCTATTACATGTGGTGGATCCGCCAGCCCAGCGGCGAGCTCGCGCAGCTGGCGGACAAGAACTGCCACCCCGACAACGCCGACCACGCGTGCGCCGAGAACAAGGCGATCGGCGCCTCTGCCGGCGTGCAGGCCTCGATCGGCCTCGCGATCCGCGCCGAGCGTATCGATGCGGACGCGGCCGGCTCGATGGCCGAGAGCGGCATCGAGCACGCCGGCTTCTACATCGAGTACCAGGCCGCGAAGGTCGATGGTTTCGGCAAGGACTCGAAGCTCGCGGTCGGGGACTCGACCTGGTTCGCTGGCTTCGACTTCGAGTTTTGACCGAGCCCGTCGGCGCGGGCGGGCGCCACATCCGCCTGACCATCGAGTACGACGGCACCGGCCTGGCCGGCTGGCAACGCCAGTCCAACGCGCCGACCGTGCAGGGCCACCTCGAGGCGGCGATCGCCACGCTGCTCGGCGTGCCGACCCGGACCTCGGGCGCCTCGCGCACCGACGCGGGCGTCCACGCGCGCGGCCAGGTCGCCTCGTTCCACACCGACCGGACGATCCCGACCTACGGCCTGCGCCGCGGCCTGAACGGCCTCCTGCCGCCGTCGATCGCCGTGGTCGACGCCGCCGAGGCCAGCGCCGACTGGCACCCGCGGTTCTCGTCGACCGGCAAGCACTACCGCTACATGGTGCTCGCCCGGCCCGACCGGTCGCCGCGCTGGGTGCGGCGGGCCTGGCACCGGCCGCGGCCGATGGATCTCGAGGCGATGCGCACCGCGGCGGCGGCGTTCCTGGGCGAGCACGACTTCGCGGGGTTCCGCTCCAGCGACTGCACCGCGCGCACCACGATGCGCCGCATCCACGCGATCGCGATCACGCCGACCGACGACGAGCCGGAGCTCTGGTGCATCGACGTCCGCGGCAACGCCTTCCTCCGCAACATGGTCCGGATCATCGCCGGGACCCTGACCGCGGTCGGGCAGGGCGTGATTCCCGCCGCCGATCTGCCGGAGATCATTGCGAGTCGCGATCGAACCCGGGGTGGCACGACCGCGCCGCCGCACGGGCTCGAGCTGATGTCGGTGTCCTACGATGGTTCGCGCCCGGCCGCCGCGCCCCGGTCGGGGCCGCCCGGCCCCCTCGAGGGCAACGGGTCCGATTGATCGATCGCGCCCCCTGCTGACCACCGCGGCGAACCACGTGCACCCAACGGTGTAAGATGGCGCCGCCTCCGGGCGTTGGAGAGACGGCACTTGGCCTCCGAAGCTGCCACACCACCTTGCGTCGAGCTCGACGAAGAGCAGCGCCTGGTCGAGGAGGCCCAGCGCGGCAACCTCGACGCCATGCGCCCTCTCCTCGAACGCTACGCCCCACCGCTGTACGGCACGATCATCCTGCCGCGCACCGGGGATGCCGCGACCGCGGAGGACATCCTGCGCGACACCATGGCGACCGCCGTCGAGAAGATCGGGCGCTTCACGTGGCAGGGCAAGAGCATCTACCCCTGGCTCCGCCAGATCGCGATCAACAAGGTCTACGACCTCCACCGCCAGTCGAAGCGCTCGCGCCGCCTGGCTGACGCGATGGCCCAGGAACTACCGCAGGAGTCCGATCCCGAGTCGCACGCCGACGCCCAGCTCATCGCCGCCGAGGATCAGCGCCAGAACCGGGCGCGGATCACGGTCGCGCTCGAGGGCCTCAACGAGCGCTACCGGGTGGCCATCGAGCTCCGCCTGATCGACGAGCTCCCCCGCGACGAATGTGCCCGCCGCCTGGGCATCACCGTCGGCACCTTCGATGTCCTCCTGTTCCGCGCGGTGCGCGCCTTCCGCAAGCGCTTCGGCGCTCGCGCTCCCGAGGAAGCCGTATGACCCACGACCCCGACGACGACGACTTCGACCCCGACGACCCGATCAGCCCGGCCGAGCTCGCGCACGCCCGCGGCTTCGGCGAGCTGATCGATCGTGCGGTCGCGGGGCGCGGCGTGCCGGCGGCGATGTCGGCGGACGATCGCGCGCTGGTCGAGGTCGCGACCGTGATCCGCGGCGCGGCCGGCCGGATCGCGCTCACCGATGCGCGCGCGGCGTCGATCGTCGATGCGGCGCTCCTGGCCGCGGTCGACAAGGACCGGCCGCGCTCGGTCAGCGTGCCCCCGCCGCTGGGCGCGCCGAGCCCGCCGCGGGTCGTGTCGATCGACGCGGCGCGCAAGCGCTCGCTCCTGCCATGGATCGCCGCGACGGTGGCGACCGCGGTCGCGGCCGCCGCGATCGCGATCCTGGTCACGCGCCCGGTGCGGCACGCGCCTTCGCCGTCGGTCGCGGCGCGGCGCAGCGCGGATCAGCTGGTCGGCGTCATCACCCGCGATCGCGCCGGCGATGCTGCGGCGCGCATCGACGTCATCTACGCCGACCGGCTCGATGGCTGGCGCGAGCAGGGGCTCGCGGTACGGTCGGGAGGTACCCGATGAAGACCACGACGCGATGGCTGGTCGGCGCCGCGCTCGCCGGAGCGCTGGGCGGGACCGCGCTCGTCAGCTGCACCGCGGGTGACGAGGATCGCGCCTCGACCAGCACGCGGCTCGCCGAGCCCAGCGACCTCGCCGGGACGGTCTCGCAGGACCTGCTGGTCGCGCTGGCCCAGGCCAAGAATTTTCACCACAAGGCCAAGGTCTACATGACCGATGGCAACCTCACCGAGGCGACGCTCGCGGTCCGGCAGATCCTGGCGATCCAGTTCCCGCAGGGCGCGCCCGAGGCCGAGGACGTGCGCCAGGATGCGCGCGCGCTGCTCGCCAAGCTCCTGGTCGCCCAGGGCAAGGTCGACGAGGCGATGAGGACCGTCGACGAGGGCATCGCCGCGGCGACCCGCGACAGCTTCTTCCTCGCCAACCTGCACACCGTGCGCGGCGAGGTGTTCGAGGCCCAGGCGGCGCTCGCCGACGACGGCACGCCCGCCGGCAAGGCGAACGCGGCCTCTGCCAAGCGCGCGGCGATCGCCGCGTACGATCGCTCGATCGCGATCAACGAGGCGCTGCAGAAGCGGCTCGCGGCGGAGCCGAAATGACCGGCGTCGGCGCGCGCGCCGCGCTCGGTGGCATCGCGCTCGGCGCGGCGCTCGGCGCGGCGCTGGTCGCGTGCTCGCGGCCGCTCGATCCGATGCCGGGCTGGCAGCAGGCCCAGGCCAAGCGCAACGAGATCACCGCGCTGTGGACGCAGATCCGCGACTGGCGCCGCGCCGGCCGCATGGAGGTCGAGCCCGAGCCGGCGGCGGTGGTCGCGATGCACGCCCAGAGCGTGGGCGCGGCCGCGGCGGTCTGTCCCGATGGCCACGAGCCCAGCCCGACCTGCAGCGACGTCTGCGAGCTCGGCGACGCGATCTGCGACAACGCCGAGAGCATCTGCGCGATCGCCGCCGACCTCGGCAACGATCCGTGGGCCAAGGAGAAGTGCGACAGCGCCAAGGCCTCGTGTCGCGAGGCCAAGGAGCGCTGCTGCGCGTGCGATCACCACGCCGGGCTGGTGCCGTGAAGCGTCGTGGCGTGCGAGGCGCGGCGATCGCGTACGCGCTGACCCTGGTCGCCTGCGGCGCGGCGATGGCGCCGCGCGCGACCCCGGCAGGCGCCCCGGATGCGATGACGATGCGACCGGGCGACAGCCACGCCGAGATCGAGCGGCTCGGCGCCGACATCGCCGCGCGCGAGCAGGCCGCGGGCGTGGCCGCGCCCGACGCTGAGGCGATCGCCGCGGCCCAGCCGATGAGCGCGACCGACGCCGCCGGCGTGTGCGTCGCGCCGCTGACGCCGCCGGCGGCGTGCACCGACACGTGCACGCTCGCGACCGCGATCTGCGACGACGCCGCGGCGATCTGCCGGCTCGCCGACGACCTCGTGGGCGACGCCTGGGCCGCGGATCGCTGCGCCGCCGGCAAGGCCTCGTGCCAGGCCGCGAAGCAGCGCTGCTGCGACTGTCACTGATCGGCCGCGTCAGGCCAGCGCGCCGTGGCCCTTGCAGGCCGCGGTCAGCGTCGTCACGAGGTGATCGCGCAGGAGCGTGACGCGGCGGGGCAGGTGGCGACCGCCCGGCGTGAGCAGGTGCAGCGGCGTCTCGTTGCGGTAGCGAGGGAGCACCGCGCGCAGCTCGCCCGCCGCGACGCCGCGCTCGCCGACG